>JANMYL010000207.1:0-30141 GCA_031382045.1 Akkermansiaceae bacterium | reverse complement strand
GATCGGCAGCAAGGAGTTTGTGAATGAGGCATTCGCGAGTGCGCGAGACCGCTTCGGGCCGAAGCGGAAGGACGGAGCGAGGAAACTGAAGGGCGGCGGCGCAGCGGCAAGTGGAATCCTGTGGAGCCTGAGAGACCTGCGAAAAGGTATCGCTTGAGCGAATCGATAATGGGTGTCGAAGAGCATTTAACGTTGTTATAACTTTGGAGCCATCCTCGGAATCGGACTAATAAATGCTTTGCCAAATGGTGTCTCCGGCGGGCCAACCGGCCTTATAGTAGTGCTCGTCATTGAGGCCGGAGCGGAGTTGATCAACAGGCCTTGCTTCGCGGCAGAAAAATGTAGATACTGCATGCTGCAAGCAGTCGATTCATGCGCCATATTTGTATTTTCAACACTTGGATCTTCCCACTGCTTAGCGGCCTCCCGGTGCTTCAGGCTTTGGGTCAATCGCACGAACTGTTAACCCCGATCGTGGTGTTAGCTGAGCGGCGGCTTGGTGAGGACTCGTCCACCCCGCTGGCCGAATGGAACCACGAAGATTTGCTAAAGTCTGCACCACGCACCATCGATGAGATGCTGGCGAAGGAGCCGTCGTTCTCACTCTATCGGCGGCAGTCATCGATTTTTGGAAATCCGACATCCGCCGGTGTTAGCCTCCGCAACACAGGTGCAACCGCAGCCTCACGGACCTTGGTTCTCCTGGAAGGAATTCCGCAGAACGACCCATTCGGCGGCTGGATTTACTGGGCTCGTTACGATGCAGCGGCGCTCGACTCCATCCGCATCGTCCCTGCGGCACGTGCGGCAGTCTGGGGAAACCAAAGCCCGGCGGGTGTGATCCAGATGAACGGACACGCGCCTTTTGAAAACCGCCACTCGCTGAAGCTCGGCGGCGGCAGCCAAGAAACATTCAGCGGCTCGACGTCTCATCAAATGACGAATGCGGACAAGACGCGAGCAGTTTCATTTTCCGCCTTTGGCCTGCACACCGATGGATTTCACGCGGTCGATTCTTCACAGCGCGGACCGATTGATCGCGAGTTGGACACGGAGCTCACAGGGGCCAATTTGAAATTTGCCTGGCTCGCTGCACCCGGCCTAACGGTGGAGCCAATGCTCTCGTGGTATCAGGAAGACCGCGGCAACGGTACGCCCCTAACTGGAAATTCCACCGAGGCGCTCGACTTTGCGTTGCGCGTCACCTCCGTCCACGGAGATTTCTCGTGGCAGGCCATTGGCTGGCACCAGCAGCGGGAGTTCGAGTCCATGTTCAGCTCGGTGAACGCGAACCGGACTGCGGAAACGCTCGCGCTCGACCAGTTCGATGTACCCGGACGCGGCAGCGGCGCGGCGCTCACCACGCAGTGGGACGGCGGTGGTGCTTGGACTTTAAGCAGCGGCGCGGACACACGATTTCTATCCGGCGAGACAAACGAAACGGTCGGCACTTTTCGGACGCGGGAAGCGGGCGGCAACCAAGCCTTCGCGGGGATCTTCGGTGCAGCAGCCTATCAAGCGAACGAGCGAACCCGTGTCGATGCCAGCATCCGGCTCGATGGCTGGCAGCTCACGGACGGCCGTAGGAACGAGACCTCGCTCTCGACCGGAGCACCACTACGAACGGATAAGCAGGCAGATCGCGACGGTATCGAGCCATCGGCCTCGCTTGAATTCAACCACGAGTTTCAGGATGATCTAGCAGGAAGAGTTTCTGCGGGCACGGCTTTTCGGCTTCCGACTTTGAATGAGCTCCACCGCCCCTTCCGCGTCCGTAATGACATCGTTGAGTCAAATCCAGAACTGGATGCCGAGCGCTTTTTTAGCGTCGAGGCCGGGCTCGATTGGCAGCCTAAAGAGAACTTAAAAATGAGTGCCGCTGTTTTTTATCACTGGATTTCCGACGCCATCGCCAACGTGCCGGTGACCGATCCCGCAGAAATTCGGGAGATTTTCGGGATTATTCCGAGAGGTGGCAGCGGCTCACAGCGCCAAAATGTCGAGCAAGCACAGGTGAGCGGCATCGAGGGGAAAATCGAGTGGCTACCAGCGGAAGCGGTAACTCTCGGACTCAACGCCTTGTGGTCGCGCACTGAGTTTTGCGAGTCGCCGGACCAACCACTGCTAGACGGCAATCCATTTCCGCAGGCACCGGAACTGCGCTTGATCGCCGGTACCGAGTGGCGGGTGTCGGAGCATATCTCCCTGTTTGCGGGCTGTGAATACGGTGCCTCACAATACGACGACGCGCTGGCCAGCCGCTTGATTTCCGATTTCACCAGCGTGCGGATCGGCGCGTCATGGCAAGTGGGCACTGCAATCTATCAAGTCAGGATCGAGAACTTGCTTGATGAAGAAATTCAGACTGGCCTGAGCAGCGACGGGATCCGCACTGTGGCAGCACCGCGCTCACTGTGGCTCGGTGCAGAATGGGAATTTTGATCTCGCGCGACAGGAATAACTCCCGCATTGCGTTTTAACGCGAATTTATGATTCTTTCGCCCATGCGCATATTCCTGCCCCTACCCCTACTGCTTTGCTTTGGTGGCATAGCCTCCGCTCAAAAAATCAAGGTAGAGGACCTTTACGCCAAAAACTGCTCAGGCTGCCACGGCTCAAAGTTTGAGGGCGGCCAAGGTGGTTCGCTTGTGGATGGCGTGTGGAAACACGGCAGCGGAGATGCTGATATTTTCAAATCCATCGCCAAGGGCAATCTTCAGTTAGGTATGACTCCGTGGGAGGGCGTTCTGTCCAACGAGCAGATCCGCTCACTCGTCATTTTCCTCCGCGAAAATGAAAAAGAGACTTTAGCAAAAGGGATGAACTTCCCGAAACCCTCACCCGGCCAAGTCATCCAAACCGAGCTACACGACTACCGCATCGAGACGCTTGTGGAAAACGGGCTTAAAAACCCGTGGGCGATCGCTTTCCTTCCCGACGGCCGCAAGCTCGTCACTGAAAAATCTGGCCAGCTCCGTTTCATCACCTCCGACGGCAAACTGGACCCCAAGATCGTCCAGGGAATTCCACCCGTCATCGACCACGGTCAAGGCGGCCTTTTGGAGGTGGCGGTGCATCCGGATTACACGGAAAACGGCTGGGTTTACCTTGGCTTTTCGGACGGCACGCGGGAGAAAAATGCAGATGGAAAAGAAGATGTCCGGTGCATCACCGCAGTTGTCCGCGGCAAGATCAAGAACCACCAATGGACTGAGCAACAATGGATCTACCGTCCCGAGCCGAAATTCCGTTCCGGCGCAGGCGTCCATTTTGGAACCCGCTTTGTGTTCGCAAAAGGCTATATCTATTTCGTAATAGGCGAGCGCGGCGGCTTGATGGAGGTGCAAGATCTTTCGCTACCTAACGGGAAAATCCACCGTTTGCACGATGACGGCCGCGTGCCAGAGGATAACCCGTTTGTAAAAACCAAGGATGCACTTCCCAGCATCTGGTCATACGGCCACCGTAACCCGCAGGGCCTCGCCATGGACGCTCGCGACGGCTCGCTTTATGATACCGAGCACGGTCCACGCGGTGGCGACGAATTGAACCTCGTTCTTTCCGGGAGAAACTACGGTTGGCCGGTAATCACTCTCGGCATGAACTACAACGGCATGCCGATGAGTTATCCCGGCCCAGACGGGAAAACGATCCTATCTGTGACTGAAAAAGAAGGTATGGAGCAGCCCCTCACTTATTGGCTACCATCCATCGCGGTTTGTGGCCTGGATTTCTACACTAGCGACAAATTCCCGAAATGGAAAAATGACCTCCTAGTCGGTGCGCTCGCCCAACAAGAAGTCCGCCGCCTCCGCCTCGTGGATAAGAAGGTCATCTCCCAGGAAATTATCCTTAAAGACATCGGCCGCGTGCGCGATGTGGCCATGGGAGAAGATGGCTTGATCTACGTGATCCTCAACAACCCCGACCGCCTCGTACGGCTAGTGCCAACTGGTAAGTGAAGCCAAGAAATTGATTGTTTGAATACTATAGGCAAAAACAACGAGTTTTTATATGTGCCTCGCAATTCGCCGCAATGACTTCTCTATCAAGTGATGATTTCTCCAAAACGCCAAAAATGGCGAAAGTGGCTGGTCGGGACGTGGAGTTGGAAGCGCCCCCTGAAGTCGCTGGCATTTATTTACGGTTGTCTATTTGTGGTGGCTGTGTTTTTCACTGAGAAACTGCTCTTTTTCCCGCCGTCGCCCAGTTACGAGGATACTTCCGAGATCATCAAACTGAAAACGACTGGCGGCGATACCATTGCTGCGATCGACCTTCCTGCTAGATCGGGATTTCCAACACTCCTTTACACACACGGAAACGCAGAGGACTTGGGTGATGTTTTAGAAATGGCGGATGGTTGGCAAAATAAAGGGTTCGGCGTGATGGCCTACGATTTTCCCGGTTACGGAAGATCAACCGGCACGCCGCGCGAGTCCACGTGCGAGGAAGCGATCGAAGCGGCGTGGAATCATCTGACTATTTCCAAGGGGATTATACCTTCTAAGATCATCATCGTGGGACGTTCTGTTGGGAGCGGGCCTTCGGTGTGGCTGGCCGAGCGAAAAAGATCAGCGGGTTTAGTTTTGATTTCACCATTCACTTCGGTGTTTGCCGTTAGGATTCCGGTGCCGATATTCCCGCGTGATCGTTTTCCGAGTCTGAAGCGCATTCCACAAGTGAAATGCCCGCTGCTGGTGATTCACGGTGAGGAAGATACGCTCATTCCAGTTTCCCATGGGAAGAAGTTGGTCGCGGCGGCGAGAGTGGCAGATAAAAAATTTCTTGGGATTCCCGGCGCGGGGCATAATGACCTTTTTGAAGTAGGTGGGGGAGTGGTCGAACTTGCTATCCTAAATTTTGTGATTCGGATATGTCCGCCCCAGCCTGCGGCGGGGAGCTGAGTTTTATGGTGGATGGAAAACTCGACAAGCGAGACAGGTCTCTGTGATCGGCTTTTTGAATTGATAGACTTGGCAGTTACACACTACTGCCAAGACTTATATCATGCCGCCCATGCCGTGGTCATGACCTTCGCCTCCACCTCGTGCAGCTGGCAAGTGAGACGCTGGCTACTCTGCCATACCGATCGTAAGATTTTCTTCCAATTCCGGCGTAATCGGATGGAGGTAGTCAAACTCATGTGTGCCAAATTTTTTGAACAGAACTTTCATGATCAAGTTGCATCTGGCGTTATCATCATTAGGGCCAGCGATGAACGTAGGCTTGCCATTTATACCGTAAACGAAGGTCTCAGAACATTTTTTGGGATCGATGCCGCCCATCACCCGCGCTCCTTTTTTATAGTCCCGGTGCGGGGCGAACCCCAGACTGCGGGCGTATGCCGCGGCTCCTTCAACTAACTTTCTTCCCCATTCTCCAGAATACTCGTTAGGTGAAACTCCTTGGAATAGCCTATCGAACATTTCCGGCAACTCGTCCTCCTGACATTGATTGAAGGCGGCATTTTTCACACCAAGACAGTAAACGTCCAACAGGAAGATTCCGATTTCCACCCGGCCTTCTGATTTATAACGGACCATGACGACAGTGCCTATACCAAGTTGAAATAGACTGGGTGGACAAAATGTTTTGGGTGCTTGGTTTTAGAAAAAAATTCGGATTTTTTGCTGATTTTGACCAATGCATTTTTTTGATAGATTGCAAGTTGAGGATGAGCACGAAAAAGCCGGGCAGGTTTCCCTGCCCGGCTTCGAGTTGTTGGAAACAGGCAGGAATGCCTGTGTCACGGACGATTTACATCATTCCGCCCATTCCGCCCATGCCGTGGTCGTGACCACCGCCGCCTGCTGGCGCTTCCTTGGCAGGAAGTTCGGTGATGAGTGCCTCGGTGGTGAGCAGAAGTCCGGAGATGGACGCTGCGTTCTGAAGTGCGGTGCGGGTGACCTTGGTAGGATCGACCACGCCGGAGGCGATGAGGTCTTCGAACTTGTCGGTCGCCACGTTGTAGCCTTCGCCGCCTTTGCCGTTTTTCACGTGCTCAACGATGAGTGCTGCCTCGCGGCCTGCGTTTGCGACGAGCTGGCGAAGCGGTGCTTCCACGGCGCGGGCGACGATGCCTGCACCGGTCTTTTCGTCACCGACGAGTCCAAGATCGCCGATGGCGGCTTGGGCGCGGATGAGGGCAGTGCCACCACCGGCGACGATGCCTTCTTCAACGGCCGCACGGGTCGCGTGGAGGGCGTCTTCGACGCGGGCTTTCTTTTCCTTCATCTCGGTTTCGGTGGCTGCACCGACGTTGATGACGGCGACGCCGCCTGCGAGCTTGGCAAGGCGCTCTTGGAGCTTCTCGCGGTCGTAGTCGCTGGTGGTGTCTTCGATCTGGCGGCGAATTTGATTCACGCGGCCAGTGATGCCTTCGGATGTGCCGCCACCTTCAACGATGGTGGTGTTTTCCTTGGTGATGGTGATGCGCTTGGCTTCGCCGAGGTCGCTGAGTTCCACGCCTTCGAGCTTGATGCCGAGGTCTTCGGTGATGACGCGGCCACCGGTGAGGACGGCGAGGTCTTCGAGCATGGCCTTGCGGCGGTCGCCGAAACCTGGAGCCTTGACGGCAGCGATGTTGAGGATGCCGCGGAGCTTGTTGACGACGAGTGTCGCGAGGGCTTCACCTTCGACGTCTTCGGCGATGATGAGGAGTGGACGGCCGGTCTTGGCAACCTTTTCAAGAAGTGGAAGCATGTCCTTGAGGGAGGAAATCTTCTTCTCGTTGATGAGGATGTAAGCGTTCTCGAGGAAAGCTTCCATGGACTCGGGGTTGGTGACGAAGTAAGGGCTGAGGTAGCCCTTGTCGAACTGCATCCCTTCGACGACTTCGAGGGTGGTTTCGATGCCTTTGGCTTCTTCCACGGTGATGGTGCCGTCCTTGCCGACTTTGTCCATGGCTTCAGCGATGATGCCACCGATTTCGGCGTCGGAGTTAGCGGAAATAGAAGCAACTTGGGCGATTTCCTTGGCGTCTGAGACGGGCTTGGAGAGCACTTTGAGTTGCGCGACGATGGCCTCGGTGGCCTTCATGATGCCGCGTTGCAGCGAGATCGGGTTGGCACCGGCGGTGACGTTGCGAAGGCCTTCTTTGTAGATGGCTTCAGCAAGCACAGTGGCGGTGGTGGTGCCGTCACCTGCGATGTCGGAAGTGCGGCTGGAAACCTCACGGATCAGTTGGGCACCCATGTTTTCATAAGGGCACTCGAGTTCGATTTCCTTGGCGACCGAGACACCGTCCTTGGTGATGGTCGGGGAGCCGAATTTCTTGTCGAGGATCACGTTACGTCCAGCAGGCCCGAGGGTTGCTTTGACGGCGCGTGCCAATTTTTCCACACCGCGCAAGAGGGCTTGGCGTGCGGCTTCGTCGAATACTAGTTGTTTAGCCATAATGTTAGTTAGAAGTTATTTGTTATTTGTTAAATGTAAGATGCGGTTTTTCGTAAAGATTGAGTCCTAGGTCTTCCCTAATAACCTCTAACCCATAACGAATAACCTATCGGCCTCAGCCAACGATGCCGAGGATGTCGGACTCGTTGAGGATGAGGACTTCTTGGCCGTCGAGTTTGACCTCGGTGCCGCCGTATTTGGAGATG
This sequence comes from Akkermansiaceae bacterium, assembly GCA_031382045.1. GTDB lineage: Bacteria > Verrucomicrobiota > Verrucomicrobiia > Verrucomicrobiales > Akkermansiaceae > Luteolibacter. The sequence goes on along the minus strand of JANMYL010000207.1, from coordinate 22,537 downwards.
AGAACCTTGTCGCCGACCTTGACGGTGAACTCGATGAGCACGCCTTTGTCGTCTTTGCCGCCGGTGCCGAGGCTGAGAACTTCAGCTTCTTGTGGCTTTTCCTTGGCGGTGTCAGGAAGGACGATGCCGCCGGAGCTGATGGAGTCAGCTTCGAGACGCTTGACGAGGACGCGTTGTCCGAGTGGTTTAATGTTAGCCATATTATTGTGTTTGGTTTGTTGGTTTCGGTGAGAAGCCACGCTGCGGGTGCAGCGTGGAAAGTGTTGTAACGGCGATTATTGGTTGCCGCGAGTGAGATGGATTGGAGAAGAAGATTTTTTAACCGCAGATGAACTCAGATTCACGCAGATGGGAAAAAGGGATGAAGAGGGATTCTTTGGTCAGGGACTCATACACCATTCGCACATTCCACACCGCCGAAAGGCTGGCCACCGACTCACGAGAGAGCGGGCGCAGCGCGGCGAGGCGTTGGTGTTTGGTGGTGAGAGTCATCGGGAAAATTAGGCTTTGTGAGGGAGTTTCTTCTCGTCGGATTTGAGGCGGCGTTGGACTTTTTGAGGTCTTCTGCGGGTGGGAGATTTTCGGGGACGATGTTGCGCTCGCCGAGGAGGTTGCGGACGTCGGTGTTGTTTTTGACGTGTTCGTGGGAAATGGAGTGCTCGGTATCCAGACCGTCGCGGGTGATGCTGAAGGTCGTGATTTCGTTGGCGAAGTCCTTGGCCTTGATGGTGATGGTCGGGAGAAAATCGGCCAGCGGACGATTGTCTGGGACGCCGAGGCGGGTCTTCATGTCTTGAGTGCTGTTGCCACCGAAGAGGGCTTGATCGCCTTTACTGCGAATGACTCCGAAACTCCGCTCATCTTCGAGTTTCTCGAAAATGAGCGAGGAAAGCAGCTTTTCGGACTCAGTCAGTTTGGCGCGGGCTTGGAGTCGTTCGACCTCGGCGAGGCGGAGTTCGATGAGTTCTTGCCGCCGTGTCTGAAGCGCGAAATAAGTCTGGCAAAACGCGATCTCATCCTTCGCCGGATCGCCGTTCTGGGCGATGAGGTAACAGGCGTAGCGGGTGAGCATGAAATCTTGGACCGGGCGGCGTCCGCCTTTGCCGAGTTCGATCATTTTACTGACCTCAGTAAAATGATCGGAAGCCTTATTCCCAGAGGATTCGCAGGCCGTCACGGCATCACCAATGACCTTGCGGAAATTCTGCCAATTCGTGTAGCCGAGGACCGTTTGTAGGTCACGCGCCAGCCAGAATTCCACGCCGGATTCGAACTCGGTTTGGACGAGTTTCTCCAGTTGAGAAAGAAGTTGGGTGATGACGGATTTCTTCATGGCTGGGGCTTTTGGATCATTTTCCCGAGGTCGGGAAAATGATCGAATCGCGGCGACCGGTGATCGACGCTACTTCAATCCACCACTTCGGCATCGACGACTTTGCCTTTGGCTTGCTTTGGCTCGTTGGAGGCGGATTCTGCGGCTGGTTCGACGTCTGGATTTTGTTGGGCACCGGCTTGTTGGGCGGCTTCGGCTAGGGCTTGGAGGGAGCCATCAAGATCGGCGACGGCACTGTTGATGGTGTCAACATTGTCGCTGGAGATCGCGTCTTTCACGGCTTGGATTTTGCCTTCGAGCAGGGTTTTGAGTTCTGCGGGGGCGTTTTCTCCGAGTTCGGCGAGTTGTTTTTCGGTGTTGAAGACGAGGTTGTCAGCCTTGTTCTTGGCATCGACTTTTTCGACGCGTTTTTTGTCTTCCTCGGCATGTGACTCGGCGTCGCGCTTGGCTTTCTCAATTTCATCCTTTGAGAGACCGGAGGAACCTTGGATGGAGATTTTTTGCTCTTTGCCGGATTGCTTGTCCTTGGCGGAAACGTGGAGGATGCCATTCGCATCGATGTCGAAAGTGACTTCAATTTGCGGCTCACCACGGCGGGCGGGGGCGATGCCATCGAGCTTGAAATTTCCGAGCAGTTTGTTGTCAGCGAACATTTTGCGCTCACCTTGGCAGATTTGGATATCTACGGCGGGTTGGCTATCGGCGGCGGTGGAGAAGATTTGCGACTTCTTGGCCGGGATGGTGGTGTTGCGCTCGATCATCCCAGTGGCGATGCCGCCCATGGTCTCGATGGAAAGGGTGAGTGGGCTGACGTCGAGGAGGAGGACGTCTTTGACATCCCCACGAAGGACGCCGCCTTGGATGGCTGCGCCGATGGCGACGACTTCGTCCGGGTTCACGCCCTGGTGCGGGGTCTGGCCAGCAAGTTCACGGGCGATTTCGACGACTTTCGGCATCCGAGTCATGCCGCCGACGAGGACGAGTTCGTCGATTTCCTTGGCAGAAAGACCGGCTTCCTTGAGGCAATCGCGGACGGGCTTTTTGGTGCGCTCGAAGAGAGAATCCGTCAGTTGCTCCAGTTTCGAGCGGGTGAGGGTGAGTTGAATGTGCTTCGGTCCAGTGGCATCGGCGGTCACGAAGGGGAGGCTGATGTCGTAGGACTGAGTGGAGGAAAGGGCGATTTTGGCTTTTTCAGCTTCTTCCTTAATCCGTTGGAGTGCGTCTGGCTGACCGGAGAGGTCGATGCCTTGGTCTTTTTTGAACTCACCGACGATCCATGCGATGAGGGTGTTGTCCCAGTCGTCACCGCCGAGCATCGTATCGCCATCGGTAGCGAGGACTTCGAAGACTCCGTCGCCGATTTCGAGAACAGAGATATCGAAGGTGCCGCCGCCGAGGTCATAGACGGCGATTTTTTCGTCGGATTTCTTATCGAGTCCGTATGCAAGGGCGGCGGCGGTCGGCTCGTTGATGATGCGGAGCACTTCGAGGCCGGCGATTTCGCCAGCGGCCTTGGTCGCATTGCGCTGGGAGTCATTGAAATAGGCGGGAACCGTGATGACGGCTTGGGTGATTTTTTCACCGAGCTTGGCTTCGGCGTCGGCCTTGAGCTTACCGAGGACCATCGCGGCGATTTCCTGCGGTGAGTAAGTTTTCTTCTCCCCGGCGACTTCCACTTGGATGTGGGCGTCGCCATTAGCGGCGGCCACAATCGTGTAAGGCACTCGCTTATCCGCGTCTTTCAGTTCGGAAAATTTACGCCCGATGAAGCGCTTGGCGGAGAAAATCGTGTTTTGCGGGTTAGTGACCGCTTGGCGTTTCGCGGCTTGGCCGACGAGGCGCTCGCCGTTTTTGGCAAACGCGACCACGGATGGAGTGGTGCGTGCGCCTTCTGAATTTTCGAGGACTGTGGATTCGCCGCCTTCCATGACAGCCATGCACGAGTTGGTGGTTCCGAGGTCGATTCCGAGGATTTTGGACATAAGTTGGTTTCTTTCTGTGGGTGTGCCCGGTAGGGCGATGATGATGCAGTCGCTTTCGCAGAGAACGTGCCGTCATGGCATGGAAAATTTCATTTCATTGTGGATCAATGATTTGCAAAATAACTAAGAAAAATTCCCACCAGGTAAGCAGTTAAATTTGCGACAATTTGTCGCACTTGAGTGATGCTATAATGACGCAGCGGGCGTATTGACGCGCTGGATGCAGGGAGCGTAATACACAGTCAAGCTGAGGAATTTTGTTTGGGTCTTGTGTGAGGTTGCCAACCGCTTCTAAGGTCCGCCTCACTTCATGCGAGCCCAGCCGTTCAAATGGATTGCGCGCGGTGAACCGTTTGAAAAACAGACGAACGGTTCGTCGGGCACATTTCCGCCGATTCTTGAGCATCTGATCCACCAACGCGGCCTTCCGCCCGGCGTGGATTTGGAGGGGTATTTGCGGCCAAAACTCCGAGATTTGGCCGATCCGTTCCTCATTCCGGATATGAAACTCGCCGTCGAGCGGGTGCTGGCGGCCATCGACAAGGGCGAGGAAGTCTGCATTTACGGGGATTACGACGTCGATGGCGTCACCTCGATCACATTGATGCGCCAAATCCTGATGGCTTACGGACTGACGCCGCGGTATTTCATCCCGCGTCGGGGACCGGAAGGATACGGACTCAGCGCCGCAGCGCTTGCCCGTTGCATGGCGGAGGGGCCCAAACCGGATTTACTTATCACGGTGGATTGCGGAACCGTCTCAATCAAGGAGGTGGCGGCATTGAGGGCGGATGGCATTGATGTTTTGATCGTTGACCACCATGAGCCTGAGCTGGAAGGAAGGCCAGATTGCTGCGCGCTGGTGAATCCGAAATGTGGGAGTGACTTCACTTATTTATGCGCGGCGGGCGTCGTTTTCAAACTTGGCCACGCTCTTCTCAAAACCCGCCCGGCGGATTTGGACCTCAAGGAACTCATGGATTTGGTGGCTGTTGCGACCATTTCTGACATCGTCCCCATGGTCGGGGAAAACCGCTTGATGGTCCGCCACGGGTTGAAGCACTTGTCCAGCACGCTCAATCCTGGACTGCGTGCGCTCCAAGAAATCACTGGGATGAGCGGTATCGCGACTTCGATGGATGTGGGTTTTCGGATCGGCCCTCGTCTCAATGCGGCGGGACGGATGGACGCACCGGAGGACGCGTTGGCAACGCTAACGACGGATTGCCGCCGCCTCGCCCACGAGCTCGCGCAGAAACTTGATGATTACAACAAGGAGCGCCAAACTCATGAGGGACTCATCCGCCGCGAGGCGGTGGAAATGCTCGCTCGCGATTTCGATCCGCTGCGCGACCCCGTGATCGTGCTCGGCTCGCGTGCGTGGCATCACGGCGTGGTCGGCATCGTAGCCTCGCGCCTGATGCGGCAGTATCACAAGCCGGTTTTCGTCATCGCCATCGATGCGGCCGGAGTTGGAAAAGGTTCGGGCCGCAGCATCGAGGGGATTTCCTTGGTCGAGGCGATCCGGGCGTGTGAGGGCGACCTCATCGCTGGCGGTGGCCACGCGATGGCTGCTGGGCTTTCCATCCACGAAGATCATCTTGACGAGTTCCGTAAAAATTTCTCCGAGTATGTGTTAAATAACAGCAACGAAGAACAGCGCCGACCCAAGTTGATGTACGACGCGGAGATTTCTTTCGACCAGCTCTCGCTAGAGTTTCTCTCAAGCTATGATTTGCTTCAGCCCTTCGGCAGTGGTAATCCGCAGCCTGTGTTCATTTCCCGCAAGGTCGGGCTGAGTCGCTCCCCGTTGCACATGAAGAATAACCACCTGCGTTTCATGCTGCGCCAGGGCTATCACGAGCAGGACGCTGTTTTCTTCGGCGGTGGTGAGCATCCGTTACCCGACCCGCCGTGGGACATCGCATTCACGATTGATCGAAACACCTTCCGTGGACGGACCACGCTGCAATTAATCATTCAGGATGTGCGGGCGGCGCAGAGTCGCTGACGGCACGTTTTTTTCCTCAACCGATAATTCAGGGTTTCGGGTCAAGATTCGCAGCCATTTCCTCGTCGGTCGGGGTGGGGGCTGGCACGCCGGTTTCGGGAACTTTGAAATTGGCGATCCAAGCGATGGCATTGAGCACGACGCGACGGTGGTCGTCCTGCTGCCAGTTCTTGTGGAAATGGCCACCGGTGAATCCGAATGCACGTCCGCCTCCGAGAGTCGTTGGGCGCTCGTACGCCCACATCATGTGTTGTGGCTCTTTTCGCTCCAGGACTGCGGCACGGACTGCGGGGTTTCCTTCGTGTGGACCATCCTTGCGGGATAAGGTTTCTGCGGGTGGAAGGTCACTGAGAATCGGTGTCACGCCTTCCATTTTTTCGCGGAAACGCATGTGGTAATACCACTCGTCGCGCATCTGGAAATCCTGGATGCCGCGGGTGATGGCGTGCTTGGGTAACTTGAATGAGGCGTCCCAGTGCGGATTAACCGACCAGTCGGTTTCGAAATAGCCACCGATGAGATCGAGAAATGCATTGCCTGGTTCGCCTTTGGGGATTTCTACCGCGTAATGAATACAGCCGATGCCGATGCCGGAATCTGCCATTTTTTTCATGTCTGCGAGTTGGTTCATGGCCGGATGTCCGGGACCACCGTCGGAGTAAATAACGACGGCCGAGGCACCGTCGAAGACTGACTTATCCTGCGGCCAACCATTGGTCGTGACCACCGCATCGATGGGCAGACCACTCTTGTTCAATTGGTCGGCAAGCAGCATGCAACCTGCGCGGTGTTCGTGCTGGCCGGGTCCGTGGCTCGGTTTACCAGCAACGAAAACGATTTTCTTCTTCGGCAAACTGGCGGATTTCGGTTCGGCGCGGGTCAGAGTCATCATGCCGGCGATGATTCCAAGGATGCAGACGAGAGGAAGAACTAGGGGACGGGAGATTTGGTAAAGTGCGGGCATGGCAAGGTGGTCTCAAAATCCGACTACGCCGCAAAACAGGAAATTTTTCAAGCGAAAGACCGTAAAACTGATTGCTCAGCTTTGCTGGGCGCGCAGTGTTTCCAAGTAGCCCTCAAAAGCAGTGAGGAAAATTTGACGTGCCTGCGGGTTCCGCGAAGTTTTCATGGCCACCGTTAATCCGGCGAAAGCGGACACGAACATGACGGCCTCCGCCTCGGGATGGATCGCGGGATAAATCCAGCTCGCCGCCTTGCCGCGCTCGAAAAATCCTGCCAGAGCGGTCCGCCACGTCTCGAAAACCCTTTCCAAAGCCTCAGCCAGAAGCTCGTCCCGCGCGGCGGTCTCTGCTGCGACCGCTACAAGCGCCGAGGTCACATCGTCTGCCCGTAGCTCCTTAACGCGCAGCCGACACAGATCACGCAGTGCATCGAGCGAGGCGGCCTTTGCCAAGGGTGCGATCCAATCTTGCTCGATCCCAGCACCCAGTCGCTCGTCGACCCAAGCTACGGCCAGAGCCCGCTTGTCCGGGAAATGATGGAATAGAGCGCCCTTGGTCAGTTCCGCCCGAATCACAATGCCGCCGATGCCGGTGCCGCAATAGCCATAAATGGAAAAATCTGCATTCGCTGCGTCCAAAATGGCTTGCCGAGTCTGCGCGGGCTGCTTCTTTCGTGGCTTCATGAAAAAATTATACCAACCAAGCGGTATGAAACCTAGCAAAGATTATCGGAATTTTTTAGGAACGTTCTCAATAGCCGTCAGCTAAGCGCGAAACCAGGGCTACGCCTGCACGCTGGAAGGCATCTGGCAGCGCGTTGTTGCGGGCAGTCTGGAGATTGGGCGCTGCGAAAAACTCACTGCGGCCCTCCGATTTGCCGGAGGCGAGCACCTTGGTCGGGTCCTTCGCGTCATGGAGCTGCCAGTCGATAGACACAGTATTTCCAAGATCCTCTGGCCGGAAGATGTCGAAGCGGTTTCCGCGAAGATTCTTGTATTTGATACTTTTGACATTCCCTTGGAGGATCGCGTCGGCCTTGTCAGATGTGACGATCTGGTAGGTGCCATCTTGGACGATGGCCTCGGCCACGGCGGAGGTGGCGACGGCCTCGGCGCGAGGAAACAGGGTGGAATTGGAAAACATCGGTACAGCGATAGTTTTTACCCGCGCCAAGGATCTCGGCTTGGTCTCGCCAAGGTGATAGCCGGTGCAGGAGACCAGCAGCAGGGTGGGGACTAGCAGTATTAGAAATTTCATGGTTCCGGGGAGCGTGCAGAGCTTATTCACCGAGCTCTTTGAGCCGGGCGCGGGCCTTGTCGTAGTAATTGCCGGACTTAGCGCGGCTCATGATGTCGCGATAATATACCTTGGCGGACTCGGTTTTGCCGGTTTTTTGATAGAACTCTGCGACGTCGTAAGAGCGTTGGAGATCACGGCCGCCGAGGCTGTCCACCTGCCTGCGGGCCTCGGCGTTGCGGGAGTCGCCGGGGTATTGAATCAGATAGTCATTGAATGCCTCTCGCGCGAGATCGAGGTTGGCTTGGTTCTGGTTGCCGCGGTCTGCCTCTGCTGTTAGGATCACGCCGACGCGGAATAGTGCTCCAGGCGCTTGGGCGCTTCCGGGCTGGTCGCGAACGAGCTGGCGGTAGGCAACGATAGCTTCTTTGGACTTTTTCTTGGTCTCGTAAAGCTGGCCGATGGTGTATTGCGCCTTGGCAGCGGTTGCAGATTTGGGAGCATTATTGCGGACTTTTCCAAGCATTTCCACGGTCTTATCCAGCGAGAGCTTGGTTTTTATGCCCATCAGGCTCGATTTCACATCTCCGTCTGCGGCGGACTGGGCCATCGCGGCTTGGCGGTTGAGAGCGCTGGTGTAGAGACCGCTGCCTTGGAAGCGCTCGAGAAATTGATCATACGCCTTGAAGGATTTTACGACTTCGCCCTGTTGCTCTAGCAGTTGGGCCTGACGGAAACGAGCCTGCGGAGCGGAGGGTGCAAAGGGAAAACGCGTCGCGGTCTGGTCGTAGAGTTTGATTGCCTTGCCGCTGTTGCCGGCGTCATCAGCAAGTTTTGCCTTTTGATAGAGAGCCTCGCCTTCGCTTGCTGCGGCCTGTGTGTTTCCGGCCATGATCGGCATGTCGGAATCCGAGCCGCAGGAAGTGATAAAGAAAGCAGAGGCCGAAAGCAGCGCGCAGGCAGTGAGCCGGGGTGTCATGACGTGGAGCATAGGGGGCCGGCGAGGTGGGGAAAGCGCAAAATAGCTCACTTACCAAGTTCCGCCGCCCGCTCGGCGGCGACAGTAACCGCCTCGATGAGTGCCGAGCGCACACCGTGTCTTTCGAGGGCAGCGAGACCGGCAATGGTGGTGCCCCCGGGCGAGGTCACCATATCCTTGAGCACAGCGGGATGTTCGCCGGTCTCGAGCACCATCGCCGCGGCTCCGAGCACTGTCTGGGCAGCGAGGCACAGCGCGTCCGCCCGCGGGATTCCGGCCCGGACGCCGCCATCGGCCAGGGCTTCGATGACCAGATAAATGTAAGCGGGTCCACTGCCGGAAAGTCCGGTGACCGCGTCCATCAGCCGCTCGGGAACTTGGATTGCCAGCCCGACCGCACCAAGAAGAGCTTGCGCGGTCGCTGCATCTGCGGGAGTGGCGCGGGTGCCGAGGCAGTATCCAGCGGCACCATGGCCGACAAGTGCGGGAGTGTTCGGCATGGCGCGGATGATTCGGAAATTTTCCGAAACTGCGTCTTCGAGCGCGGCAAGCGTCACGCCCGCTGCGATGGAAATCACGAGACGCGGTGCACCGTTGGCCATTTCCGCGGCGTTTGCTAGAGCGACGGCGATGTCCAGCGGCTTGGTGCAAAGCAGGATCACTTCACAGTTGGCAGCCAGCTCGGCGACGCTGGCAGTGACTTTGGCATTGGTCGCGGCTGCAAATGATTCACGAGATTTCTCGTAAGGATCCGAGCCGGTCACATCGGCCGCTGCGACCACGCCCGCACGGATCGCTCCTTGAATCAGTGCTGTGCCCATTTTACCGCATCCAATAATTCCAAGCTTCATGGCCAGAGACTAAGCGTGCGGCGTCGGCGCACGCCAGCGTCATTTTACTTGGTGGTGCGCGCGTCTCATGGCCATCTTCCGAGTATGAAAATACGGTTGATCGCGGCGATGTCGCTCATTTCTACCTTTGCGATCTGCAAGGAAGCCAAGATCGCGGCATCTGCAAGTGGTGACGACAATCCGCAGGCCGCTATCCTCATTCCGGACGTGGAGGCAGCCATTCCCGATTCCGTCAAAGCCTTGGCCGAGCCTGCGATGACGAAATTCCCCGGTGGGATACTGACTGCCGTGACTGCGACCACCGAAAATGCCCAGACCCACGTCAACCAGGGCCTCAACCACTTGCATGGTGGCTGGGAATTCGAGGCGAGCCGCCACTTCGCCGCCGCGATGCGCGAGGATCCGGATTGCTTGCTCGCGCACTGGGGTATGGCCATGTCGCTGCTCACCCCGTCACCGGAAACCAGCACTGCCCGCCATGCTGTCACCCAGCGCCTACTCGACTTAATCAGTCGGGGAAAAGGCAGCGAACTCGAGCGCGGCTATGCTTTCGGATTGGTCAAATATTTGGAGGAAGGTCCGGTGGGCGCGGCCAGTGCCTTTCGCAAGGTCGCCGAGAAATTTCCCAACGAACTCCAAGCTGGCATCTTCGCCGCCTTGTTCAGTCGCAGCGGCTACGACCCATCCGGCGCCGCCACCCCCGACCAAGAGGCCGCCGAAAAAAGCCTGCTCGCGCTGATCGCCAAGCACCCCCAAAGCCCGCTGCCTCTCCACGCGCTTCTCACCATCCGTGCAGACGGCCCCGACCTCGCCCCGTCCGCCGACCTCGCCCGCAAGCTTTGCCAGATGTCGCCCGACTACGGCCCGTATTTCCATCTGCTAGGCCACTACGAATGGCGCAGCGGACAGCATGGCAAAGCCGCCTCAGCCTTTGGCCGCGCTAGCTCCTGCTTCGAGAGCTGGATGAAGGACAACAAAGCCACCGTAGCTGACTGCCCGGAGTGGGTGAAAGCCGAGTGCTACCGCATCGTCGCGCTAGCGTCGAAGGGCGACTTCGACACCGCTTGCGCTGCTGCCCGCCAGATCGCCAGCACTCCTTTTTCCAACAAGCGCAACGCCTCGCCCGGAGTCCGCTTCCTACTGTGGGAGGCCAAGACATTGCCCGCCCGCATCCTCCTTCACCGTGGCCTGCGCAGCAACGCCGCCGAGGCGCTCCAATCTATGCCCAAGGCAGCCGACCTTAAAAAAACCCATGAGAAATCTCTCGCCTACTGGTGGATCGATGGGCTCCGCTTCGCCCTCGAAGCGCGCCGCTTGCTAGACGACGGGAAATTTGGCGAGGCCCAACAGGTCGTGGCCGCCTTCACCCTTCACGGCGAGGCCATGAGCAAGACCCAAGCCGAGGCGGCTGCCATCGGCGAGCGTTCCGCATGGACCCGTGCCTTTCGTGCGCTCGAAGTCCTCGCCAGCGATTTGCGCGGTCGCCTCGCCCTAGCAGGCCCTAAAGTTGGAGTTGGCACCGCATACAATTGGTTCGCCTCAGCTACCGACCGCCAACTCCCCGCCGCGATGATGTTTCCGCCCATGATTCTCAGTCCTATGGCTGCTCGCCTTGGCGAATATTATCTCGCCGTCAACCAGCCCAAGGAAGCTATCGAAGCCTATCAACGCGCGCTCACAGCTTTCCCTAACGACATGAACGCGCTCCTCGGCCTAAAGACTTCCTTTGAGAAAGCGAATCTTCCTAAAGAAGCCGCCGATACCGACCGGAAAATCCAAGATCTCCGCGCACAATAAGCTAAGCCTCGCCTGAGCTTCACGCTTGCGGCAAGCGGGCGGGTGGATTTCACTCCGCGCATGACTCGTCCCGACGGCCGCCTGAATGATCAACTCCGCCCGATTTCCTTCATCCCGAACGTGGCGCCCTACGCCAGTGGCTCGGTGCTCGTTTCCTTCGGCGATACCCGTGTGATTTGCTCGGCCAGCATCGAGGAAGACGTGCCGCGCTGGATGCGCGCCCAGCGGGTCGAGGGCGGCTGGCTCACCGCCGAGTATTCGATGCTGCCTTACTCGACGCTGGAGCGGAAATCGCGCGACATTTCCCGTGGCAAGATCGACGGCCGCTCGTCGGAAATCCAGCGCCTCATCGGCCGTGCGCTGCGGGCCTGCGTGGATTTGAAAAAAGTCGGCCAGCGCACGATCTGGATTGATTGCGACGTCCTACAAGCCGACGGCGGCACTCGCACCGCCTCGATTACCGGCGGCTGCGTGGCGATGGCCATCGCGCTCAACAAGCTGATGTCCCAAGGCAAGCTGAGAGATTTCCCAATCAAAAAACTTGTCGCTGCAGTCTCCGCGGGCGTCTATCAGGGCGTGCCGGTGCTTGATTTGAACTACCCCGAGGACAAGGCGGCGTCAGTCGATTTTAATGTGGTGATGACCGAGACGCTCGACTTCGTGGAAATCCAAGGCAGTGGCGAAGAGGCGGTTTTTTCCTCGGAGGAAATGACCGCGATGCTCGAGCTCTCGCGCAAGGGTATCTCGGAAATTATCTCGCTTCAGAAAGCGGCGATTCTCACTGCGGACCGCGCGGGTCCAGCGGACCTGTCGTCGCTGGCGGCGGCTTTTGGTAAATAAGAATTTCCCTTGGCGAAATCTGGCCGCCGGATTAAATAACCCGCGCCATGACCCGTTCTTCTATCCAAAAAGTCGCGATTATTTACATCGTAGCGCTTAGCTTTGTATTTATCTGGACCGTGACCAAGGTTTTGGCACAGCTCGGCTGGATGTGATTATTTCCAATCCACAGCGACTTCGGCGATTCGGCCGCTCTTGTCGTCGTATTTCAGTAGCCCGTGTTCGAGTGCGTATTCGTGGACACACTTGGTGACCTTCACGTCGAAGGCACAGTATTCGGCGATCTTTTTGAGCGGCGCAAACTCGCCGGATTTTTTGTGTTCCTGCCACCAGCGCAGCGCGTCTAGGCCGTCCGCGGTCTTGCCGGTGCCGAGCGAGGCGGAGGCTACCGAGTCAAGTTTGAGCCGGAAACCGACAATCTTTTCGAGCTCGAGCATCATGTCGAGATTGAGTGTTTGTTCTGCGAGTGTGTGGAAAACATAAGGCTGGAGGACCGGGTAATCGAATTGCATGTGATTCCAACCCACGACGAGATCGGCGCGCACCAATTCCTCGCCAAGCTTTTCCATCTCATTTTCCGCGTAAATTTCGTAAGTCCCGCGCGCAGTGCTGTAAGTGACACCTACGGAAACTTTCATCTTATCCTTGTGCATGGAGCCGCCGACATCGCCGAAGCTGCGTTGGGTTTCCAAGTCAAAATAAACAATGTTTTTAGCGGCCACGCACGTTTCTAGTCGAGAGCGTTGCCACCCGGCAAGTGCGATGGCGCACTTCAACGGATTTGGGCAAAACCCTTTCTCACAGCCGCTCCAGGACACGGACCCAGCGTTGCAGCAAATCGTGGCGTCCGGGGCCTTCCACCTCCAATCGCATGTCTGGTAAGACATGCGCAGTAGCCATCAATGTCTCGCCTTTGGCTTCGTGAAGCACCAGCGATTCGACCCATTCCCCGCCTACCATGGTGCGCAGTGTGCCATGCTCGACCATGATGACGCTGCTCGAAAGACCGCTCGTATCAGGAAAAATCCCGGCCGCGAAATCTTCCTGCGAGACGGTTTCGATGGCACGCAGCGCCAGCAGTCGAGCGTGGAATTCTATCAAGTCACGCGTCACGTTATCTCCCACCCGCCGGACCATCACGGGCAGGGTGTTCATGGTAAATCCCGCCGTACCCTGCTGGGGGACACCGGCGCGGATCTGCTCGACCATCACAGCATCAGTCCCAGAAACTTCCATGAGTGCCTGACCCCAGGCCCAGATGAGAATAGTCGGCGCCGTCACTGCCATCGACTTCAAGCGTCCCGCAAAATCATTTCCCATGCAACTGACCGCCGATCCCACGGCTTTATCGAGGAAATTAATTTCGAGCGAATGCAACACTTTGTCGCGGAAAATTTGCTCCGCCAGCGCGAGAGATTCCGTTGTGGGCGCGGTCCATTCTGCGATGGCGAGCGGCTCTGGATTGCCGCCTGCGAGTCGTTCCATGAAACTTCGTAACACTCGCATGATCGACCTGCCATCGAGCAGTGCGTGGTGAAACGTCCAGATAAAGCGCCCGTCCTCGGGCCAATACACCGCCCGCCAAGGCACCTCATGCGGCGCGAGCAGCGGGTGGCACCGGTCTGCATCTCGCCAATTTTCCCAGGAATCTGGCAACGGTTCGCGCAAGTTTAGAAAATTCTGCGGGATCATGAATTCACGGCCCACTGCATGTCCGTCATCCATGATATATGCGATCCGCAGCGCCGCCGTGCAGGCGACGGTTTCAGCCCATGCTGCCGCCACGCGCTCACGCACATCGCCATGCGCAAAGCAGATTTCCACCTGTTCGACATGATGCCCCGCACCTGTCTCCGCGAGCGAATCTTCCAACATCACCCGCTGCAAGGGTGCCAGAATAGGCGATGAATCAAGCTCAATGGACATTTGCCCTAAAACAACGCCGTCAGCTTATCGACTTTCGTGTAACTCATGAGCAAAAACACGTTGTCACCCTGCTGCCAGCGCGCAGTCGCCCAGTTTCCGCATTGGGTAAAAATAGGGCACTTCTTATCGGGAAGTTCACCGCTCACATCATCTCGGCGGAAAATTACCATGTGCAGAACTCCGTTCACACGCTCATCGAAGCAGATGAGAGAGCCGCGTTTGCCATCGATCACTAACTCTCGGCAACCGATCCCCTTCAAATTCTTAAGTCCCGGAGGCAGACAGCACGGGCAAGGCAATTTGCGCTCCTCCAAGTTTTGAATCAACGAGCGGTGATCCTCGCGCTTTTCGTCCAAGTTGAACAAGGGCGATTCGTAAGCCCGAATGAAGCCTGCCTGAACGGCATCGATCGGGACAATCGAACTCTTAACCAGCCCCGTCGAATCTCGCGGACGAGTGATGAAAAACGCCAGCGCGATGCCCGCTGCCGCTGTCAGAGGAATAGCCGCCCGTTTGTAAAAAGGAGCCCTTACGATTTCTAAATTCCCCGTCCGCTCCATCGCCGCTATCACTTCATCACGCAGCGCAATCGGCGGCTGAAGCGAGGCCAACGCGCCGATCCAGGCAGCATCATCTGTGTCTTTTGCCTGTGGGAAATCCCCGCGCTCGCCAGCTAGACATGCGAAAATATCCTCCCGCAGCTGACCTGGTAAATCCACCGCGCCCAGCGCCACGGCGAACTCGGCGTCGAAGGCGCGCTCGTCCGCCAGCCATTCGCCCAACTCGCGATTTTCCACCGCCAGCTTGAGCGCCTCAGCGAAATCTGGATCCCCAGCATCTGCGCCATCAGGCCGGAAACTCCGTAATATGAAGTGTGCCTGATGCTTATCCATTGCGGACTCCTTCCCGTTCGAGGTGTAAAATATTTTTTGGGGCGCTTGAAGGCTCGGCGGTCATCCGCTGCCTGAGCATTTCCTTTCCTCGGGAAAGTCGTGACATCACCGTGCCTATCGGGATGTCCAAAATTACAGCGATTTCTTTATAACTGTGTTGTTGCAGGTAAAAAAGCGCGAGCGGAGCTCGATAAGATTCATCCAGCGCCCCGAGCAACTCCATCGCACGCTGCCCGTCCATTTGCCGCTCCGCGTCCTCTTCTGGCGCGAGCAGCGCTGCCGCATTTTTTTCGTCCAGCGGCTCGTCAGAAAATTTTGCCGCCCGCCTCCGCTGGCTCAAGAATTCTCGATGCAGCGTGGTGAAAAGCCATGTTTTTGCCTTCGAGCGGTCTCGCAGTTGACCGTTCTTCGCCGCCCAGATGCAGAATGTTTCCTGCACCAAATCCGAAGCACGGTCCACGTTGCGAGTCAACGACATCCCGAAGCGGAATAACGCTTGGTAATGGGAATCGACCAGTTCTGCAAATTCACTCATGTCCATCCATTGGAGCTTTGGAAATCGATTCCTATTCCAAAAAAATCTCCGACGCGCTGGTCACTCGCAAACTCAGCTTTTGTCCGCTGCTTCCCATTCCACTTGCTTTGCGTCCTTCCAAAGATCTTCCAATCCATAATATTCGCGGAGCTCGTCGCTCATCACATGGACCATCACGTCGATGTAATCGAGGACCACCCACTTGGTGTCGGCCTTGCCCTCGGTCATCGTTGGTTTTGCGCCATGAAGCTCCTCCACCGTGCCCGCCACGTCGCGCAAAATCGCGCGAAGCTGCGGCATCGAGGAGCCCGAGCACACCACCATGTAGTCCGTGAGGTTTGAAACCTCGCGCATGTCCCACACGCGGATGTTATCCGCCTTCACGTCATCGGCCGCCTTCGCGCAAGCCAGAGCCAGTTCTTCACCTTGTATCGCCATAATTTCCCCTTGGGGAGTGATAAGCTAATCCAAGTCTCCCGCACACACCAACTCAAAATTCCACCGCCTATTACACCGCAGAGAGTATTCCCCAAGGGGACATCCGGGAAGGGACCTAGCTTGCTGGGAGGCACCCGGACAGGATGCAGCATTACCCCGCGCGCGTCACATGTGCGTGCAGGACCAGCAGTTCACGTGATCAACTGCCAGTGGCATGTTTGGCGGTGCGGAGCGACGATCACTTGCGCTTTTTGATCAGCAGCAACAATAAGCCACTTGCGGACACGATCAAGACAATCGCGATGCTCCATAGCCTTGATGGAAGGTAATTAGCACTCGCTACCGCTGGCTTTGGTTGAGCTGATTTGTGTGCTGGCGATGAATTTGCTGGGACGCTTGTGCTTATTGATGGCGACAGCTTCTGCCTTGTTTCACCGATATTTGAGATTGGCTGTATTGGCTGAACTCCTTGCAATGAAGACCACTCCAAATACTCGTCTCTTGCTTTGCCCGAAAGCACCTTCTCAATGAAGACCACTCGTTCTGGTGCATCGGCATACAGAGGAACAAGTTGGCGCAGAGCTTTAGCCAGTTTCTCATCAGAAAAGTTTATCGGGATGAAGCCCTCTTTGTCCGAGGCTGCAGGACTTAAAAGCATTTGCCCAAATTGTTTTGGAAGCTCTCCCGCTGCAATTTTTTGAAAAATAGATATAGCAAATTCTAGATAGGTAAGACCCTTTTTTTGCTCAATAGCAGCTTGCAATAGAACTGCCTGCTGATTTGGTGGTAATGCCATAAGTTCCGTCCAAGGTGCAACAAGGTGTTTTTTAGCATAGTCAGAGATTGTTTGCTTGTCCTCGGGAGTCGCTAGGAGTTCTGCGTTTGCTCCAAGTTGAGATCGGCTAAGTGCATCAAGCATAGGCTGAGAAAGTTGCGCGGATGCAGGTAAGGCGAATACCATCAGAAGAAAGATCAATAATAATGGTGAATATTTCATTCTAGTTTCCTCCAGTGTATTTGCGGTAGTCTTGGGGTTGATAACCATTCGTTTTCGGGTGGTAGTATTTGTTCACTTTTGCAAATCCAGCGGAGATCCAACTCCCGTCATAATCAAAGATGCCAACATGAGAAGAATACTGGTCAGGATTTCCGGCGAGGTTTGGGTGAGCAACAATCAGCCCAGGTTGAGGCATTGTTGCGTCTGGCAAGCGTGACCAATTTGGAATCTCAAAACTGGTGATCGTTCGCCCTGCATCATCAGTGCGACCAGAGTTGTCATTCCACCAATCAATTGCCAACGGCGGACCTGTGCGCCAACCAGGAATACCACCACGGGTCAACGGCACAGGTGGGCCAGCATCCCCGCATTTGTGATAGATGAAGATGTTGCACTTGTTGCTTGGATTTGGTGCCGTTGTGCTTCCTTGAACAACACATTCTCCTTCGTTCTTATAGAACTCACTGCCCAAGCTGCCAAGCGCTGCATTTCTTACGTCTATCTGCCATTGCGCGTCGGCAACGCCAAAGTAATCAATCGCCCCCGCTTTATGAAAATCCTGCACAACTCCTGCGCTGCTATCAGCGTGAGGCGCATCTTTTTTTCTTGTCAGGGGAAAATCTTGAGTTTGATCTCCTTGCAGAGTCAGAACGGCTTTTGCCTCAAAGACTCCGGTCTCATTGGTTGTAAAGTCCAACTCAGGCCCCTGTCCCGGAACATCCGTCCAGTTCGTCGTTGTTCCATCATGCTTGAGTTGCCTTGATTTCCATTTCACCGTTTCAGGTGGCAGTTGGAATGTTGAAGCGGGAGCGGCACCGTTGACATCAAAGGTGATCACGGCGCCCTTTTTAACAAGCAGGCCGGTTTCGGAAGCTGTCGCTTCAGCCTTTTTTCTTACAACTACCTCCACCGGGAGGAGGTAAGCCGTTAGTGCGGTCGCTCTATCAATGTTCTTAGAATCCAAGTGGGTAGTCAGCAGTCCTTGCGAATTGTCCGCGATCCAGTGGTTGTTGATGATGGTTGCCATTCCTTCGGTGGTTCTTGTGCCTAGCGTGTTGGCTGCCGTCGTGGCGAAAGAGGCTGTGCTGGGGAATCCATTAATTTGAGCTTCCCAGCAATACCAGTTGTCCGTCAAGTCTGGGCGGGAGGCGATGTGGCGCAGGGTGATTCGGTAACTGTTGTTTTTCCGCAGCTTGTGGATTTGTGTCTTAAATTCATTAAAATTCGGAGCGGTAACAAAGAGTTCGCGGAAATCTCGCGGGCCTTGTCCGGTGATATTCATACGCCAAGTGGCGTAGTCGCCGCCCGTGCGGAATGTTACGCTTTCCAGCGGATCAATGGGAGGCAGACCGCTATCCGCTGCGTTATTGGGATCGCTACCTTGGGCAATCTCTACCGCATCTGTGGCGCCGTCGCCGTCGGTATTATTCATGCTTGGATTGGTATTGTTCTGGAATTCGTCGATATTGGTTACCCCATCGTTGTCGCTATCGCCCGTCGCGCCGTTCACACCCACCGCACTCAGGGGGTCGAGACCATGGAGGCGCTCCCAGTTATCCGGTAGCCCGTCGCGATCCGTATCAAACTCCGGGTTCTGCGCATAGAAGGGCGACATGGGAAAAGCGCCCGCCCATTCCTTCTCCACGATATCCCAGTGGCCGTCGCGGTCTGAATCTTGACGGTAGAGCTCCGCCACCTCAGTCTCGGAGAGATTCCGAGAGTAAAAGCGCAGGCGATCCATAGACCCTTGGAATGTATGCCCCTGGTTTGTAGCAACGGGTACGCTTTTCCCGTAGCAAATATATCCGGTGGTGGTGGAGGTGAGCGTGCTGTTCATAAGATTTGCTTCCTTGATTTTCACCCCGTTTACGAAGAGACGACTGTTGGTGCCATTTTTCACATAAGCGAGATGATGCCAGTATCCGTCATCGAGGTGATCTGCTATCGGAATTTCTCCATAGTATGCGACTACGATGTTAGTGCCATCGTAGCGGCTCACCGCGATCTTCTGGGTGGTGGAGCCGTAAATGCCTTTGTAAATGGAGACGATGAGTTCTGGGTAAACATCTAACGCATTGTTGCATACAAAGAAAACTGTGTGTATATTGTTAGGCTTGTTCTGGACATAACCCGGTGGGAATTTGAACCACATGGAAGTGGTGAAGGCGGCGCGGTTGTGAAATAGTGTGCCCGGTGCAGTCAGGTGGTCGTTGCCTGCGTCGAAGAGCGCTCCCTTAGAAATCATCCCGGCGTTGTCGATGCCCATGGAGAGTTGGCGGCAATCCAAAGGCTGATCGCCGCCCACGAGATCTACGAAACGGTGATAAGAACCGGAAACAGTTAAGGACTCGAAATCCCATCTACCGATGAGCCCCGTCTGTAGCCCCGAGGAAAGGTTGTTATTACCATCTGGATCCGCAACAACTGCGTTCACAGTGGGAAATGGGTCGGTTATATTGGGGATGCCATCGCGATCCGTATCAGACACTTGTGCCATTATTGGGAGAATACTGGCGACTATGAGGAGTAAGGAGCGAAGAGCCGAGGAGCCGAGGAGCCGAGGAGGTTGGGTTTCATAAAAATGTTTGGAATTTGAGAAGTGGCGGTTTCAAATTGTTATCTAATAAAACCAAGCCATCCAAAACAAAGTCTTGTCCGGCGCAGTTTTACAAGAAACTGACAATGAGTGACAAAAAAGTCATCTCAACACAGCAATAAGTAAGGAAGTCGCCAACATGAAGCAAGGGAGAAAGCCCCCAGCCTCTGGTGTTATCTTTCAATAGTCGAATGCGCCGCAGACTGAGCCGATGAGCCAAGTATTGACGCTCTGCGACCGGTTCTCCACCTTCCCCACATGCACGCAGCGCCAGTCGTAGGAATTATTATGGGAAGCACATCGGATTGGCCGACGATGGAGCATGCCGCCCGCACCTTGCGCGACTTCGGCGTGGCTTGGGAAGCTGAGGTCGTGAGCGCTCACCGGACACCGGATAAACTGGTTTCCTACGCGACCGAGGCCCGCGGCCGTGGCCTAAAATGCATCATCGCCGGGGCCGGCGGTGCGGCACATTTGCCAGGAATGACCGCTGCCATCACGGACATCCCTGTGCTAGGCGTGCCCGTGGAATCTAAGGCGCTGCAGGGCGTGGACTCGCTGCTTTCGATCGTCCAAATGCCAGCGGGCATTCCGACCGCCACCTTCGCCATCGGCAAGGCTGGCGCTACAAATGCCGCGCTCTTCGCTGTGGCCATGCTCGCTAACAATGACGCCAATTTAGCCGAAAAACTCGCCGTTTTCCGTAAAAACCAGACCGCCGCCGTTAAATTGGCGGCGCTGCCTCCTCTCGATCCCATTGACTGATTTCATGTCTTTTTCTTTATCTATTCACGCGCCGCATTGTGTTGTCGGCGTCATCGGTGGTGGCCAACTCGGCCGCATGATCGCCCTAGCCGCCCGCCAGATGGGCGTGCGCACGGTGATCTGGACTGGCGGACTCGAGGCTCCTGCCGTGGAGTGCGCGGATGAGGTCATCGATAAACCTTTCGACGACGCTCTGGCGCTGAAGGATTTTTGCAGCCGAGTTACGGTGGCGACCGTGGAGTTTGAAAATATTCCCCGTGAGACTCTGGAAACAGTCGCTAAATGCACCGGGCTGTATCCATCGCCACACGCCATCTGCATCTGTCAAAACCGCGAGCGGGAGAAGGACTTCCTGCGCGAGCACAACATCCCACACACCTGGTTCGCCGTGATTTCCAGCGCCGCCGATCTCGCCGCCGCGATGAAGGAGCTCAATGGCCCCGGCGTGCTCAAGACTGCGGATTTCGGCTACGACGGTAAGGGGCAGGTCAAACTTGAAGGCAACGAGGATCCCGAGAAAATCTGGGCTGCCTTCGAAGCCCCGCGCGCCGTTTTGGAAGCGTGGGTGCCTTTTGAAAAGGAACTTTCTGTGATGGCCGCGCGCGGTGCAGACGGCGTCACTGTGACTTATGACCCTGCGGAAAACCGCCATCGGCATCACATCTTGGACGTGTCCATCGTCCCGGCCCGCGTCTCACCCGCGGTGGCTTTGGAGGCGGCGGGCATTGCCCGCCGGGTGGCGGAAGCGCTGGATTATCGCGGCATTCTGGGAGTCGAGTTTTTCCTGAAATCCGACGGCTCGCTGCTCGTCAACGAGATTGCCCCGCGCCCGCACAACTCCGGCCACCATACGCTCGACGCCTGTGTCACCTCGCAGTTTGCGCAACAGCTTCGCGCCGTGATCGGCCTGCCGTTAGGCTCTACCCGCCTGCTCACGCCAGTCGTGATGCTCAATTTGCTGGGCGACATGTGGGTGGATGAAACCACCCCGCCAGACTGGCTGCCACTCTTCGAGGACGGCGAGGCGCATCTCCACCTTTACGGCAAGCGCCACGCCCGCGGCCGACGGAAAATGGGCCACGCCAATTTCATCGGCCATGATGCCCTCGCCCGCGCCGAGGCGCTCAAGGCGCTGTGGCTGGCGTGATGCTGCAAAACAGCGAAGATGAATTTCGATTTCTTCATCTTTCCTAGCTTCCTTTCCAATACCGACAAGGCCTCCGTCAGCCTGCGGCCGCCATCATGAAGGAAATCGCGGAGCTTGATTCTGAGAGTGCGTAGGTGCTTGGTAAGATCGAAGCACTGCTATGAACGAGAATCCAAGAGATGGGAAGAATAGGAATGATGGGAATCATGATTCCTCTAATTCCTCTAATTCCCATTCCTCGCCAGAGCCCCTGCTCCCGCCTCGTGGCGACTACCAAACCCTGCTCTCCTTCCAGAAAGCGGAGGTCGCGTATGACATCACCTTCCGCTTCGCGCACAAATATCTCTCCCGCGGTGACCGCACCGTGGACCAGATGATCCAATCCGCGCGCTCCGGGAAGCAGAACATCCTGGAGGGCAGCAAGGCCGCGCAGACTTCCAAGGAAATGGAGATCAAGCTCACCAACGTCGGCCGGGCCAGTTTGGAGGAACTGCTCCGGGATTATTACGACTACCTCCGCGTACGGGATCACGTCATCTGGGAAAAAGACTCCAAGGAAGCCCGCTTTGTCCGGCGGCTGGGCTGCAAGACACCGCAGACCTTTGAGCTTTATCGGGAGTTCGTGGAAACCAGCCCGCCCGAGGTCATCGCCAACATCGCGATTTGTCTTATCCACCAAGCCAACTACCTCATCGACCAGCAGCTCAAGACCTTGGAGAAAGAGTTTGTGGAACAAGGCGGCCTGCGCGAGCGCATGACCCGCGTGAGACTGGCGAACCGCAATATCCCAGGGAGAAAATGAAAGGCTCTATGAATTGAAGAAATGGGAATCATGGAAATCATGATCTCCCGGCAACGCCGCAGCATACCCATGCTTCCCATTTCTTCACCCGGAGCCGCCAAAGAACCGGGGCTTCGCCCCTGTGGATGGGAGGCTCACGATGAAGAAGGGCTGGGAGATGAAGAAGCTCGGGGAGCTCTGCCGCATAAAGACCTGCAAAAAGGACGTGAATCAAGGAAACCCTGACGGCAAGCTCCCGTTCTTCACATGCGCTGCCGAGCACACGTATAGCTACAGTTAATCGTTTGATACGGAAGCGCTACTAATTGCAGGCAACGGCGACGTTGGGAAATTGCATTCGTGACCAAGAGTGATCTCCCCTCCTTGCAAGTCCAGCGAACCGCACGGCTACGAGCAAAGCCTTCGCTACACTGGAAGTATCTCTTTCATTTGATTCGGAGTTCCCGA
>JANMYL010000179.1:0-2263 GCA_031382045.1 Akkermansiaceae bacterium | reverse complement strand
GCTGACTTCATCCGTCAATCTGGACTCGCCACCCCGCCCCGGCCCCGCTTGACTCCGCCCGCCGATGGCTTCCTCGTTCTCTTTTGACTCCCTCAACCAAGCCCAACGCGAAGCCGTGGGCGCCCTCGATGGCCCAGTCATGTTGCTCGCCGGCGCTGGCACCGGCAAGACCCGCACCGTCACATGCCGGATCGCCCACATGCTAGAAAAGCGAATCAATCCTTCGGAAATCCTCGCTGTGACTTTCACCAACAAGGCCGCCAGCGAAATGCGCGAGCGAATCAGTGGCATGGTTTCCAAAAAGGCCGCTAAGGCCATGACCGTCTGCACCTTCCACTCACTTTGCGTCCGCATCCTTCGCGACGGTATCGATAAGCTCGGCTATAAGAAAAATTTCTCAATCTGCTCGCACTCAGATCAAGTCGGCCTGATGAAGCAACTCCTTGTCCGCAAAGGCGGCAGCTCAGAAAAGGTGAAGCCAGACGACGTGCTCACCGCCATTTCCAAGGGCAAGAACAAGGGCATGGATCCTCAAGACTTGGAGGACGAATATTTCGCCATGCTCGGCGTCGCCTATCAAAACGAGCTGCGCGCGCAGAACGCCGTGGATTTCGATGACCTTCTGCTCATGGGCGAACAAATCCTCAGCAACCACGCCGACGTCCGCGAGGTCTTCCGCCAGCGCTTCACCCGCGTCACCGTGGACGAGTTCCAAGACACCAACGCACTCCAGATGCGCCTGCTTCAACAGCTCGTCGGCCCACCGCACTATCACGTTTGTGTTGTCGGCGATGATGACCAATCCATCTACGGCTGGCGCGGTGCCGAGGTGGCTAACATCCTCCAGTTCGAGAAATTTTTCCCCAATCCGAAGATCATCCGGCTCGAGGAAAACTACCGCTCCACCCATGCCGTCCTCCACACCGCTAACAGCCTGATCAAACACAACATCGGCCGCCGCGAGAAGATCCTGCGCTCCACCCGCGCCGCCGGCGATCCCGTGCGCATCGTCGCGATGCCCGGCGACGACGAGGAAGCAGAATTCATCGCCGAGGAAATCATCGCAGAAAAAGGCGCAGTCGGCCGCGAATGGGAGGATTTCGCCATTCTCTTTCGCACCAACGGCCAGAGCCGCAAGCTCGAGCTCGCCTTCCGCGAACGAAAAATGCCCTACCGAATGGTCGGTGCGCAAAGTTTTTACGACCGCCGGGAAGTCCGCGATGTGCTGGCCTACGCTCAACTCATCGCCTCGCCGGATGCGGATGTCCCACTGCTCCGAGTGCTCAACGCGCCCAACCGCGGCATCGGCCAATCCACCGCCGTGCTCGCCACCGAGTGGAGCCGCGATCACCACGAATCCGTCTGGCAGGCACTGTGCGATCCCAATTTCACCGACCAGTTAGGAAGCAAAGCGACTCACGCCGTCCAGGAATTCGTAGCCACCATCGCCGGAGCAAAGAACCGCATCGAGATCGCCCGGGAAAATCCCGCCGACGTCCTAGACGCGCTGATCAAGGCAATCGAATACCAGCCGTGGATCGAACGCAGTTGCAAGACCGACAGCGAGCGCCAAGCTCGTGGCGAAGGGATTTTCAGCGTCGTGGACAGCCTCCGCAAACACGTGGAAAAGGGCAAAAACCTCCAGTCATTCCTCGACCACAGCGCGCTCGCCTCCGATAAGGACGACGAAGATTTAGAGAAAAAACAAGGAGTCACCCTCATCACCCTCCACGCCTCCAAAGGGTTGGAATTCCCCATCGTTTTCCTTGTCGGCCTAGAAGAAGGATTCCTGCCCCACACCCGCAGCATCGCGGAAGGCACCAAGGACGAGGAGCGGCGGCTGTTATACGTCGGCATCACTCGCGCGCAGGACCAATTGACCATGACCTACTGCTCAACCCGCATCAAGTGGGGCCAAGAAACCGGTTGCCAACCGAGCAGTTTCATCGGCGAGCTGGACGACGAGCACCTGCTCCACACCACCTACGACGACATCCTCGGCGCAGCTCCAAGTTCCGACGAGCTAGAGAATTTCTTCGGCGGGCTCAAGGGCATGCTCGACGACACTTGAGAGCCAGCAGATTTATTGGGAGCGCAGGCATCTTTTCCGCTTCACGGCTTGCTCTAAATGCGGCGGCCATATTCCCTGCTCTGGGGCGGACAAGTCAGCGCCGCCCGCAGCTCTGACCTTCCAATCTATGTCACGCAAAACCAAGATTATCATCACTCTCGGCCCTGCCACCGAATCCGAAGAAATGATCGG
>JANMYL010000142.1:0-19162 GCA_031382045.1 Akkermansiaceae bacterium | reverse complement strand
GCCGTGAGGTAAAATCTCCAGAATCGGTATTTAGTAGATATTCCTGAAGCGTCATGATCTCAGGTTTTATTGGAGGGATTGCATATCCAGCAGTTTTAAACAACGAAGCTAAATTCAGCGGGGAACGCGGTAGGAGTTCATCAGCAGAATCGTTTTTAGTGATTTTTTTGTTAGTAGCCTATTTGCGAAAGTTCCAGGAGCAAGGAATTCCTCATAGTGATTGCGCACATTCGCCCTCATAGTTCTGATGTTTTCAGGACTCATGGCAAGGGCAGTTCCGATGACTTTTCGCAAGCTCTCTGCGTTGCAGAATTCCAAGCAATTCACTCCATCTTCAAGGGGATGCGGCAGGTAAGTGGCGTATTGCAGGATCGGGATGGAACCTGCTGCGAGGGCTTCGATAAGATTGTGGCAGAGCGGCATGCCTACGCCAGGGCAGGCGAGAAAGAAATCCGCCTTGCCCAGTGCTTCTAGCCAGCGCTCCGGCGGGATTTTACAGTGCTGGGTCTCACATAAAACGAAGGGGTGAAAATCCGAGGAGGCGAGCCAAGATGC
Organism: Akkermansiaceae bacterium; assembly: GCA_031382045.1. Lineage (GTDB taxonomy): Bacteria > Verrucomicrobiota > Verrucomicrobiia > Verrucomicrobiales > Akkermansiaceae > Luteolibacter. The sequence continues at coordinate 18,607 of JANMYL010000142.1, read as the reverse complement.
TGCTTCCAGAGGACGATATGCTGGAATGACTGCGGCCGTGGCCTCTAGCATCTCGCGGCGGGTGAGCATGTGGTAAACCTCACGTAGGACGTCCTTGTCGTATTTTCCCTGTTGAGTATTTCCTCCGAAAAAGATCCGGGCGGGGCGGTGTTCTGCGACTTGGTAGGGCGGCGGCAGCTTTACCTTGGTGGTGATCTGCGGATGCACGAAGACAGGGAAAGCAATTTCGTTTTCGCCTTCACACAGACGTGGCTCGTAACTCACAAACACTATTTTTTCTGCCAGCGCGGGCCTTGGCAGATCGCAGTCGGTAATGAGTAAATACGGTTCCGTAAGTGCGTCGAGTGAGGTGATGACGCCCAATCGCTCTTTCAAGAGTAACGACTTCATTCGGCTGGTGCCGAAGGTGGAAAGTGTCGCCCGCCGCGCGGTGAACACGGGGAAATAACCGGCGTCGATGAGATCCCGGACAAGACTGAAATAATAGCGGCCGCCGACCGCATCGATGGCCGGATTCGAGAAATCGCAGCAGACAATTCGCTCGCCCTCGCGGCGCTCACCAAGGCCGCGGGCGATCAGGCCCGCAAAGGCACTCCTGTAAGCTGGCACGAGATAAGGCCGCACCTTGCGAACGAATGCTTCTAGGGATTTCCCGGGATTGAAGCTCAAGGATTGGGGCGTTTGTGGATTCCATGCGGGCACCAGACACTGCGTGTCGCGATGACTTGATCGCGTATGGCCTGGTTTTTTGCCATAGTTTCGGGAGTTTTATAGCCGCGCTTGTGGTCGAGGTGCAGGACGATGGCTTGGTAGCGGATTTGCAGGCCGGTCACGCCGTAGTTAGCAAGGCGCTCGCCGAGCTCGCGGTCGGCACCGCCGTATTGCATCTGTTCGTTGAAGCCGTTCACGGCGATCAGATCCCTCGTCCAGCCGGAGGCATTGCAGTTATTCCACGTCGGCTTGGTGGGCGTTATTTTATCGATTAGCGGAGCCAGCGGTTCGGGCAGGCTGATCTTGAAGGATGGTGAAAATTCCTTGAGGCCATGGTCTCGCAGGTAGCCTGTGTCGAAGGCTCGGCCGCTTGCAATGTCGTCCAGCGTGAGGTGCTGACTGAGGTCCATGGGTAGCTTGCAATAGCCGCCGGAGAGAAATCGGCCGGGTAGGGCTTGCTCCGCGTGCACCGCGAGAAAGTCCCGCCGCGGGATGCAGTCGCCGTCGGTCATGATGATGTATTCGTGCTCTGCTTGGAGTAGCACTTGGTTCAAAATCGTCTGGCGGCGGTAGCCTTCATCCGCATGCCAGATGTGGCGTACCGGGAAATTTGCGAGTTTTCGGAAATTTTCTATAACCTCGCTTGTCCGCTCGTCGGAGCCGTCATCGGCGATGAGCAGCTCAAAATCCTGGAACGTTTGGTATAAATAGCCGTGCAGTGCTTTCTCCAGCCAGGCGGGCTGGTTGTATGTGCTAATGATGACGGATTGTTTCATCGGTCTAAGGTGCAAGTGGGAGCGAGACGAGGTGGATCGACTCTCGGGCTGCGGCAATCACTAACGCCCGAGGAGCATTGATGGCGAGGATATAGTCCACGGGCAAGGCGGCGGCGAGGTCAATGGTGGCGATGGCTTTTTGCACCGCCCTGGCATCTCCGGCAGCGGGGACGGTGTGGAGGGTTTCCGAGCCAGTGAGCCATGCGGGCGGTGTCTGGCCGGCGGCGAGCGCGACTTCGTAAATCACATCCCCATGTGTCCATGACTCGGGAAGCTTCCAGGATGAGTGACCTTCCGCGAGCCACAACAAAGCCCGATGCGGCTTGCTCTCGCCGGGGATTTCCGGGCCGAGCCAGTCGCGAATGGTGCGGCGTGAATTTACAAAAACTTTCCATCGGTCCTGAAGCCAAAATACGTCCAGTGGGCTCGTTTGCATCGCTTGCTCGAGTGCGGCCATGCAATCGACCGTCTTGAAAGGTCGGCTTACCGGGTGGTAGCGCACTTTCCATTTTCCAGGGGCATCCGTGCTCAGCGACATCGCGAGCACCTCGGCCTTGCTCCGCCGGGCCATCAGGCTCGGGACGGGGCTGGCGCGGGTAAGCCTACCAAAGAAGCGGACCAGTTCACCTTTTTTCCCGACGCGTTGGTCGGCCAGAATGCCGATTAAGCTGCCTTCGCGGAGAAATCCAGTGACGTGATGAAGGCTGTCGCGCTTGGAAAACAGGTGGGTGCCATCAGTTTTGCGTTGTGCGAGCACCCGCGAGTTGAGCAGTGGATTATTCAGCGGGCGGTAAAATGCGCCGATTTTGTGGCCTTGTGGAAAGAGGCGATTCATCCGACTGAGGATTTCCCAGTTCCCCATGTGAGGTGGTAAGAGGACCAGTCCCGCGCTGCCGGACATGGCGTTTTCGATGAGTTCTTGGTTTTCTACAGTCAGCATCGCATCGATCCGCTTGGCGGAAAGTCTGGCGGTGTGGGCAGTGGAAAATAAATTCGCGCCGGTGCGGCGGATGGTTTCGCGCGCCATCCGCTGGAGCGCAGGAAGATCGTATTCGCCATGAAACGCGATCCGCAGGTTTCGTAAAACCACTCGTCGGCGAAGCAGAATGAAGTGCCAAGCGATTCCACCAAGCAGCTCACCGATGCGGAAGACCCACGAGCCTGGCAGACGCCCGGCGATTTCCTCAACGCAGGTGTAGAGCAGCCACTCAGCCCGCCATTTCCAGCGCGTGGAACGACTCTTGGAATCAGATTTGAGCCGGCGCGCTTTGCTCATACTGGAGGAGGTAAAGGTGAGCACAAAGGCTGGCGGAATCGGCTAAGGCCTTCAATTTTAAATGGGACATGGCGAAAACGGCTGCACGTCAGCTCTTGTCGCTCACGGCTTGGAGTGCTTCTTCGAGCGCTTTTACCCGAGCCACGAGTTTCGGCAGGCGGCGGACGAGGACTTGCAATTTCATTTCCTCGCGGATTGGTAGAGCTGGCTTGCCGGCGTAAGCTTGGCCCCCGGGAATGTTGGCGGTCACTCCAGTCCTTGCGCTCAGCACAGCCTTGGAGCCGATGCTGACATGCCCGGCGATGCCGGTTTGCCCGGCGGCGGTGACATAATCTCCAAGTTGCGAACTGCCGGAAATACCGGTTTGAGAAATGATCAAACAGTGTTTGCCGAGAATGCAATTGTGGCCAATTTGGACGAGATTGTCGATTTTGCTGCCTTCGCCGATGACCGTCTTGCCAAAGCGAGCGCGGTCAATGGTTGTGTTGGCTCCGATTTCGACATCATCACCGATTTCAACGATACCGACCTGGTCGATTTTGACATGGCGGCCACCATGAAATTCGTAGCCGTAGCCATCCGAGCCGATGACAGCACCCGGCTGGAGAATCACACGGTCACCCAGCACACAGCGTTCTCGGATACTCGCGTTAGCCATGATCCGGCATTCTTTGCCGATGACCACGTCCTCGGAAATCACGCAATTCGGGCCGATGTCCGAGCCGTCGCCGACGATGGCTCCCGCTAAAACGATAGCACCAGCTTGCACACGGACTTGGGTGGGATCTAGCACGGCGGCAGGATCGACGAAGGCGCGCGGGTGGATGCCGGGCGCGAATTGGCGAGTCGCGGCGGCGAAGTGGCGGACCACCACGGCGAAGGCGAGTGATGGATTATCCACAGCTATCAAAGCGCTGCCTTCCGGCCCGTCCGTCACACTGCGTGAGACGATCACGGCGGCAGCACGAGTTTGGAGAAACTGGCCGTAATATTTCTCGTTGCCGAGGAAGGTCACATCATGGGGGCCAGCGGCATCGAGCGCCGCCATGCCAGACAGAGACAAATCGAGCTCGCCCCGGATGATGTCACCATCGACCCAGCGGGCGAGCTCGGAAAGCGTGAGGGCAAATGCCAACTCAGGAAGGGTCGGGGATCCTCGGAATTACTCCTTGCCGTCGGCAGGAGTAGGAGTAGGGATTTCTGGTTTCGGATCGCCTGGCGCAGGAAGGGAGTCAGCAGGCGCGTCCTTGTTGAGGTCTTTTAGGAGACCTGCGGTGATGTCAGTGGCGTCCTTGGTGTAGAGGAGGAAAGGGACTTGCGAGGTGCTTAAGCCGGATTTGTCGAAGACGTAATCGAAGTTTTCGAGCTTGGCCTTCTCCTCCACCAGCTTGCGGATTTCCTCAAGAATCCCCTTCATGCGCTGGACCATTTTCTCATTGAGAGCTTGGTTGCGGCGCTGGAGGAATTCGCGGCGCTCGCGGTCTAGGGCGATGCCTTCTTGTTGTTGCATCTGCCACTCTTTAAAGAGCGTTTGTTTTTTCGAGTCGTTGAGCGAGGGATCTTCAAGCTGCTTGCGGAGCTTGCCCAGGTTTTCCTCAAGTCCACGGATGCGAGTGAGGCGCTCGTTGTTATCCTTCTGGATGCGGGCGCGCTCGACGTTGATTTGCTTCTGCGCTTCGTTCGTGCGGTAGTATTGCTTGAAAAGCTCCTGCATATCGACCGTGCCGATGTTGAGCTTACCCTCTTGGGCGACAGCCATGGTGGCAAACGATGCCGCGAGGGCGACGGCGAGAAGGCGACGAATGAGGATCATTTAATAAGTGAGTTGAGGTTCCAAAAGCGGAATTCGGCGCATAGCATGAACGAAATTTCCGGGGCGTCAACGCTCATCCCGGTTTGTTCCCACTGCCGGAATCGCCAGCCCAGAGCACCTGCAAATAGCCTCATACGCTTGCTTGACGCCCGGCCCAGAGAGTGCGGAAACTACTCACCATGGCATGGAGGATTGAAGACGCAGTCGCCCACGGCGAAATTGATAACACCGTCGAAGGGCACACGACGGGCCGCATCTGGCTGACTGGCCGTGACGAGCCATTGATCCTCTCACTCGACGGCGATTGCTGGCGCGATCTCGCGGGCACCCGGCTGCAATTTGAAAATCCCGCGCCACAGGCGGTGGCGGATTCCGAAGCGCTGGATGTGGACCAAGCCGGAATCATCGGCGACATGACGGCATCACGGAAAAACCGAGTCCCGACTGTCAGCGAAGAAGAATTTCACGAACTTTACCAAAATCATCAGGAAATTCCTCACGAGTGGCGGAATACGCTCTATCTTGAATGGTTCAGCGAAATCAACGGCCGAGTGGTGATCGAGACATCAGATTTTACACTCACGATTTCTCCGCACGAGTGGGCGATGGACGAGGACGCAGAGGACGCGCAAAAGCTAGCAAACCTGAACTCAATGCGCGATTTTATGGCACAGGTGATCCGCCGTCCTGACGCGGACGGGCCAGAGCGGGAGCTTGGTGACGAGCTCGATGAATTCGCATGGGAAGAACGCCTCAAGGAATCTGACAGACTGACGGATGCTTATCAGGAGGTGTTAGAGAAATACATGGAAGACTCGGATAGCGAGCAAAAGGAGGCCTTTGTCATGGGCTGGGATGGGCTGCTAGACGCGCTGGCCGAGCGCGATGAGGCAGGCGAAGATGATTTCCCGGGTAGCAAAGTGAGCTACGGGGCGATGGAGGAGATAGCTCTGGATTTCGATGAGGAAGAAGACGAGGATGATTTCAGAGATCCGGACGACGAGTCATTCGAAGATGAAGAGAACCACCCGCTGCAAATGAAGGCGCAAGAGCTTGCAATGCGGGCTATGGATGTGATCGAGCGCGACGCAGGGCCCGGCACGCCATCGTATGAACTCATCACCAATCTTCTGCAAGTGAGCGGCAAGCTCGCCGGCGCACTCTACGGCAGCGGGGGCGACTATCAGCCAGAGACAGGCTTCGTGCTGGCGGTGCTCAAGCGCTGCCTGAACTGGCTCAACGAAGCTGTAGGTGCCTGCCAGAAACTGATGGAGCTGGAGCCCGACCCTAACCAGCGCGCCGCTATCGGACACATCCGTAGCTCTGCATTTGAAATCCGCGACAGCATTGTGGAAATGCGACGGGCGCTGAAGTAGCCGTTACCTCATAATTTTTTATCAACTCACCTAAAATGCGATCCATCATCCCACTCATTATCGGTCTAGTCGTCGGCGTCGCCGGAGCGATCCTCTTTTCCCAAAGCATGCCTCCACAGGAAGGATCTGCCGAAGAGAGAGTCGGCAAGCTGGAGGTCGAATTAAAAAGCGCTCACAATCGCGTGGCTTCACTGGAAGGCGGTAATTCAGACAGTCGCCGCCGTCCGGGTCAGAACGTGACCGACCGACTGCGGAGCATCGCGGAGAATTTGCGGGATGGGAAACCGGTCAGCCCAGACGACGTGTTCCGTGCCACGCAACCATTGATTCGCGACCTCGCGCCCTTGTTCGACCGAATCCGCATCCGCGAATTGCAACGCCAGACGGATACCAAGGCCGGGGAGCTTGCCCGCAAGTATTCCCTTAATCCTGCCCAACAAGAATCGCTCAAACAATGGCTGGACCAGAACGCCACGGATGAAGCCAAGCGCTACAGCGATTTAATTTCCCAGGACGGCACCCGACTCGAGGATCTCGCCAAGGCCAGCACCGATGCGAAGGTGGAAAACGGACTGGAGAAATTCATGGAGCGCACGCTCAGTGCCGACAAGCTCGCCGCCTTCAAGTCGGACCAAATGCTCGAAAAAGTCGAGAAAGTCCAACAGGAAGCCGACATGAAGGTTACCCGCTTGGACGGCATCGTCGCGCTCGACGAGACTCAGCGCGGTCAAGTCTTCGGGGTGATGGCGCGTGGGGCAAAGGACTTCGATCCGACGATGAAGTTCGAGGGACTTGGCACTGACACCCTCAACACTCGTGCCTCCAAACAAGACGCGATTTTAGCTATACTCACGCCCGAGCAGCGCGTGGTTTATCAGGCCGAGCAGACGAAGCGGCGGGCAGAGGCTCAAAAAGAATTGGAAGCCATCGGCCTCACCTTGCCCGCCGATTCGACCCAGCACGATTTGCTCGATTTTTAACATCGATATGAGTGTCACACCCGCCATCGACATCCGCTCCCTGCGAGTGGATTACGGAAATTTCGTCGCCGTGGATGATCTCACACTCACCGTCCCTCCCGGTGAAGTGTTCGGATTGGTGGGACCTAACGGAGCCGGGAAAACCAGCACCTTCCGAGTCCTCACCACGCTGATGGAACCGACTTACGGCGAGGTCATTTTGAGCGGTGTGGACGTGCTCGAAGACATCGAAACTGCGCGCCGCATCATCGGCTACATGCCGGATCTCGCGCCAGTGCCTTCGGATTTAAAAGTCTGGGAATTTCTAGATTTCCACGCCGATGCCTACGGACTTGGAAACCGCGCACAGCGGCGCGAGCGGGTTGCTGAATGCTTGGAAGAAGTTGCTCTAACTGCTCAGCGTAACAGTTGGTGCAAGGAGCTTTCGCGTGGCCAGACACAGCGCGTGGTGCTGGCCAAGACACTGCTGCACCGTCCACGCATCCTCATTCTCGACGAACCTGCCAGCGGCCTTGATCCATTAGCTCGCCGTGATCTGCGGCAGGCATTGCAGAAACTCGCCGCCACCGGAGCGACCGTTTTTGTCAGCTCCCATATCCTCAGCGAGCTCGCGGAAATGTGCTCCTCACTGTGTGTGATGAACCGGGGGAAACTGCTTGCATCTGGCACAGTCGGCGAGGTCCGCGACCAGCTCGGCAGAAACGAGCGCACGCTCACCGTCAGCTTGCTCAACCGCCACGACGAGGCCGCCGCATGGTTAGAGACGCAGGCTTTCGTCCATGATCTCCGTGTTTCGCAGCAACAAGTGATCTTCGGTTTCACCGGAACCGACGACGGCCAAGCAGATCTGATGGAAGGGCTGATTCAGCTAGGCATGCGCATGCGTGCCTTCGAGGAAAAACGCTCGTCATTTGAGGACATCCTCGTGGAAGTCGCCGAATCCAACCGCCAGTCATGAACACCCGTCACGAATCACAACCTCTTGCCAGTTGGAAAATCTGGAGAAATCCAATTTTCCGGCGCTACTGCCAGTCTCGCCTGCGGCTTCGCGGGCTGGGCGTGGCGCTTCTGATTGCTCTCCTCATAGCCGGTTTCATCTTATTCATGTCGCGGACGATTGGAATGCATCGCGCACACTTGAGCGTGGCGGATGCGGAGCGGGGAGCGGTCATCCCACTGCTAGTTTTCCAAATGTTGATCCTCTTTGTGTTAGGCACCGCCCAAGTTTCAGGCGGGATGACAGCGGAGACGGACGAGGGCGTGATAGACTATCAGCGACTTATTCCAATGAGCCCGCTTTCCAAGGTGCTCGGTTATTTGTTCGGGCTTCCAGTGCGGGAATACGTCATGTTTGCCGTGACGCTGCCGTTCACGGCATGGGCGCTGTGGAAAGGGGAAGTGGCGGCGAGCACTTGGATGCCACTATACGCCGTAATTTTCACCTCCTCGCTCACGTATCATCTCACCGGACTGGTCACGGGCACCGTAGTGAAGAACCGGCGCTGGGCATTTCTCATCTCCATCGGGTTTGTATTTTGCCTCTACACAGTGGTGCCGCAAATGGCGCGGTTCGGGCTGGTATTTTTCAAATATCTAACGATGACACCGGTATTTCAAGAGAGCCTACCGAGCATCTTGCCGAAGACGGCTGCTGCCATCGTTGCCACCGGCCAGAAGCTTGTACCAGAGGCGAAGTTCTTTAATCTCGGCTTCCCAGAAGCGGTCTTCACCGTGTTCTGCCAGGGCGGACTGATCCTGACCTTCCTCGTGATGCTCTGTCGCCGCTGGCGCAGGACCGAGTCGCTGCTGCTAGGAAAAATCTGGGCGGCCGGCTTTTTCATCTGGGTGCAAATTCTCCTACTCGGCAACGCGCTGCCGCTCATCGAGCCGGGCAACCTGTTCCCCTCGCGGGAAATCTCCCGGCGCGTGCTCGATTGGAGCGGCTGGGCGCCAAAAACTTGGGAAGCTGTAGCGATGTCCGGAGTTTATGGTTTTGCCACACTTTTGCTGTTATTCGCCATGACGCACATCATCACTCCATCCGCGGAAATCCAGATCCGCGGATGGCGGCGCGTTCGTAAGGAAGGTCGGGCATCGCTACCGGTGCTCTCAGATGCAGCCACTGCCTTCGGCTGGGTCATCATCATGGCCTTGGCCGGTGCGGGAGGGTGGTTTATCTTCACTCAGGCACTGGTGGAATCTCGCTGGTTTCCGGGACACGACGTGCCTTTGCAGGTATTCGGATTTTTCACCATAGCTATGCTATCAAGTGGCCTTGGATTTCACGCACTGCTAGAGGCCAAGGGTGGCCGGACTGTCGGCTTGGCGGTCATCCTTGTAGGAATCGTCCCGCTGATGATCGGCGCTGTGCTCAGTGCCACGAATGACCGTTTGATCCCCGTTGCCGCATGGTTGTTCGGGATTTCCCCGGCGAGCGCGCCAGTCTATGCTTCCGCCACCCTGCTCTCGATCAACGAGATGCCCGCTGATCTTGCCCGGGCGGTGCCGCGCGCCTTCTATTTCTGGCAGGCGGTCTCGGTGCTGGTGACAATTTGGTTGGTTAAACGATTGCGTGCTGCGCGCAAGGCGATTGCGGAAAGCGCAGTCATTCGCGAGCTGTGATTAGCGTTTTAGCTTCCGAGTGATCATCCCCAGCGCATCGCGGGCTTCCGAAACCTGCATCAACTTGGCAGCCACGAAGTAAACCACCGATGCCACGCCGATGGTGAGGCCGAGATAAATCACCTTGATCACAAACCGCGTCACCGCCAGATCGGCGAATAGAAAACGGTTTGCCACCACACAAACGCCACCCATCAACGCCCCGGCGCATAACAGTTTACCCAACAAAACGAGCAGCGCTCCAGTGCCTAGGTCACCCGCGAATTTCTGCATGGCAAGGAACAGGAGCAGGAAATTAACCGAAGCGGTGATACTCGTCGTTAGAGCAAGCGACTCATGCCCCCATTTCATGACGAAGACAAAAAAGTAATTGAAGCCTAGGTTGAGCCCGAGTGCAAAAAGGCTGACCATCATAGGGAACCAGCGCTTGTCGATGGCATAGAACGCAGGCTGCAAAACCTTGAGCCAAGCATAAAATAACAATCCGTAACCGTAGGCACGCAGTGCACCCGCCGTCTGCAAGCGGTCAGTAGCATCGAATGCACCGCGCTCATAAAGCACGCTAACAATCGGCTCTGCCAGCAACACGAGACCGAGGGTAGATGGAAGCACCAGGAAGGCGACCAGCCGCAGCCCCTTCGCGAGCGTCGGCCGGAAATCCTCTCCAATCCCACCCACCGCCGCCCGAGATAGGGCCGGCAGAGTCACCGTGGCAACCGCCACACCAAATACACCTATGGGTAACTGCATCAAGCGAAATGCATAACTTAGCCAGCTCACCGCCCCCTCGCCCACGCCATAAGCAAACATCGCATTCACCACCACATTGATCTGCACCACCGAAGCCGCGATCACCGCCGGCCCCATAAGTTTTAAAATCTGCCGGACACCGGAATCGCGCCAATTGAAATCTGCTACAAACCGGTAACCCACCGCTTTCAGGGCCGGAAACTGGCAGACTAACTGAGCCAATCCACCGATCACTACACCCATCGAAAACCCAATTAAGCTCTGTGGCCCCCAAGTGGGATCCATCCAGTAACCGAGCGCCGCCCCCCCGATCATTGAGCCGAGATTGAAAAAGCACGACGACAGCGCCGGCATTCCAAAGACGTTTTTCGCGTTGAGCATTCCCATCACCAACGCCGCCAGTGAGACGAGCAGAATGAACGGATACATCACGCGGACCATCGTCACCGTCAGCGCGATTTCTGCCGGATTGTAAACTCGCGGCGATGAACCACCGCGCGAAAAGGACGTCAATAGATCGACAATCCACGGCGCGGCAAGAATTCCGAACAAGGTCACGCCGCTCATAAAAACGGCAGCTAGCGTCATCATTTTATGGGCCAGCGCCCAGGCGGACTCCTCGCCGTCAGTCTTGAGACGTTTGGAAAATGTCGTAACAAACGCCTGCGACAACGCTCCCTCCGCGAACAGGTCTCGCAATAAGTTCGGCACCCTGAAGGCGAGATAGAAACAATCCATCCACTTACTCCCGCCGAAGAGTCCGGCGAATATCATTTCCCGGGCGAGGCCTAATACCCGGCTCGCCATCACGGCGGCACTGACTTTCCAAGTGGCTTTAGCGGACATCGGATAGATAGTTTTTTTCAACGTGCATATAAGAATTTGATGACTATTTTGCGATTGTTATATTTTAAATAATACCCGGTTCGAAAGCTTTCGTGATCTTATATTCCTAATCATTTTTTGCGCACCGATTTGCTTAGCAGTTTATAAATTTGTACTTTGCGTTGCGTCCGATGGCTGCAGTCACCAGAGAAAAAGTGTGGTGATAGGGTTTGCGGCGGTATTTGGAAATTTCGTCAGGGATTAACACGCCTGAAGAAAAGACGGTTAGGTGGTTGTAGGCAGGCATTTCGGTTCAGCTTGGTTGTTGAGCGAGAAGCCTTTTACAGCCCACTAGCTGCTTAAATTCGAGCTGCTAATTTCTATCTTCATAATGGCATGGCCGCCGGACGAGAGGGTAATTTGGTTTTGGGCGACGTTGCCCGATTCCACACAGACCATTTGTGAATATTCTTCATCGCCGAAGTCGGACATACGTTTAGATTTTTCGATCCAGGGGTTCCAGACGACTGTGGAGTTAGAGCCGGATTTCGCGATCCGGATCTTACGTCGGAAGCTGGGGTCTTCAATCTCGGTGGTGGCACTGGTGTTGGAATAGACGCGGTCCACCTCCTTACGGATCCGGATGGCGGCGGTGGTTTCCGTCTCGGTAGTGCCTGCGACTTTGTCTTGATAGTGGGTGCCTGCCAGTCCGGTGATGGAAATGGCGTCGATGCCGCTGATTTGAAAATAAGTATGCAGGCAAGTCTCGAAGGTCGCGTCTTGCCTGCCGGTGTATCCGACGGCCAACTCAAGCGTCAGACTCTCCGCGACGGTGACGCGATACTCCACTTGGAAATCTTGCGCACCGGGAAGGCGGAAGCTCAGCATCACTGCGCCGTCGGGTAGGACGGAGGTTTTCTTGAGTTCCCAAACTGTTGTGCGAGCGAAGCCGTGGGCCGGAAATCCTTCTCGTCCTCCAAACCACGGGAAAATCACTGGCACGCCGCCACGGATTGCTTTGCCGGCGGTGAACTCGCTAGCTGCACTTATAAAGAGCAACGGGGGCTCACCTTTTTTTTGAAATCTGGTAACATGCGCGCCATGCAGATATATTTCTGCAAAGCTCCAAGCGGTCTCCACGACGACTTTAGGCAAGCCTCCTTCTCCCATGGCGAGGGCCACATGTCCGGGGATTTCTAAATTCGTGGACTCGTGCATGAAGCTGTTATTTTTTCTTTCGCAGGAAAGGTGGCAAATCCAGATCTTCGCCTTCGAAGACGTTTGGGGTCTCGCCCTCGAAACGACCTCGGGGAGCAGAGTCGAGCGAGAGCTCGCTCTGTGGGGCGGAGGATTTGACGCCGAGCTTGAGCTTCGGCGGCTCGGAATCGGCCGCAGCAGCGGTAGCGGCTGACTCGGGCAGAACGCCAGTTTCCAAAGGCAGTTCGGCTGCTTCACTGACAGGCTCTACCGATTTTGGGCTGCCCCATGGAGCGGCGAGGCTCGGCTTTTTTTTGGGGCCCGGCGTGAAACTGCTAGTAACGGGTGCTGCGTCCCCAGTGTCCGTGTTCTCTATCGGTTTTGGATCGGGCTCGGTGGCTGCTGCATAGACTTCGGCCTCGGGCTCGGGCTCGGTGAAAGTGAAGGCGGCCATGTGCCGCTCGGGCGCAGATTGAGCGGGCTCCGGGGTAGCGATTTCTGGGTCACCGATAGAACTCTCATTTTCGAAGAGCGACATCCCGGCGGCGGCAGCGATGTCGGACCCAGTCTCGGAGAACTGGGAAACAGGCAGAACTTCCTGGGCGGGTTCTTGCTCGACTGATGGGTCGAACTCGGGTGCAGGAACGATTTCTGCGGCTTGGGCGGGCGGCGGGGTGATGGTGAGCGAGTCCTCGGGTAGCGCGCTGATGAGAGTGATGGACAGCGAGTCGCCCATGGCTGGATCGATGGCGGCACCGAAGAGGACGTGGGCATTTTCTGGGACAAATTTTTGCAAACGCTGCATCAGAAGCTCGATCTCGAACAGCGTGAGATCCTCCCCGCCAGCGAGGTGGACGAGCACGGTCTGGGCGTCTTTGAGCAGCGCGCCTTGATCTAGCAGTGGGCTGTTGAGGGCGTTCTCCAAAGCCTTCGCAGCTCGGTCCTTGCCATCCGCTAGACCGGAGCCGAAGAGGCAGCGGGAACGGTTCGTGCGCAGCGCACTTACAAGTTCGTCCAGCCCGACATTGATCAATCCGGGGCGAACGACGAGGCGGATGACTGCTTTGATCGACTCGCAAATCATGTGGTCAGCAGCGGAGAAAGCCTCGTGGATCCCCTGCTTGGCGAGGACGAGCTCGCCCATACGATTATTATCAAAAGTGACCAGTGCGTTAGATAGAACAGCGAGTTCGTTGAGCGCGGTCTCTGCTTGGTCGCGCCGGCGCTTGCCCTCGAAGGCGAATGGCATCGTGGCGAAAACCACGACGAAGGCTCCTTCCTCGCGGGCGATGCGGGTGACGATGGGCGCCGCGCCGGAGCCAGTGCCGCCGCCCAGACCGGTGCAGAGGAAAACAATCCGGCTGTCCTTGATAGATGCTCGGATCTGATCTTCCGCCTCGAGCACCGCTTGCTGGCCTAGCTCGGGATCGCCACCGGAACCAAGTCCTCGTGTTAGGTTCACACCGAGCTGGATTTTTTCTACAGCATGGCAGGCTGAGAGCGTCCGGAGGTCGGTGTTGAGTGCCAACAACTCGGAGCCTTCTGTGCCGTCGAGTGCGATGCGCTCTAACATGTTAGCTCCGGCACCGCCGAGGCCGATGATTTTCACGGAGGAAACAGGGATGGTTTGGTGGGGGTCGCGGGAGTAGGAAATCATGATGCGGTGGGATTTGAAATTTGAGATTTGAGATACACTATTTTCCAAATGGCCAGAACATGCGGCCGACTTTTCCAAAGATGCCGGGCGGTCTTGCGCGCTCGGTTTCGAGAATTTGTGCGTAGCGGATCAAACCGATCGCCGTGGCATATTGGGGGTCTTTGAAATTCGCCTGAACCCCACTGGCCTCCGGCGGATCGGGGCGGTAAATATCCCGACCGAAGACGTCGAAAGCAAGCTCGCTGAAGCCGCGCATCAGGCTGGTGCCACCGGTGAGGAAAACGCCGGCTCCGATGTGCTGAACTGAACCGGGAGGAAGACGGTCACGCACGAGTTTGAGAGTTTCTTCGAGCCGCTGGCGGATGATTTCATTCAAAACGCCGCGGCCGACTTCGACTTCTGCGAAGCCACGATCGTCCGTTAGCTTGGCGGTGCCCACCGAGCGCACGGGATCTGCCGAGGCGTCGCCTTCCATGATTTTCAGGCTGTCTGCTTTGGAAAACGGTAAGCCCGTGACGAGGTGGATGTCGTTGGTGACGTGGTCGCCTCCGACCGGAATGCAGCCGGAAGCAGCGATGGCCCCATTCAGATAGAGCGCGTAGTCGGTGGTGCCGCCCCCGATGTCGATGACCAGCGCGCCGCGTTCGCGTTGCTCGCGGTCGAGCGCCATCTGAGCGGTGGCTATGGGAGAGAAGACGATGTCATCGACCTCCAGCGGCATTTCCCGGACGAGTTTAATGCTGTTTTGAATGCGGTTGCCGATGCCGTGGACGATGTGGAAATCTGCCTCAACGGTTTTACCAAAGAGACCGACGGGAGTGGTGGAGTGTTCGAGGCCGTCGAGCCAGTAATTACGGATAATCGGGTGCAGATAGACGTGATCCTGCGGAATGTGGACCTCGCGGGCGATGGTGCGCGCTTCCTCGACATGCTCTGATGCCACGGTCGGCTCGCCATCGGGCAAACGAAAAGTGCCGCGGTTGTTCACGCCTTGGATGTGGGAGCCGGTGACGGCTAAGAAAACGCTGCCTATTTCCACATCGCTGGCGTCTTCTGCTTTGGCGATGGCGTCCTTGAGACAGGCGCGGGCTTGGGCGAAATCATAAATTTCGCCCTTGCGAACGCCGGCGGTCTTGGTGACGCCTATGCCGAGAATCTTGACGGCGCTGTCCGCCTTTACCTCACCGACGACGATGCAAGTCTTGCTGGTGCCGATCTCAAGTCCGACGTGAATTTTTGTGCGACGTGCCATGAAATTATGAAAGCTATCAGTTACGATTGAGAAGGGTGCTGAGATCGCGGGCGCGGCGGTCTTCGCGAATTTCTGCTGGACCCGGCTCCGAGACTGGCACGGCACGCGGGGCAGACGCTTCGTCGCGTAGAGTGATAGGAACGTTGCGCTTGGGAATGAGGTTGATGGTACTGATGGAGTAGCCTTTTTGACTGGAATGATCCATCGCTGCGCGAAGGCTGCGGATTTGCCGCTCGTGGTCCCCGAGGCTGAAGGTGGCTGCCGTGCCTTGGCGAGTAACAAGCAACAATGACCATTCGTTGATTTGTGCCACGGACTCGATCCAATGCACGGCCTCCGGATCAGCCTCACGGGCAGAGTCTAGCAAGCGGAGGCAGTGGGCTAGCTCTGGCTGAACCAGATGCTGACCGGCGACGAGGGATGCTTTTGCGGAGGGCGGAAGTTGGATCGTGGGGAGCTTCATGGCGGCCTCCAATTGGAGCGCTGGGCAGGGGTAAACGATGCCGTCTTCGTCCACGAGCATCGCACCTGCGCGGCGGACTTCGGATAGAGCGACTTGCGAGTAGGAGATCCATGCCTGCGGAATCCGCGCCACCACACGCACCATGAGTGTGCCCGGCAAATGGCGCTCCGCCCGTGCATCGGCGATGGCGGGCAGGGCTTTTAATTTAGCGGTCACCATTTCGACATCGATATCAAAAAGACTGGCGCTGAGGTCGATTCCGGTGGCTTCGGCGAGGCCAGCTTCGTCGATGACTGGGTTAGGATTTAGATCGATAACTTGCAGGCGGAAATCGGGATTTTTGTGGAATGCGCGCTGGATTCCCTGCCAAACGCCCCAGCCGATACCGGTGGCCACGGCGAGGATGCAGGCGAGTTTTGCCAGCTTGCCAAAGATGCTGAGGAAGCCGAGCCAAGCGATGCGCGGAGACATGATACGGACTTCGAGCACTTGCGAGCGCGAGCGGCGGTTAGACATACTGGTGCGGCGTCTAGACATGTCAGGAACGAAGTTGGAATGATAGCTCAGCGATGGTTCTACATAACTCTGGGAAAGAAATACCAGCGGCGGCGGCGGCCTTGGGCAGCAGGCTGGTCTCGGTCATGCCGGGGATTGTGTTGGCTTCGAGGACGAAGGGTCGGTTCTGTAAATCCAACAGGACATCGACACGGGAGTAAATTTCCACACCAAGCGAGCGGTGGGCAGCAAGCGCAGCGGCTTGCACAGCCATGGTGGTTTCTAAATCAAGGTCCGCGGGGCAGAAATACTCGCTGCCTTGTGAGCCACTGAGCCATGGGTATTTGCTCGCCATGTCATAGACGCCGCCGGGCGGGGCTATGTGAACAATCGGTAATGTGGCTCCGTTAAGAATGCCGACGGTGAGCTCCATCCCCTCAATAAATTCCTCGACTAGGACTTCGCTATATTTCTCCGCAGCGATCAAAAGCGCGGCGGGAATTTCATCCTTCGTCTTCACGATCTGGATGCCGACGCTGGAGCCTTCGAGCGGCGGCTTGATGACGAACGGAGCTTGGATGGTCAGCGCGGGCACCACGCCGGGGCTGAGAGAGACGGTTTCCGAGCGGGCTGTCGGAACTCCGGCGGCAAGAAATTTCTCCTTTGCCCGAGATTTATGAATGGCGAGCTTGCTGCTAGCGGAACCCGCACCGGTGTAGGGGACGCCGAGCTTTTCGAGCGCGTCTTGAAGCTGCCCATCCTCTCCGAAGGTGCCGTGGATGACGTTGAAAGCGAGGTCGGTGCCTTCGGGTAGATCGAATCGAGTGGTGGTGATATCGAGAGCGACCGCATCAAGACCAAGCCCTAGCAGGGCCTTGAGCACAGCTTTTCCCGAGGCGAGTGATACCTCGCGCTCAGCACCGGGACCGCCCATTAAAACTGCAATTTTTTTTCCACTCAGCATCTTAGTTATAGAGTTGGGTTATCAGAAGCAGGCTTCGTCGTCTCCGAGGATTTTGATTTCCGTTTCGAGTTCGACGCTGCGCTCGGTGCGGGCTTTTTCTTGGATGAACTCAATGAGGGTGAGGATTTCCAACGCGGATGCGCCGCCTTGGTTGACGACAAAATTCCCGTGAACTTCCGAGACCGCCGCATGCCCGCAAGTGGTGCCTTTGAGGCCCATCGAGTCGATGACGCGACCGGCGGGGATGAACTCGGGATTGCGGAATGTGCAACCGGCAGAGGCGGCGATGGGCTGCGAGGCTTTGCGCTTTTCACGCGATGCGTCCCAACGCTCTTTGATGTTCGCGGGTGTGTCGTTTTTGCCTTTGAAGACTGCTTGCAGGGCAAAATTCCGGCGGATTTCGGCGACGTTCCGGTAGCTGGCTACGATTTCCTCCCGCTCGCGGGTGCGGATTACTCCGTCTTCGTCGAGGAAGGTGACGCGGACGACTTGGTCGAAGGTCTCGATGCCCATCGCGCCAGCATTCATGCGCAGCGCGCCGCCTACATTGCCAGGAATGCCTTCCATCCACTCGAAGCCGCCTATGCCGCTACCGCCAGCGATACTGGCGAGTTTTTTCAATCGCACTCCAGCACCCGCAGTGATGTGGCCGCGGCCATCCACGGTGACCTCGGAAAATACTCCGCCAGTCGGATGAATGACTGCTCCGCGGATACCTCCGTCTCGGACAAGCAAATTTGAGCCGCGACCAACGACGCGCACCGGGATGCCGCGCTCGCGACAGTAATCGACAAGGAAGGCAAAGCCGTAAAAGCCGTGTGGCTCGATCCAGTATTGCGCAGGACCACCGACTAGCAATGTCGTGTGGCGGCTCATCGGCTCATAGAGCTTGCCGTCAATCTCGCCGGGCGGCATGAGGGCGCGCATTTCCTCAAGAATCTTGAGATCTGCGGCGATGCGAGTGCCAGCTTCGTGCACGTTTCCAGCACCGAGAGTGATAAGTAAGTCACCGGGCTGCAGAGTATGCCCGATTTCGTGGTGGGCAGTGGCTAAGTCTGGCAGATAGATGGCAGGGATGTCGCCGTGGACTTTCAACGCGTCCACCAAGGTTTGACCAGAGATGCCTTTGATCGGCTTTTCCGAGGCGGCATAAACGTCGGTGATGAATACGATATCCGCAGCTTGCAAGACTCTCCCGAAATCGTCGGCCAGTGCCTGGGTGCGGGTGTAGCGGTGCGGTTGGAAAAACACGATGAGCCGCTTGGACTTGAGCGTGCGGGCGGTCTGGAGCGTGGCGGCGAGCTCGGATGGGTGGTGGCCGTAGTCGTCGATGATCCGGTAGTTCGCGGATAGGTATTTAGTTTCGAAACGGCGCTTGGCACCGGCGAAGGTGGCAAGCGCGCGTGCGACAAGGGTGAAATCCGCACCACAACTGTCTGCCAGCGCGATG
>JANMYL010000077.1:0-10683 GCA_031382045.1 Akkermansiaceae bacterium | reverse complement strand
CATGCCCAAGCGCCTCAACGCCGGTCCCGTCGCAGCACGCATTGCGTTCTTCGCTCCGGTCTCCTTGCTTTTTTTCGTGACGATCGTGCTCTTAGTAGGCGGTATTCGTGGAATTCCACTTCATCCGATGCATGTGTTTTTCATCGCCGCCGGATTCTTCGCTTTCCACCTGTTATTCGCCTATTTGGTGGATCTTCTGCCGTTGGTTCCCAGCTTCGGGATTGCCACCGTCTGCTCGATGCTCCTCGTTTGCGGCTACCTCAAAGCCGTCGGTGGCAACGTGCTACTAAAAATCGCCTTTCCCGCCCAAGCCGTCTATCTTGTGTTGTTCAGCGCCTCGTTTTTCATCGACGGACTCACCGGTATCACCCTCGCCGTGCTTGGTGTGGTCACACTCGCATTGCTAATGTTGCTGACCGCAAGGATCGATTGGAAAACATTCTTCATCAAACGCCCGCCTCCTATTCCTCTGGCAACAAAGTGATCTCGGATGAATCCTGCCGTCAGTTCATTTCAAGACCTGGCAGAACTCGTCTTTCTCAGTGAGCGAGAGCACGAATTCCGTGAGAAGACTGATGCTGTGCTCGATGTCGTCGAGGTGTGCGGTCTCCACCACCGAGTGCATGCAGCGCAGCGGCAGTGAAACGAGCGCGCTAGGCACCCCTTCGCGGGAGTGGAAAATCTTGTCAGTATCCGTGCCGGTGAAGCGGCTGCTAGCCTCATGCTGAATCGGTAGCGTTAGCTTAGATGCAACATCTAGCAGACGCTGAACAACGATGGGGTGATTCGCAGTGCCGTGGGTGAGAGTCGGGCCACCGCCGAGCTTCACGCTGCCATGCTTGGCAGGGTCGAGTCCCGGCGTGTCGGTGGCGTGAGTCACATCTAGGCAGACGCAGAGGTCTGGCTGGAGGCGATAGGTGGCCATCATCGCTCCGTGTCCGCCGATTTCCTCCTGCACAGCATTCAAGCAGACGAGAGTGAATGCGGGCTTCTTCTTGCCGGCGGCAATACGCTTCATCACTTGAGCGATGATGTAGCCGCCTACGCGATTATCCAGTGCGCGGCCGATAAGGCGCTTGTGGGAAAGTTCCAGCGGCCCGTCTTGATAGACCGCAGGATGCCCCACGCGGATACCGAGCGCACTGACTTCCGCAGTTGTCGAAGCGCCGACATCCACCCACAGATCATGGACGGCGGGCGCTTTTTCATGCCCAGCATCGTCGCGGCGGAGGTGAATGGCTGTATTGCCAATAACGCCGGAGACTGGCCCATTGTCGCCAAGAATCGTCAACCGACGCCCTCGTGCAGTGGCGGCATCTGAGCCACCGACACGGTCGAGACGGAGGAAGCCGCGCTCGTCGATGTGCTTGATCATGTAGCCGATCTCGTCGGCATGAGCTTCAAGCATGACGATCCGCTTGGATCTCCCGGGAAGCGTGGCCCAAGTGGAGCCATAAGCATCGCATGTGACCTCCGGTGCGTGTTTTTTGATCCAATCTGCCCAGACCTGTTGGCCGCGCATTTCAAACCCCGTGGGGGTAGGGGTTTCCAATAGATGGAACAGGAACTCGCGGTCTTCTTTTTTCATGTTGGGGAAATTCAAACATCCCCGCGAGAGCTGGCAAGGGGATACCGCGCGCTGGTAATCAGAGAAGCTGTCGTTTGATCAGATTGGCAGGATTGATGGAATTGATATTGAAATAACAAAACCAATATGAAGAAGTTGACCCAGAGGTGTGAGAGTGAAGGTTCAACTTCGGCATTTCTGAAACTGGAGTGCAATCCGAAGAATATCCCATGACCTTCACCTCCCCAGAATATTTTCTCATCATCCCGGCGCTCGCATTGGTCGGCTGGTTTTGGCGCGAGTTGAAACTGCAAACGCCGCTGCGGGCAGTTCTGATGGTTCTGGCCGTTGTGGCGCTCACCAGCCTATCATCCAGCACCAACAAAATTCGCTGGATCTCTATGTACTGCTAGATCGTTCTGACTCCACGGAGGACTTGATCGACAAGGGACTGCCGGAGTGGCAGCGCTTGCTGGAGTCCTCAAAACCCAACCGTCGCGATACGCTGCGGTTCATCAATTACGCCGGGGAAGTCTCCGAGCTTGGCGCGGATGGCTCGTCGTTCACCGGTTCCCGGAAATTGACAAAAACCGGACTCGCCCTCCAATCCATCGCCGCGCAGACGAGTGAAAAGCGCCCGTCCCGTGTGCTGTTATTCACCGACGGCTACTCCACCGAACCGCTCCACGAAGCAGCTGCCCAGATGCAAGCGCGTGGCATTCCACTGGACTTCCGTTTGATCCGCAAGGAGACGGAGAATGACGCGCGCATTGCTCGTATCAGCTTCCCTGAGCGCGTTCAAGTCGGCGAGCCATTTCTGATTTCTATCACCGTCTTAGGCGTGCGGGATACGACTTTCCCACTGGTCTTGAGCCGTAACGGCCAGACGCTCACCGAGTCACCTGTCACTCTCACGAACGGCATGGCTATCGTCGAGTTCACCGACCGCATCCCGCGCGGCGGCAGCTTCGAGTATCAGGCAGAAATCCGTCCGGAAAACGACGCACATCTCGGCAACAACCGTGCATCTCGTTGGATCGAAATCACCGGCGGCCCTCGCATCGTGCTGGCCACTCGCTATCAGGATGACCCGGCGGCAAAAGCGCTCGAAGCGTTGGATTTTACTGTCGAAATCGTCACCGATCCTTTGAAGTTGAAATCTGTAATTATTGCCGGTGCGCGCTCCGTGATTTTGAACAACATCCCCGCCCATGAGGTTCCCACGGACTTCATGAAGTCGCTCGATTTCTTCGTCCGCGAGCAAGGCGGGGGGCTGCTGATGGCGGGCGGCGAGCACTCGTTCGGCTCCGGCGGATATTTTCAGTCGCCCATAGACGCACTGCTACCAGTGTCGATGGAGTTAAAATCTGAGCACCGCAAACTCGCCGTCGCGTTGGCCCTCGTGATGGATCGTTCTGGCTCGATGAGCGTCGGGGTAGGCGGTGGGAAAACCAAGATGGATCTGGCGAATTCTGGCGCGGCAAATGCCATCGACCTGCTAGGGCCAATGGACCAAATCACTGTTTTTGCAGTCGATAGCGAACCGACAAAAACCATACCGCTAACCCGCATTGAAAACAAAAAAGCCGAGCTCAGCGCCCGCGCTCGCAAGATCAAATCCTCGGGCGGCGGCATCTTTATTTATGCCGGCCTCAAGGCTGCGTGGGACGAGCTTAAAAAATCCCCCGCTGGTACGCGCCACGTCATTCTGTTTTCCGATGCCCAAGATTCCGAGGAACCGGGAGACTATGAAAATCTCATTCAAGAAATGACTGACAACGGTGCAACCATCTCGGTCATTGGCCTAGGCACTGACAAAGACGTGGATTCGGCGCTGCTAGAAGACATCGCTAAGCGCGGCAACGGGCGCATGTTTTTCTCGAACCAACCGATGGACATTCCAAAAATTTTCGCCCAGGAAACCGTCATCATCGCCCGCTCAGCGTTCATCAAGGACCCCGTCGGTGTGCAAGCCACCGGCCGCTGGGCGGAAATCTCACCCAAGCCGATTGATTGGCTGAAACAGGTTGACGGCTACAACCTCTCATACGCCCGTGAGGACGCCACGGTTTCGCTGGTTTCGACGGATGAATACCTCGCGCCACTGGTCGCCCACGCACGCCGCGGCCAAGGACGCAGCGCAGCGGTTCTATTTCCACTGGGAGGCGAATTTTCCGCAACCGCACGCAACTGGCCAGGCTACGGCGACTTCCTCCAGACTATGGGTCGCTTCCTGATGGCAACGACACGCCGCCCGGCATCGCCTTGCGCCATCGCCTTGAAGGCACCCGGCTGACGCTGGATCTGTTATATGATCCCGCCGCTTGGTCGCAAAAACTCTCTGCCATGCCGCCCAAAGTCCGCCTCCGCGATGACACCGGGGCTGCCACACTGGATCTCCCGTGGCGGCGGATCGCGCCCGGCCATTTTTCACTCACCCGCGATCTCGAGGAAGGAAGCGTCGTCCGTGGGGCGGTGCAAGTTGGGGAAAACGCGCTGCCATTCGGCCCGCTCAGCGTCGGCTCATCGGTGGAATGGGCCTTCGAGCCCGAGCGCCTGACAGAACTGCGGGCCGTCTCCAATCAGACCCGTGGTCGCGAGCTGCTGGACATTTCCAAAGCTTGGCTACGACCGCCGTCTCTGGCAGAAACCTCGCTGCGCTTGCCGCTAGGTATCACCCTAGTCCTCATCATGTTAGCGGATGCGCTGCTCAGTCGCACCGGCTGGAAATTTCCGCAATTCGCGATGCCAATCCGGATTCCACGTGTCAAACTCGTCAAATCCAAACGCACGGAGAGAACCGCCCCGATTTCTCCCATTGCATCGGTTTCACAGGAGCCAAATGTCCCACTGCAAGAGGAGTCTACACGCAGCGCCAGATTCCAAAGGGCAAAGGACAGGAAGTAGGATCTTTAATCGCGACGTCCTTGAATTATTCCTGCCTCACGATATGCAAAAAACTCCACCTGAGTGAGGCGCCAGAAGAAGTTCACATTGATGGCTTCGAGGCGGCAGTGTGGTGATGATACCATGCGAACTTCTCACCGTTTCGAAGGGCGATTCCCTGCATCAGCGGAAGATTTGAAAAGGATTGAGTAGTGAATTGTGGAGTATTGGGTTTTTTGGAAACTATGTTCTAATCTTTGGTTTCCGCACTTAGCTGTTGGTGGATCTCTGCGAGGCGGCTGGCTGGGATTTTCACGACTTTGCGATCGTAGGTGATGAAGCCGTTGATCTCGCCTTCGACATCAGTGGTCTGCGTATAAACGCCGGCCGCGACGCCTCCGGCTTTCAATACGGCGAGCTTGGCAAGTGACCTCTCGTAACGGGCTAAATACTCTTCCTTGTCTTTGGGTAATCCGCCGTAGCCCCAATTGCTTTTGCCAGGGTTCCAGAGATGGCCTTCCACCGGGAAGCCATGGCCGCCGAACTCTCCAACGACTTTGATATAGTCGTTGAAGCGTGGATCCTTCAATGGGAAATTCGGGTCTGGATAGCTGTGTTGGTCCGCGATGTGCCCAACGGACCAGAAGTTCCCGCCGCTCGCGATATTCACGGATCGGGTAGGATCGTAAGCGACCGTCCACTTGCCCACTTCCATCGTGCGATGCTGCCCCCAGGCCTCGTTGAATGGGGTCCAGACGACAATGCTTGGCGCGTTGTGCAGGGTGTCCATCATGGTCTTGAGCTCAGTCAGCCACTGGTTGTGATCGGCGTCTGGCCAGATGGCATCG
This sequence comes from Akkermansiaceae bacterium, assembly GCA_031382045.1. Classification (GTDB taxonomy): domain Bacteria; phylum Verrucomicrobiota; class Verrucomicrobiia; order Verrucomicrobiales; family Akkermansiaceae; genus Luteolibacter. The sequence continues at coordinate 5,382 of JANMYL010000077.1, read as the reverse complement.
GCGGTTTCAGGGCTCAAGTATGTCCACTTAGGGCTGGGACCACCGCTGACTTGGTCTTGCCAGAGGAGGATTCCGACACGGTCGCAATAATGATAGTAGCGTAGTGGCTCTACCTTGATGTGTTTGCGAATCATATTGAAACCCGCCTTTTTGAGGAAATCGACGTCGGAGCGCATGGCGGCGTCCGATGGCGGTGTGAGCAGTCCATCCGGCCACCAACCTTGGTCGAGTGGTCCCCAATGGAAGATTTCTTCACCATTGAGGGTGAATTTCAGATTCCCGTTCGCATCGCGTTTTTGGCCGACTTCACGAACGCCGGCATAGGATTTCACCGAGTCTATCACCGCTCCTTGTGGGTCGAGCAATTCTAAGCTCAGGTCGTAGAGATTCGGAGAAGTGGGTGACCACAATTTCGCGTCTGGTAGGTTGATTTTCACCTCACCGGTGCCCTCGCTGCTCGCAACTTTTTGCCCCTTGAAGGACGCGCTGACCCGCATTTTTTCGCCGGGGCGTGGTGTGCCTTTGAATTGGGGCGTGATCGTGATGGAGGCGGGCTTAATTGCGGTTTGTAGCTTGACTGCGGCGATGTGGCGATCGGGGACTTCTTCGAGCCAAACGGTCTGCCAAATACCCGAGACACGAGTGTAATAGATGCTTGCTGGAGAGAAAGTTTGCTTACCTCTTAACTGAAATCCTTCGGTGGCGTCCTCGATGCGGACAATGATTTCATTCGAGCCAGGCTTGAGCGCATCTGTGACGTCGAACGAAAACGGTGTATTTCCGCCGGTATGTGCTCCGATCTGTTTGCCATTCATCCAGATGGTGGATTGATAGTCTACGGCTCCGAAATTGAGCAAAGTCCTATGGCCAGGTTTAGGAGTCAGTGGAATGGTTTGACGATACCATAGCGTTTGCTCGGGAGTGAGTAATTTACCGACACCGGAGAGGGTAGACTCGATGGCGAAGGGCACGAGGATTTTGCCTTGCCACTCTGCAGGTTTGGCAGTGCCTTTGGCGGTGATCGTGTAGTCCCACAGACCATTGAGATTTTTCCAACTCGCCCGCTCGAACTGAGGGCGGGGATATTCGCGCCAAGCATTCTCTGGACTCACCTCGCTGCCCCAAGTGGTCATCATCTTGTCCGGCACTGGTTTCCACGTGGGTGCCGAATCGGCGGCGGAGATAACGGCTGATAATGCGATTAGGCTGACTGGGATAAACGGCAAACGCTTGATTTTCATGAACTTGTTGAATAATTTTGAACGAAGGCGAAAGTCAGTTTACGGGGCAGCTGAGCCATTATTACTAATACCTCAAAAAAAAATGAGCTGATAGCGTCATAATCAAGGTTGGAGTTACAAAATAGCCTCGTAGCTAGACCGGCCTGAGCTCTAGCAGGGTCAATTGAAGCGCCAAAGCGCGTGGCCGATCTCGATGGTGTGTTCGCGGGAAACGAGGTTCGACGACGCAATGTGCGCTGCTGAATAAATTACAGGTAGAAATACCTCTATCACTTCTCACAGTCGCAGCCTTTACCGCATCTGGATTTTTTTTTCGGGCGGGCAAGGCGTATGAGGAAAACCGTGAGGGTGATAACCACGATTCCTGCGGCGGATAATGTTTGCCAGTCCATGTTAGTATCCAATGAGTTTACCGATTTGAAAAACAATGAGTGATGCGGCGTAGGCAAAGCCGGTCATAAAGAAAAATTGTCCCGTTGCCCATTTCCATGAGCCTGATTCGCGCGCCACGACTGCGCTGGTCGGTAGGCATTGCAGAGCGTAGATGAAAAACACCAGCAGCGAGACCAGCGAGAGTGGAGTGAAAATTGGGCGTCCGTCCGGCCACTTGGAAGCGGCAAGCTGGTCGCGCAGGACGTTGCGGGTTTCCTCTTCGTTCTCGGTCTCTTCGACTCGATAGAGAATTGCCATCGAGGAAACAAAGACTTCTCGCGCGGCGAAAGAGGTGAGGATGGCGGTGCCCATCCGACCGTCAAAACCGAGTGGTTTGACTATCGGCTCAATCACTGCGCCGATGCGGCCCATAGCACTGTGGGCAAGAGCTGCTGCAGGATCATCGTCCTTGGATTTCGGATAGGTGCTGAGTGCCCAGAGTAGGATGGAAAGGCCGAGGATGATGGTTCCGGCTTTTTTTACGAAGGACCAAGCGCGGTCAACGACATGGCGGATGATATAATTCCACTGTGGTCGACGGTAGGGCGGAAGTTCTAATAAAAAATGGCCGGGGCTGATGTCCTCGCCAAGCCGCCCGCGCAGTAATCTGGCGACTACGAAGGCGGTGAGCGTGCCGAGCGCGTAGATGCTGAAAAGCACGAGCGCTTGTTTCCAAGTGCCTTCCTTTTCATGAAGGAGCAGCGGAATGATCAGAAAATAAACTGGCAGCCGCGCAGAGCAACTCATCCATGGTGCAACGAATATGGTGACGAGCCGCTCCTTGGCGGAGTCGATGGTGCGGGTGGCCATGATACCAGGAATCGCGCAAGCATAGGAACTGAAAAGCGGCAGAAAGGATTTTCCGCTGAGGCCGGCCTTGGCCATCACGCCGTCCATCAGGTAAGCTGCTCGCGCCATGTAGCCGGAGCTTTCCAACAGGCCAATGAATAAGAATAATAGTAAAATTTGAGGTAGAAACATCACCACGCCGCCGACTCCGCCGATGATTCCATCGACAATGAGCGAGCGAAGGTCGCCATCTGCCATCAGTGATTTCACCCAAGCTCCTAGTGCGCCTTGGCCGGACTCGATCCAGCCCATTGGGATTTCTGCGAAAGAAAAGATCGCCCAGAAGACGGTGAAAAAGATTCCGATTAAAGAAATCCAACCGTAAATAGGGTGGAGCAATAAGGAGTCGATCTTGTCGGATAGGGTTTGTTGGTGCGCGTCTGGGCGGCGGGCCACCATTTCGCAAAGTTGGGTGATGAATGCGCGTCTGCAAGTTTCCGGATCGGCAGCGGGGGTGATCCATGTGGCCTCGGAAGCAAGCGGAAGGGGGAATTGCAGGGCTTGTTTTAGCTCTACAATACCCTTTCTCGCATTTGCCTGCATCGGCACAACCGGGACGCAGAGTTCTTCGGCGAGTTTTGCAGGGTCTAGTCTCAAGCCGGTGCGTTCGGCGACATCGACCATATTAAGAGCAATGACGCAGGGCAGGCCTAGCTCGATGACTTGGAGGGTAAGTTGCAAATGGCGCTCGAGATTCGAGGCATCCACGACGCAGACGACGAGGTGAGGCTTTTGCTCTCCGGGAAGCAGGCCGCTTAGAGCGTCGAGCGCGACTTTTTCGTCAGGGGAATTCGCCCGCAGCGAATAGCAGCCAGGTAGGTCGAGGATGCGCAGCTTACGGCCGTGGGGAGTGAATGCTTCGCCAGATTTCACCTCCACAGTGACGCCGGCGTAATTGCCTACACGCTGATTCGTTCCAGTAAGCGCGTTAAAGAGAGTGGTTTTTCCGGCGTTAGGATTGCCGATTAGCAGGATCGTCGGGGGAGCGTCGGACATGACCATCAGCCCACGGGGAAGACTAGCACTTGTTCCGCCAGCTCACGACTGATCGCCATGCGGGTGCCGCAGATCGAACAAATCAGATTCCTGCCGCCAGCAAGTTTCCGGACTTGGAGCTGCTCGCAAAATCCAAGGTCGCGGAGCCGTTCGCAGCCGGGGCCGCTGAGGACTTGGATTTTTACGTCACAACCGACCCTGACCTGGTTGAGGGTCATTGCGCTGTCGATTTTCAAATCGGCTGCAAGGGCGTGTGGCATGTGCAGTGAAGATCGCCAATTGAGATTGGCTTGCAACAAGAAAAATGGTTAAAGTGTGCAACTGGACATTGCAACAAAACGCATCAGACTGCGCTGCATCCAGACCATCATGAAAAAATGCCCTTTTTGCGCGGAAGAAATCCAAGACGAGGCCGTGAAGTGCAAGCATTGTCTGGAGTTTATGGATGAATCGCAGCGACCGCTGCACTCTAGACCGTCTGTGCTGCCGGTCGATCAACAGCCGTGGTATTTCAAGCCTGGGTTTATTATACTGACATTCGTGACGTTGCCGCCGGTAGCGCTGCCTTTGGTCTGGCTTCATCCGAAATTGCACCCAGCCTGGAAATTGGTGATTACTTTGCTCATCGCAGGGTTTTGTTGGTTAATGTACCTGGCATTCCAAGGTTTTATCCGCCAACTCGACGAGGCAACAAAGATGCTTAACGAAATGAAAATTTAGCTCAAGCGGCTCAGACGTAATTACGTCTCCGAATACGAAATCCATCGGGTCAGTGGGTGTGACGTTTTAGATCGTGGGGTTATTGATCTTTATGAAACCAATTGAAGATCACCTGAGACAATCAATAATCAGGTGAAATAAGCGAGAGAATCCTTTGACCCTCGTTAGTGCGAAGTCAAAGAAGCAGTTGGATAATTAATAAAAAGACCAGAAAAGGGTAATGTGAGATGAGCTAGATTTATGGACCAGCACCAACGAGAAATAACCAACAGATGGAATCCAAGCCAAGAAAGCGCTACACTGCCGATTTCAAAGCCCAAGCACTCGAACTCCTCACCACCGGCAAGCCCGTCAGCCAAGTTGCTCAAGAGCTCTGCATCAGCAGCAATTTGCTCTGCGGCGCGAAAACTCCCTTCTTAAAGTGGAGAACGATATTTTAAAAAAAGCCGCAGTCATCCTCGGCACCAAAACCTCAACGAACTTCGGCAAATGATCACCGGCATTCACACCACCACCGACCACGGAATCCGTCAGATCTGCATCGCCCTCAGTGTCCCCCGCAGCAGCTACTAGCACGCCGCTCAGCCCACCGCCAACCAGCTCACAGACGGCCACCTAGGAGACTTTCATCACCGAGATCTTGAAGCGCCACCGCCGCCGCTACGGCTACCGCAGAATCCAATCTGAGGTCATGGATCAAAACATCACCTGTGCGCCAGATATAGTCCGCAGAATCATGACAGAGAGGCACTTAAAAGCCATACAACCCAAGAGCTACATCCCAAAAACCAGCAACGAACGCGCTGACAAATCCTCGGACAATTTCTTGTTAGGCCAGCCTCATCCAGAGCAATCCAATCAAGTCTGGCAGGCGACATCACCCACATATCCACCTCAACCGGCTGGCTCTACCTCGCAGTGGTCATTGATCTTTGCTCACGCAAAATTGTCGGTTGGGCGCAGCAGATTACATGCGCAACGAGTTAGTCATGGATGCGCTCCGACAACCTCTAGGCAGCCGCAGGATCGTTCCCGAGTGCATCTTCCACAGCGACCGAGGCAGCCAATACGGCAGCATTGCCTACCGGCAACTCCTCAACAACCACGGGATGGTTGAGAGCATGTCCGCGCGGGCAAATCCCTA
>JANMYL010000064.1:0-4303 GCA_031382045.1 Akkermansiaceae bacterium | reverse complement strand
ACGCGGGTGTTCACATGGTTGTGGTCGTGATCATTCTCGCGGTTGTCGTCGAACCACGATTGCACGCCTTCGGCGAAGTATTCGTAGTGGTTGACGCTGGCGTATTTGCCTTTCCACAACCCGTCCTTCATGGCCGCGTCGTAGGCTTGTTTGATACGGTCGTCGAAGGTGGGATCCACGTTGTTCAATCCGCGCAGATGAATGTTGTGGGCGAACTCGTGAATGAGAATATTTTCCTGCTCATAAGGATCGCCCGGATAGCCGAGCACGTTTTCCTCGGCGCAGGTGCAGCAGGGATCGGTGATGCTACCGCCGGTGCCGCGGGCGCGGGAGTCCCAGAAATCTTTGCCGGAAAAGGTTTCGAAATCGGGTATCGGCTTATCGCCCATGCGAGTGAATTCCGGCAGATCAGTGGTGAATTCATCATGGGCCATGATGCAGAGGCGTGCGCCGCTCAGGGTCATTGCTTCCAAGACGTCGGGGCGCTTGGCGAGCATCAAGTCACAGATGAATGCGGCCTCCTTGATCGCGTAGGGGTTCACTTTTTGCGAAGCCACGATGGGAAAGCCACGCAGCCATTCGATCTGAGTGTAGAACGCAGGAATGCCATTTTTTCCTGCCGCAGGGTCGAAACGGAACGCTTGATGAGTTACTTTTGAGGTGACGCTGGCTTCCTTCCGGTCGTCGCGTCCGACAACTAGAAAGCGATGGCCGAGACTGGTGGTGATAATGGTGTCTTGCCCCGGGGCGATTTCACCGTTCGGGACTCGTTCGTTTTCCGACTTTATCCAGAAGACATCAATGGTTTGCTGGCTGCCGTTTAGAATCTGTAACTGCGGGCGCTCCTCAGAAAACGCTTCGATGCACGAGAGTGAGAGGACTGCAAGGACGGTGAAGCAGCGATGCAAATATGAATATCCAAAGGGGGGTGCAGGAGTGAATGGTCTTACCATCGCCACGTTACGACAATGGGACTCCCCACCTTGCATTGGGTTTTGCTCATTTTTCGACCAATACAGTTAGGATGATTTTTTATCAAAAAAAAGCTGCAGGGAACTTCCCAGCAGCTTTTTTGAATTTCAGGGAAAGCGAACGCTTATTCGCCCTGCGGTGGTCCACCTGGGCCGCCTGGACCAGCCGGTCCGCCTGGTCCGCCCGGTCCACCTTGTGGCATTGGGAATGGCATACCGCCCTCAGGGGCTGGAGGTGCGTCTTGGATTTTGACGAGTTCTAATTCAAAAATAAGCACGCTGTTCGGGGCGATTTCCGCGCTGCGGCGCTCTTCTCCATAGGCAAGATCGCTCGGCATGAAGATCTTCCACTTGGCTCCGATCGGCATGGTGGTAAGGGCTTCCTTGAAGCCTGGGACGACTTGGAGAGTCATCGGCACTGGCTCGCCGGCTGGCGATGCATCGAATTCTTTGCCGTCGATGAGCGTACCCTTGTAATGAACGAGAAATTGTTTTTCTACAGCATCCTTATCGCCTTCCTTGGGAGCAACGTATTTTTCGCTGCCGCCCTTGGTGATAACTTCGTATTGAAGACCGCTCTTGGTGGTGGTGACGCCTTCGCGTTTTGCATTTGTCTCAAGGAATTTCTTGCCGGCTGCGAGATTGGCAGTGGCTTTTTCCTTTTCGCGGCCTTGGAGCATTTCACCAAGAGCTTCCATGGCAGCTTGGAGTTTTGCTTCTTCTAATTCCGGCTTGCTACCTTTGATAGCGGACATGAATCCTTTGAGGAAAGTTTCAGGATCGAGATCGTCAGCGCCTACTCCGAACTTGCCGAACTGTTGGGCGAACCCACCGCCGGTCCGGAAACCGAGGGCGTAGGAGGAGTCGGACTTGATCACAGCAGGATCGAGCTTGGGCTTGGCTGGAGCTTCGATGGCAGGCGTGACAGCTTCTGACTTAGCAGGTGCTGCATCGGCGGCTGGCTTCTTGGCTTCGGCGGCGGAAGTGGAGGCGATGAGGCCGAGGGCCAGTGCGCCGGGGATGAATTTACGGATCATAGTGTATTGGTGGAAGAGCGGGAAAATTAGGCAAGCGATGCGAGCCTGTCCAGAACGGGTTTTAGGTCGAGAATTACAGGCTCTAGGTTGCGGTTTACAGTGAGCTGCGATTTTTGACCATTGAACGAATCTCGAACTCAAATCGACAGCAATTCAAATGAATTTCCCCAGAAAGATCGATGGAATGTATGATTTCAAAATTTAACATGCTTGGTAGTGTAAAGATTAGTCTATAAAAGTCGGCTGCCAGTGCGGCGGCGCGCCGACCTCCCCCCGACCCACCGGGGTTGTTGGCGTCCGCCCAAGACCAGATACTGGAGGTGCTCAAACCAAAACAGCACCAGCCATGGACGAACACAAACAGACTACCCACCAAGAACGGCGAGGCAACGTCCGGTTCCGCCGGGACTGGCTGCGAGACGCTCTAAATACAGGCTCGCCAGAATTTCTCTAAACAATCAGCCTTTAAGCCATGTCTTTCACCTCGCTCGGCCTTGCTCCTGCTTTGCTCAACGCCCTAACCGCGTCGGGCTACTCCAAGCCGACACCTATTCAGCAAGAAGTCATTCCGGCGGTGATTGGGAAGAATGATGTGCTCGGGATCGCTAAAACCGGCTCGGGAAAAACTGCCGGCTACGTGTTACCGATTTTGCATAACCTCCAAGCAGTCACGGTCTCGCAGTATCGCGAGCCCACCGTGCTCGTTTTGGTGCCGACTCGTGAACTTGCGGATCAAGTCCAACAGGTTTTTCAGGTCTTCATACCGTTCCTAGCCGAGCGAGTGATCTGCCTGGCGCTGTCCGGCGGAGTTTCGATCAACCCGCAGATGCAGGCTGTCGGCAAGGCGGACGTCATAGTCGCCACTCCCGGCCGACTGTTGGAATTGGTCGGAAAAAATGCTGTGCGGCTCTCCTCTATCGCCACGCTAGTGCTCGACGAAGCGGATAAAATGCTAAATCTCGGCTTCAAGGAAGAGGTGAATCGTATTCTTGCCCTACTCCCCAGTAGAAGGCAAAATTTGTTGTTTTCTGCCACGCTTGGTGAGGACTTGAACCGGGTCCAGCAGGTCGTTTTGAGAAATCCTCAGATTATCAAAATTCCTGATGGAGCAGATGAAATCGAATTGATCAATCAGCTTGCCTATTTAGTTTCCGAGGAAAAGAAGGGTCCTTTACTCCGCTATTTGATCAAGTGCGGGAATTTAAAACAGGTTCTCGTATTCGCTTCTTCCACCATCAAAGTGGATGGCATTGTCAATAAACTCGTTAAAAACAAGATCCATGCCGCCTCTGTTCACTCCAAACTTAGCCAGCAAACCCGGCGTGACACCTTGCGCCAATTTAAAACTGGAGAATTGCCCGTCCTTGTAGCCACCGACCTGTTAGCACGCGGTATTGACATCGAGTTCCTGCCCTGTGTCATCAATTACGAGCTTCCTCGCTCGCCCAAGGACTATATTCACCGCATCGGCCGCACCGGTCGTGCGGAATCTCCCGGCGATGCGATATCGCTGATCTCTCCCCAGGAAATGGACCATTTCAAACTGATTCAGAAGAAGATTGGGAAACGCGTGAAGATCCTGAGCGGAGATCAGCTCGCCTTGGAGGGGTATTGATTCATGTCCAATGGGCATATCAACGGTCCGCACTGTTTAATCCATAATCTGACTCGCGAAGCTCACGCCGACTGTTGAATCTCTAAATCTGGCTCAATCCTTCAGCACTCATCCTCAACAGCTTGTTGCAATACCACAGGCAGCGGCATGTTATCGAGTACGATTCTCAAAAGCTCACAAGCTGGTAGTCCCAATTAAAATGGCGCTTTGTGGGCTTAACAGGATAGTAAAACCGAAAGTAGGAAGCAAGCAGACTGACCGTATGGTGGCTGGGCTGAGCTGAGCCGCAGTTGATTCTAATAGTCTAAGAATTCCTTCAGTTTTTCCGAGTTTGTTGAATCCTGTGAGCAGACACTCGAGAGGTGTGAAATTCCCCACTTGCGCTCCTCTTAGATGCTCGAACTAGGAATTCTAGATCAATCGCAGAATGTCTCTACGCAGTGCAGGCTTATGAAGATCCATGGATGTGAAATTCTTTGAACGATGTCGGACAATAATTTTAATGTTGGATCATTTTGTAATCAACGAGTTGTGATTGATTCTGCGAAAATTTTCAAAAAACATCACAAAATGGATTGACCGGAGACGGGTGAGGGGAATAGGTTCCGCCCGTCGCCACGACGGAGGGCGACCGAGAGACAAAGCGTCGATCGAGGTGCTCACTTAGGTGACCCCACCCG
>JANMYL010000052.1:0-27255 GCA_031382045.1 Akkermansiaceae bacterium | reverse complement strand
GAATCAAGCTAACAACTCCAAGCTACCTTAGACGCGTGATTGGACGATGTTCGTTCGGCGGCACTGAGATTCTGGCAAGTTATACAAAATCGCATGAAGTAGCTTTGGTGTATCAAACCCTGCCCACAGAAATGCACTCATCCCAGTTTCCGAAGCCTTGTTTACTTATCGCCGCTTCCACTTCAGATAAACTATCTAGCGGCACTTGACCTAAAGTCGCGTAAATTCTCGATTTGGCCATGCCAAGGTAAGCCCGTCTGCAGAAAAACGTCTGAGTGAAATTAATTCGTTTAGGCTTTTGGTGGCTGTGCCGCCCTTGTTGGGCTTCACTATTAAATCCGCCAGAATTGATAATATTGCAGCGAGTTATATTCTGTGAAAAATCTCTGGTATTTAGTCAGGTTCAAATGACGAATGGAGAAATTGCCAAGCCGATATGGCGAGTACACGCGCCCTCGCGGAAGAGCTGCGCAAGTTCAAGCCATTCGACGATGATTTTCGATGATGGCGTACAAACTAACCTGTGGCGGCCTTTGTGTTCTCCAAAGATTTTGAACCTGTACGGCATCAACTGAACCCAATTTTCCAAATCATCAGGCATTTTCCATAAATATGATTCGTGGCAGTGTAAACTCAGTCAAGGCACGGCTGAGATCTACATTGTGATACTCCTGTGGAATATCGAAAACCAATCCGAACACCTCTTTTTTAAGTTGATCGGTTTTTAGGATTTCGGATCGGAATCCTTGATCCGTCCGGCCTCGTTGAGGGCACGCCAGCCGCCGCGCAATACCGAGACTTCCGCGGCAAGTTGCAAATCTCGGATTTTTTTAGCTATCTGGTGGCTGAGTCCGCAGTTTTCGTCGCTGCAGTAAACAATCACCCGAGACGTTTCAATAATTCGCATCGCGACATCTGCTTCGAAAGCCTGCATATCTTCGGCAGGATCAAGATTCCAAAGCACGGAGTCGATAAGCCCGTTTTTTTTCCAATCTTTCCGCAAACGGGCATCCACCCACAAGACTTTCGCGTCGGGCGAAATTTGTTCGAGACAGACTTCACCGGGTTTCAAAGTGGCCGGCTCGCAGGCCAAGGTCCGCGACGGTGGGCCTTTGATCCAATAAGTTCCCCCGCTGGCCGCTAGGGAAATGCCGACTATCGCGGCCAATTGACCGAACCCATTCATTTTGAAATCGGATTTGGTGGTTGAGAAGCCTTGCGCACCACGGCGAAGGCCTGCTGGGTGCGATGCTTGGAAATCGCGCAATCTGTCTCGATCCGAATAACGGCCATTCCCGGCACATCCATCGTTTGCGGTGTTACAATTAGATCGTATTTTTTCCCGTCATCGACGGTCTTTAGTTCGCAGGCAAAAGCCTCGGAAGAGGACGTTACTCCCGTCACATGGATGGAGTTGCCCTCCGCCATTTGAATATGGATGATTTGTGGGTCCGCCTTGGCGCCTAGATCCCACTTCAAGGTTTTGGGCTCCAAAGCCACCAGTATGGGAATGTTAACCCGGACGGTTAGCTGCGTGGAGGGCTTGTCCACCGGATCATCGTCAATCCACACCGCGACCATTTTATCGACGGTTCCTGAAAAATTTCCCATCTCGAATGTCGTGCGCACGACTCCAGATTCACCCGGTGCATACTTGAGCTTGCCACCCGAAATCTCAACTTTCAAACAAGAGCATCCCGAGTCGCTTTTCGTTATAGAAGCGGGTTTGTCGCCCTTGTTCGTAAAGGTGAACTCCGTGGTCACCGTCGCAGCGTCTGCACTGGCGTTTACCTGCTTGAGCGTCTCAGTGAATTGCAAGCCTCCCGCTAGAGTAAAACCCGCAAGTGCCAACCAAATGAAGATTCCAATTTTCATGATTCAATTATGGGCCCAGATTTTTCTTTGGCGCAAGTGCAACCCCGATGATCAAGCGCCCGCCACGCCATTCCGGGCCGAGGATGAAAAGTGGCCGATTTCCTTCGAGGCGCGCATCTGTTTTTAAGATTTTTTTACGGCTAAGCCAGAGTTCAAGATCCAATCCCGTCGCTTGCAGGGTGGGTAGGCTGCGCGCTTCAAAACGGACCAGCACCTCGTCCGAAGGCTTCAAGGGCTGCGCCCAACTTTCATAACTCCTCAACAACGGTTGCACGTCCTGCCCGAGCAGTCGGTAGTTTTTAAACCGAAGCCGCGCCTCGCCCTTCAAGCGTTTTTCGATCTCCTGTGTCACCGAGGCAGTCTTGGCACCTGCCACTTTCGGGTCACCGTTCGTCCCATGATAGACGGTCACGGCGACCCATCCGATGTTAGCCTTTCCCGGATCATCTTTGGAAAAACCGAGATTGGAGGAGAGCATCACTACCAACACCAAGCGGAGCCATTCGCGACGAATCATCATGGTCCGGTTTTCAGTTCGGGATTTACTTCGAGGCTCGCCGTGGAGTCGATTTCCCGTTCTACGGGCACATTGACCGTTTCAGAGAAATCCATCGAATCGGGAATCGCCGCCACGCCATTGAGGACAATGACCGAGGCGGAAGCGGTCTTACTGGCGAACCACTCGGCAGCCACCCCATTTTCTGGAGTGTAAAGAACTGGATCGACAATAATCGCTTTGGGCGCGCCTGCCACATCGTATTTGGGCGGACTTGCTGCTTGGGTTCCCACCCAGAAGGTGAGAGCCATCCCGGCGCAGGCGGTCACCGGCATGAGCCAAGATTTCCATGGAAATGAGGGAGCCTTGGTCATTGGCGCGGGTTCGCGAATTGCTTGCAACACGCGGCTGTTGAAAAAGTCTGGATATGGCGGCTCTTCGGATGCCGGAAGCGCTGCTGCCATCGTTGCGCGCCAACGGCGGATCTCATCTCGGGCTGCGAGTTGTTCTGGCTGGGTCAGCGCCCACGTCTCGACAGAAGCGAGATCAGCGCCTTGCAATTCATCGTCCAGCCACAAGGCCAGCATTGTTTCATCGGGATTCGTATTCATCTTTTAGCAATACTTGAAGTTTTTGACGTGCGTAAAATAAGCGGCTCATCACCGTGCCCAATGTGCTCGACATCGCCTCAGCGATTTCCTTGTAAGAAAGCCCCTGCACGTCTTTTAGGAGCACCACTTCCCGGTGGTCAGGCGAAAGCTTCCCGAGCGCCATCTGAATTTTTACCCGGAGTTCGTCGTTTGCCATGGTGGTGTCTGGCGACTCGCCGCCGGACGGGGTGGTGAACGAGGCAGAATTGATCCGCTCTCGGTCGAAAATCTCGTCGTTAAACTCACCGGCACTCTCGATTTTTCGTTTCCTCGCCCAATCGTAAACAGTGTTGTGGGCGATTCGGTAAAGCCAAGTTGAGAATTTCGCCTTCGCCTCGAACTTCGGCAAGGCATGCCAAGCTTTGATGAAGACCTCTTGCGAGAGGTCCCAAGCGTCAGCTTCCTGGTGAATCATGTTGCGAATCATGGCGAATATCCTTCCTCGGTGCCGGGTCACGAGCTCGTCGTATGAGCGCGTGTCTCCTTTTTGCGCCAGTGCAACCAGTCGGAAATCATCGTCCGGATCGTTCATGATGGCACCGAGATCGACAGGACCGACTGGCTCCTGTGCGACTTTCGACGCAATATTGTTGGATCTATTCAGCATTCCGGGAAAAAAATCTTACCTATTTCAGAACCTTACACGCAACCCGGAATCTTGAGTTCCTAAATTCCGGCCAAAACCTCGCCAAACACCGTGAGTGTGTCATCGAGATCCGCCTCGGTGTGAGCAAGCGAAATAAAGCCGGTTTCGTAAGGCGACGGGGCGAGGTAAATCCCTTTATCAAGGCAGCCCCAGAAGAATTTTTTGAAAAACTCCAAGTCCTGCTTCATCACATCATCCACGTTGACGATTTCCCGGTCTGCGAAAAATAGGCAAAACATCGAGCCGACGCGGTTGAAGCGGTGTGGCACACCTTTTTCCGTCAATAGGTGACGCAAGCCTTTTTCGAAATGTGCGCCAAGCTGCTCAAGTCGGGCAAAACCGGAGCGGTTCTGCAATTCCCGGAGCTGGGCGAGCCCGGCTGCCATGGCGAGCGGATTTCCGCTCAGCGTCCCGGCCTGGTAAACTGAACCGAGAGGCGCAAGATAGTCCATCACGTCCGCCCGGCCGCCGAAGGCACCTACCGGCAGGCCTCCACCAATGACTTTGCCGAAGCAACTGAGATCTGGCGTGATATTTTCCAAGCCTTGCACGCCTGCCTTGCCGAGACGGAAGCCGGTCATAACCTCATCGAAAATTAAGAGCGCGCCGTGCTTTTTCGTGATGGAGGAAAGCAGATCCAAGTAGCCCGCTTTCGGGAAAATCAAGCCAGCATTCGCGGGATATGATTCCACGATGATCGCCGCGATTTCTTCCCCTCGCAGCGCGAAAAGCTCTTCAAGTGCTCCAAGATCATTGTAAGGAAGCACGATAGTTTTTTCCGCGAAAGCACGAGGAACCCCAGCGGAATCTGGCTCGCCGTGAGTGAGCGCCCCGGAACCAGCGGCGACGAGCAGAGAGTCGCTGTGACCGTGGTAACAGCCGTTGAATTTCACGATGCAATCGCGCTTCGTGAACCCCCGTGCCAAGCGGATGGCTGACATCGTCGCTTCAGTACCCGATGAGGTCATACGGACTTTCTGCACGGACGGCACCCAATCACAGATCGTACGAGCCATTTCCACCTCAAACATGTTAGGAATGCCAAAGGAAATCCCGCTCTTCGCAACCTCGTGAATCGTATTGGTAATGGCGACTGGCGCGTGCCCGAGAATGTTAGGCCCCCACGAGCCGATGTAGTCGATGTAGTGCTTGCCATCAATGTCCTCGATACGGCTACCCGCAGCGCGACGGACAAAAAATGGCTCGCCGCCAACATTGCGGAATGCCCGCACCGGAGAATTTACCCCACCGGGGATCAGTTCCTTGGCGACGGCAAAAATTTTCTGTGAGAGCGGGCCTTGCAAGTGCATGCGCGGAGCATGAATCAGGAATCGCAAACGTCCAATCGCGAATCATTCACGAATTATCTGGAGCGGTGGGAAATAATAATTTCGCCGGGAAAAGATGCCGGAATCCCGCCGCCGTGCGCAGTTCATCACAAAAACAGACGGTGGCTAACGCTGTAATAAACCGTGGCAAAAATTTCTTGGCGTTCTTATGCAGATATTTTATCGGTGGCGCGCACAATTTACTTCAAATCACTATGTTCAAAGAATTCAAAGAATTTGCCCTTAAAGGAAACCTCATCGACATGGCTGTGGCCTTCGTCATGGGAGCTGCGTTCGTCAAACTATCGACCTCCTTCATAGACTCTCTGATCATGCCATTGGTCGGTAAATTATCGGGAGGAATGGACTACTCTAACAAATTCTTGGCGTTATCCAACAACGTGACCGCTACCAATCTGATTGAGGCAAAGAAACAAGGAGCCGTGATCGCGTATGGTGATTTCATCACAGTCGCCATCAATTTTGTCATCATTGCATTCGTCATGTTTTTGGTGGTGAAAGCTATCAGCAAAGCCAAAGCGTTGATGGAAAAACAAGCTGCCGCGGCTCCTGCTCCAGAGCCTGGCGCACAGGAAAAATTGCTCGCTGAGATCCGCGATTTGCTCAAGCAGAAGGCTTAAGATCAGGCCTCAGTGGCCTTCGCTTCGAACTCGGCTTTTGCCGCTTTCCGGCACTCGGCGACGAAGTGATTGCACGCCTCGCGGCAGAGCAGGGGAATAGCTTCGGATTCGGGTAGGTCGCCGGGGATGCCGTTGAAGCGACTCGCTTCGCTGTCATCGAGTGGGGTATCGGCATCGAGCTGCCAGAGAATTTTCTTCGCGCACTGGTGGGCGGGTCCGCAAATTTCTTGGACGAGTTTCTGCGCGCCGGGGGCGCTGATCGTGCGGGCGAAGCGATACATGCCTGTCTGGCGGTTGAGCTTGTCCCGCAACATTTCAATTTCTAGCGTGCCCCCCTGTTGGGCAATGAACAGGCCGACGCAGGCCGGATAAAATTGATCAAGCGCCTGCATGAGATCCTTCTCATTTTCCAACACCATTACCCAGCCGCGCCTCAGATTCGTCTGGCCTTTAGTGAATCGGTAAGTCCCGTCCTCCGCGTAAGTGGATAGATCGCGGGCATCGTCTGGACCGTGGTGGACTTCCAAGTGGCCGAAGTTTGAGCAGGTAGAAAGCGAGGCATCCGCCATGTGGCAAATGATGAGATGAAAGCCGTGAATGTCAGTTTGGATCTCGATTTCGCCGATGCGGTGAATGCCGGATCGGAGTAAATCGCGTAGCTGGGTGGCGAGGGACATGGATGAAATGGGATGAGTTTTGTCAGAATGATTTATGGAGTTTATCGAAATCCGAGATTTGGTCTAGGATCACGTCGGCCATGAGCCGCTCCGTGCCGATGGCGGAGGTGTAATAAAGGGTTTTCCCGCGAAGGTGATGGGGATTGTGGCGGAAGACCTCGCGCTGGCTGGCGGCAGCTCCGACTTCGTCCTCCATGCCGAGAAGCACCGGAATGTCCTGATAGGAATGGAGTCCGTCCGAGATGAAAAATGGCACCACGATCACGTTAGGAGTGTCCGACATTTTGTCCCACTCCGCGATGAATGGTGGCTCTTCCATGTAGGCATCGAGCACGGCGGCGTAGCCAGCTCCCGAGGCGGCTATGAGATCAACTTGGTCGCGAATGGCCTTGGTGGAATTCTGATTTAAGCCAGTGCCGTGGCCGGTGATGATTAGGGTGGTATCGGCAGGATCGATCCCTGTGGCAACCTCTCTGGCGCGCCTTAGAATCAGCTCGGTCATTGAGCTGTGGACGCCGACTGGCAGGCAGTAATGGAATATTTTCTCGCGAACGGCAGTGGTCGGGCCGGTGAGCTGGAGCTCACGGGGAATGACTTCCTGAGTGAAATAGCCTTCGCTGATGAAATCGGGGACCACATAGATTTCATCCGAATCGATCATGTAAATCGCCTCACGCATCGATGGCTCTTCTTTCCAGAAGCAACAATGGACTTCGGCGAAGAGTCCGCGTCGGCGGATCTCGTCGGCGTGCTCGAAGTAAGGCGTCGAGGAGTCTGGATTCTCTGTGGATCCGTGACCGACGATTAGAAGAGCGCTGTTTGGCTTGGGCGCGATAGACATGTAGGGAAATTGGCGAGACTTTACCGGAATGCAAGGCAGGTCTGGCTTGAAATAAACCACTCAATCTGCTGGAAAATTTGTTAGACTCTACGCCGAGTGCTTAAAAGCGAAGCTAGACAGCTATCCCGAGCGTCGATTTAGGATGTTTGAAGTTAATTCTCAAGCTCCAGAAGTGTCTCTGGAGCGTCTCACTCGGATTTTGAAGGTAAGCAGGAGATTCCAGCGCGCTGAGACCGCTTGGTTCAAAGGCCTGGGCAACCTTCTTTCTCGCCAGTTTTCCCCTATTTTTTAATTTTTAGAAATATTTAGAGGGACCCTTGTTGTGAGCTAGATTCCTGGACCAGCACCAACGAGAAATAACCAACAGGTGGAATCCAAGCCAAGAAAGTGCTACAGCGCCGCAGCGGACGAGCTGCGTCCTCTGCGGCGCGAAAACTCCCTCTGCAAAATGGAGAACGACATTTCAAAAAAAGCCGCAGTCATCCTCGGCACCAAAAACCAGCGAACTTCGGCAAATGATCACCTCCCTCAGTGTCCCGCCGCAGCAGCTACTAGCACGCCGATCACCCCACCGCCAGCCAGCTCACAGACGGCCACCTAGGAGGCCTCATCACCGACATCTTCAAGCGCCACCGCCGCCGCTACGGCTACTGCATAATCCACTCCGAGCTCATGGATTAAGACATCACCTGTGGGCCAGACAGAGTCCGCAGAATCATGACAGAGAGGCAATTAAGAGCCATACAACCCAAGAGCTACACCTCAAAAACCAACGACGCCCGCCGCGAACTCTTCACCTACATCGAGAGCTACTACAACACGCACCGCAAGCAGTCAGCCCTGAAATAACGAACTACGACGCAGTTCGAGGCCGCCTAAATCACCCCGAAAAAATAACCAAATGCTGGTCCAGAAATCCGTTGCACTTCAGTGTCATTTGAAAACTTTTTGGAAAAATTCAAAACATTCGAACGCGATACGAAAGAGACAAATTTATTTTGCGTAGGATTTTGTCTATTGTCTTCTTTTTTGGTTACTCTTAAATCTTCTCACGCATTTAGCATGAATCACTTCCAATCTGCTCTTCAAAATACTCCGCCACCCGCACCCGACCTTGAGACCGCTGAGCGGATTCAGAGCGTTTTCGCCAATTTAAAATCCGAGCTGTCTCGGTCGATTGTCGGACTCGACGACGAGATTCATCAAATTTTTATCGCGCTGTTGTGCCGGGGTCACTGCATCTTGGAAGGGGCACCGGGCTTGGCGAAGACCAAGTTGATTTCATGCATCGCGGCGCTTTTGGACCTGAGTTTCCGCCGGGTGCAGTTCACTCCAGATCTCATGCCGGGCGACCTTACCGGCTCCGAAGTTCTGCAACAAGACATGGCCACTGGCGAACGGTTTTTCCGTTTTCAAAAGGGACCCTTGTTTGCCAATCTGGTGCTGGCAGATGAGATCAACCGCACACCGCCGAAGACTCAGAGTGCACTGCTAGAGGCGATGGAGGAACGCCAAATCACGGTCGGCCAGACGACTTTTCCACTGCCCAAGCCGTTCTTCGTGATGGCAACGCAGAACCCGATCGAGCACGAAGGCACCTACCCGCTGCCAGAGGCGCAGTTGGATCGGTTCATGCTTAAAATTATCCTCAAATATCCGAGTCGTACAGATGAGGCAAAAATTATCCACCGCGCGTCTGGAGCGGAGCCGGTGGAGTTCCAGCCGCTGATATCCGCCGCAGAGTTAGAGGCGATGCAGCAACTCGTGCGGCGGGTTCCGATTTCAGATTCCTGTGTCGAGTATGTGGCGGATGTGGTCCGCAGAACTCGCCCAGGCACCGCCGATGCGCATGTCGCAGTGGCTGGTAACTTGGCATGGGGCGGCGGGCCACGGGCAGGGATTTTCCTCGCCTCCGCGGCTAAGGCTCATGCGGTGCTGAGTGGGCGGCAGCATGCCACCACCGATGATGTGCGGGCGATGGCTGCACCCGTGTTGAGGCATCGACTCGCACTGACCTTCAATGCGGAGTCGGAAGGCATCACGGCCGATTCCATCGTGAAACAACTTCTTTGACCGGTCATCGCCATGGATACCGGCCACCATCGCCCACTTCAGCCAGCCACCTCAGTCGCTGGACTGCTCGAACATTTCCTCACTGCGGATGACTTGCAAATCTTGAACCAAGCGAGTTTCCCCGCTGCCCACCGGATCAGGGCGTGTCGCACGGGTGCCCACAAGGCACGACTCCGTGGCGGCACCACTGAGTTTGCCGACCACCGGCCATACTCTCTGGGTGACGAGGTGCGGCGACTGGACTGGCGGATCGTCGGCAGGTCCGAGCGGCTGGAAGTGAAGCTCTACGAAGATCCGTCGACCCTAGATAATGTATTTCTGCTAGACGGCAGTGGTTCGATGAAATTCGCGGACTCGACACGCACTAAGTTTTCCTACGGCTGCTCCGTGGTGGCCTTCTTGGCGAAGCTCCTGCTCGGGCAACGCGACCCAGTGGGTCTGGCGATAGCCATCGAACGCGGCCCTGCGTATTTACCGCCCAAGTCGAGCACCTTGCAACTTGCACAAATGCTCAGATCCATGGCGCAGTTAGAGCCAGGAGGAAAAACTCATCTCGCAGGACAGATCCGTCATTTGGCGAAAAGCATTCGTAACCCGAGTAGGGTAATGATCGTTTCCGATTGTTTCCTGGATCTGAAATCGCTCGAAGCAGAACTCAAGTTGCTCGCCGGGCGTGGTCATCGATTTCATCTACTGCATACCGTCGCGCCTGAAGAAGTTAGCATGAGCTACCGCCAGCCGATGCGTTTCACCAGCTTGGAAGACAGCGCGCGGATCGACGCTAAGCCGCAGGAAATCGCTCAAGGTTATCTGGCTGCGATGCGCCGACACGTCGATGCACTGCGGAAAATCTGTCTGCACTACGGAGCTGGCTACGAGCCACTCGTCACCGATCGCCCGCTGGGACGGGCACTGGTGGATTTCCTAAGACGCCAAGCGGAGAGAAAAAACTAACATGTTTGGCGCAGCGATATTTCTCACGGCCCTTACGGCGATTGGCGTGCCAATCGCTATCCACTACCTCGCGCAGCAGCGGACTCGGGTGCTACCGTGGGGGGCGATGGCGTTTTTGCAGCAGTCCGTTTCCAGCGCGAGTTCCCGCCGCAATCGACTCCGGGATCTGCTGCTAATGCTGCTTCGTGGATTGGCGATCGCTTGCTTGGTGCTGACCTTTGCCCAACCACAGACCTCACGTTTTTTGTTAGGTGGCTCTGATCTGGAAACTATTTTCATTTGGGATGTCTCGCTCTCGACGACCGCCGTGGCAGCGAACGGGCAGCCGGTGATTGACTCGATGAAGCAAACTTTGCTGAAGGAAATCAGCAGGTTGCCTAACTCTTCTCACGTGAAAATCCTCCTCGCCGGGGCTGAATTGCGATGGCTACGAGATGAGCCACTGGTTCTTTCTGAGGCCAATCGGAAATCGTTAGAAATCAGCATTCGTCGGCAGCAAGCGGACCACGGTGGAAGCGAACTCGCCACCGCGATCCTCACTGCCTTGTCCGTGACCGATGTGGAATCCTCAAAAACTCACAATCTCGTAGTCCTGCACGATGGTCGCCGCCAAGGATGGCAAGAGGCGGACTCTGCACGCTGGCAGGCCATTCACCAACGCCTTGCTGCAGCTCCGCGGCTGTCGATCCGCAGCATTGCCACCACTGATGCGATCGACACGGATGCCCCGCAGCTCTCAATGTCCCATCTGGAATCCGATCGCGAGACTCTCGCGATGGACAGTCCGACGCGGTTTCGCGTCACCCTGAAAAATCATTCCACCACTCCGCTCACCACCACCGTGATTTGGCGGATCGGCCAGCGCGAGGTAGAGCGGTTGGACGACGTCAGCATCCCCGCCGGGGTGGAGCTCAAGCTTGAACAACTGCTCAGCTTCGGCGAATCCGGCTGCCAGCAGGTCCAGTGTGAAGCGCAGCTCTCCGGCGACATCCTGCCTGCGGATAACACGCTCACCACCGTGGTCTCTGTGCCCGCAGGCATTCCTGTCCTGTTGTTGGATGACACCGCTCGGACCCAGCAGGGTCAAATTTTACCCTCCGAGTTTCTCGCTGCCGCAGTGGGCAGTCCGCTGTGGAGCGATACAAAGACGTCGGATGAAAAACCCACCCAACGCAAGCGCTCGCTGTTCAGTCCGCAAGTGGTGACCAGTCGTGGATTCACCCCGGCGAGCCTCAAAGGAAAGCTTGCGGTGGTCATCGCCAACGCGGAACCCCTACCTCCGGCGATGGTGACGGCGCTCCGTAGTTTCGTGGAAAAGGGGGGTGGGCTGTGGATGATGATGGCTGCCGATTGGGAAAAACCACCTATTTGGACCTCGGATCTACTTAAGGAATTAGGGCTGGAGTCTCTCGCCACAAGCCAGCGCACTCTCGCGAGCGATCCTAAGCAGCGGATGAAAATCATCGCCTCTGATTCATCAAGTGCCTTCGCCGAGGGCATCGCCGCCAAGCGTCTCGACCTACACCGGGCCGAGCTGCTCGCTGTCCACGAGCTGAACCAACGAGCCTATTTGGACGATGAAAAACGCCTCGAAACCGAGCAAGGCAGTCCCGTCTTGCTGGTCCTCGCGGTGGGTGCTGGCCGGGTCATTCTCCAGACCTCAGATTTGAGCCGGCTGAATACCAATCTGCCGATTCTACAAAGTTTCGTGCCGCTGGTGCGTGAAGAAATGATGGAAGCCGTGGAGGGCGCATTGCCTAAACGCAATCTCAACCCGGGTGAACCCATCCGCCTGCCGCTCGCAGTCGCAGGCATTTCTGGCGATGCTCTCAGAATTAAGCGTCCCGACGGCTCGATGCGGGAAATGGCACTATTGGGAAACTCGCATCAAAGCCATGCCACGATGCATCCCGGAGTCTATCAGATCGAGCGGCCCAATCAAAATTCACCCCAAGACAGCGCCGAGCTTTTCGCTGTCCGCCGTCCGGCATCCGAGTCCGTGCTTAATGCCATTTCCCCAGCTGAAACGACCGCGCTCATACATTCGACTGCCCCATTGCCACAGGTGGCGGCAGCGGAACTCCGCCGAGGCCACTGGCCGTTGGCATGGATTTTGGCGCTCCTCACTGGCATCTTTTTTGTAGCTGAGGCGCTGCTCTCGCATTGGATCGCCCGCCAGCGTGAGGTGGAAACCGTCACCATCGATCTTAAGCCCGTTTTCTAACGCGACCCCTGATGACTACCATCGAAACCACATTTCCGCCGCTGTGGATCGCTCTCGGCGTGATCGCAGCTGTCGCGCTGTTCGTTCTGCTGCTCAGGCGAGAATTACGCGGGCAGACTCGTTTGGTCCGCTGGAGCATCAACGGGCTCCGCGTCATCCTCTGCGTGCTCGTTGGCTGGCTGATCGCTCAACCCCGCGTCGTCAGCGAGCGACAGGAAACTGTTCCAGTCACGGCTAACTTGGGTATCGACGTTTCCGAGAGTATGATGCTCGCTGACATCGATGGCAAAATCACTTCCCGCTGGCAGGACGGAGCCGTAGCGAGTCCGCTGGATGAAGCCATCACGCTCACCGAGGCCGCCAAAATCCGTCTCAACTTAAGTGCCAAACAACTGAACACTTCCGGTCAAAAACTCAGCGAGGAGGTCCAGAAGACTCTCACCATTTTGACGGATGCAAGAAATAAAGTCGATGCCTATGGACGTGATGCCTCGCTGGTGCGGTTGACTTCAGTCCCTGCGGCCAAGATCGCCGCCGCCGAGAAATCCCTGCGCGAGATGGATATTCGCCAGCCGGTCGTCGCACTGGTTCGCAGTGCCACTCTCGCGGCGGAAGCTGCGCTTGGTCTGAGGCGGTTGGAGGTGATCAAGACGGATAAAGTCAGTACGAATCCAGGCGCCAGTGGCATCCCTCGGATCGAGCTCGTCAAGCGGTGGCTGGAGAAATCGGTGCCCTCGCTCTCGCGGTTAGCTGGCGGCTGTAATTTACGCACTTTCACCTTTGCGAGCGATCTCTTCCCACTCACCGCAGG
The DNA here is from genome assembly GCA_031382045.1 of Akkermansiaceae bacterium. GTDB lineage: Bacteria > Verrucomicrobiota > Verrucomicrobiia > Verrucomicrobiales > Akkermansiaceae > Luteolibacter. The sequence continues at coordinate 14,039 of JANMYL010000052.1, read as the reverse complement.
CCAAAAACTGACCATTTCTGGGTCAAGCAGCTTGCATACCCATCTTTACGACAACCTGAATCGCATGGTCGCACAAGACAGCTCACCAGGCCCACGGGTCTCGTTTTTGATCACAGATGGGGTGGACTCATCACAGTCGAATTCGGGTGAATTTTCCTCCGTTGTCTATGATCACCCGCTTATCGTCCTGCCCATCGGAGACCCAGACACACGCCCGGATGTGCGGATCGAGTCGGCGGCGGGACCGACACAGGTCAGGGAAAAAGACACTTTTGTGACGATCGTCCAAGTCGCAGCTAAGCACAGCGGCCCGGTGACTGTGACGGTGAATCTGCGTGACCCACAAAGTGTCTTGGCCAGCCGCCAGATTTCCATGAAAGGCGACGGGAGCTCCAAGCGGGTCGAACTGGAATGGCAGGCTGTTGGCCTCGGTGCTAGGGACCTGACCGTCGAAGTGGTAGCACTCAAGAATGAAAAAAATCCCCTCAATAATAGCCGTCCATTGCGCACCACCGTAACCAAAGACCGCTACCGAATCCTCGTTTGCGACGCATTTCCGCGCTGGGAAACCCGCTATCTTCAGAGCCTCTTCCGGCGTGATCCATCGATAGATCTCTCCAGCCTCATCTTCCAACCTCAGCACACTTATCCGGGCAAACAGCCGGTTAAGCCACCCGCATTGCCACTCTCGCTGGAACCTTGGCAAAAATTTGACCTCGTGATCCTAGGCGACCTTAACCCGACACAACTCACCCTCGCTCACCAGAAATTGCTTGTAGAATACGTCAACGGCGGCGGCAATCTACTACTGCTCGCAGGTGAAAATGCCATGCCGCAAGCCTTCGTCGGCGAGCCATTAGAAAGCCTACTTCCTATGATGCAGGTCCAGCCCAAGAATATTGCTGGGACTTTCATCATTGCGCCGCCTGACAATCTTCCAATCCACCCGATGGTGCGGATTACCCAGTCCGACACCACCGCTCTCTGGCAGTCGATTTTCACCGCCGCACCCGAGTATCAGATTTCCTCATGGGCCAAGGCAAAGCAGTCTGCGCAAACGCTGTTGGTCGCGACCGACCGTTCCAGCGGTGCTACCCACGACTTTCTCGCCGTGCAGCGTGTCGGCAGCGGGCGTGTGGCGTTCGCAGCAGCTGCCAGTTTCTATCACTTGCGATTTCATTTTGGCGACCGCCACCACCTCAGATTTTGGGGACAAATGGTCCGCGGCATGTGCATGAGTGATTTCGGTTTCGGCGATGGTATGGTCAAGACTCGGCTCGACCGCCAACAGTGGGAGCAAGGTAGCGAGGTGCAAGGCCGCGTACGACTCGAAAACCGCGAGGGAAGCCCTGTCCACCGGGCTGAATTCACCGCCGTCTTGAGTCGTGATGGCCAAACCGTGGCGAGAATGAAGCCCGCCGAAGATATCTCGAAACCTGGTGAGTATTTCCTGCGCTTTCCCGATCTACCACCAGGAAATTACCAATTCGCATACGAAGGAAATCAAGTCGAACCGTTGTGGAATATAGACCGGCAAACGCAACCCGATTCTCCCGAGTGCCACTTCCAGATTCTTGACGGAGTGCTTTCAGAGGAGCAGCAGTTCACGCTCAAAACACCCGCATTTTGGCAAAAGGTCAACCAGTTGCCACTTGCGGCCACCATCCACCCGCAAACCCTGCCACTCATGCTCGCAGCGCTTGATCTGCGACCGACAACACTCTCGTTTCACGGCAATCACAGCATCTGGGACACTTGGCTGCTGCTGCCCGCCATCATCACCGTCGCAGGTCTCGAATGGCTACTCCGCAGGCTCAACGGACTTTGTTAACGTTTGAATTTCATCACGATTATCATGAAAACCCGATCCTCAAAATTGTCCAAAGCGACCCGCAAACAACTGGCCGCTGTGCGTGCTCGTCGCGAGACCGTGCAGATCTGGAATCTTCTCTTCGCATTGTTGGCCGTGTTGCTCATTCTCGCTAGCCTCGCCATGTTGCTCGACTGGGTCATTGCCAGCCGTGGGTCATTGCTCCGGGTAGCGACCAGTTTGTCCGTTTGTGGCGGATTTTTCATCTTCGCCAGATGGGTGTGGCGGCAGCTACCCATTGATGGCGGCGTGCGCGGCACCGCCAAGTGGCTTGATGCAATAAATCCTGCACTGCAAGAGCGGCTCTTAACGGTGGTAGAACTCAGTGGCAAGAACTCGCATTCCCCAGCGCTGCTCGATGCGGTTGGAAAACAGGTAGATCTTATCGGGGTGCGTGATCACCGGCACCGTGTAATTCTCACCAAGCCGTTTCTCGGTGCTTTGGCAGCCCTCGGTTGTGGCTTGATGATGGTCGTGTTGGTGAAGTCAATCAGCGGTTCCAGTTTTGGTGGGCTGTTGGCTCGCCTTATCCATCCTTGGTCAGAGCGGACTCTAACCAATCTGACTCAGACCGTCACTGAGCGCTACCACGTCAAAGGGCGACCCTTTGAAATTTCGCTCGCGGTCAGTGGAAAAATTCCTTTGCGTGCGGAGTTGGAATACCGTCTTGGGGATGGCTCAGTCGAGCAGCGCGAGGTTGTCATCGAGCAGGGCACAAGAACGCTCAAGGCCACCATTCCTCCTGCAGAAAAAGATTTCTCCTACCGCGTAATTGCTGGCGATGGTGAAACCCCCTGGCACCAAGTGAAGGTGATCGACCGTCCGCAATTAAAGGACGCGAAACTGGTGATAACCCCACCGTCTTACACCAAAGCCGAGGAACAGCGGTGGACCACGCTGCCCCGCCGCGTAGAGGTGCCCGAGGGCAGCCAAGTCAGCCTCAGCTTCACGGCAGACCAAGACCTGCCGGGTGCCAAGGTCATCCAGCGCGGCGGCCAAAAAGAGCTAACGAGCAATCTTTTGCCGGACACACAAGGCCGCTTCCAGTTTCAAAGCCAGCTTACCACCAGCATCGAAGCTGAAATCGAACTGACCTCCGTGATTGGAGAACTGCAATCACGCTTTGCGATTACCTTGGCAACTAAGCCGGACAGCAAACCGCGGGTTCAACTGCTAGAAAGCACCGAAACCTTCGCCATGACAGCGGCTGAAACTCTCGATGTCGCCTTTCAAGCCTCCGATGACTATGGGATAAAAAGCGCCGAGCTGGTGGCAGAACTCACTAAGGCCGACGGCACGAAAGAAGAGTACCGTTTCCCACTCGACCTCCAAGATAAAGCCGGAGCAAAAGACATCCAAATAAACGCCAGCCTCGACTTAAAACAAATTCCCATCGCCAAGGGTGACGAACTTCAATTCGCGGTGGAGGTGCGTGACGAAAAAGGACTTCAGGCGAAAAACCCAACTTCAGCACTCAAGAGCCAGCAGTTATCGGCTCAAGAAATCGCACGTCTTCAGGAAAATTTCGCAAAAGCGCAAAAACACGCAGAGTCGTTGCAAGCCGCCCAAGCAGGAGACCCACCAACTCCAACTCCTCCGCAGGCTGAGACTGCTCGCGCTCTAGCCGCTGCCGACAAAGCGGCACAACAAGCCAAGCAGGCTCTCAAGAACGCGCAGGAAAAGGCAAAAGCACAGCAAGACCTCGAGAAGCGCCGACTCGACGTCGCCGCCGACGCGCCGCCTGCTTCCAAGTCTGCTTCTGCCAAAGTCACAGTGGACGAATTCGCGGAATACCGCCTTGCAGGTGATGGCCGTAAAAAACAACAAATCGCCATCCAGGAGGTTCTTGATCTCATCCTGAAATCGGCACTCGCGGGTCGCAGCGGGATCGCGCAAGCCGGCACACCTCCAGGGCCTGAGGAGGATGCTGACCGCGTCGAAGATTACTCGGCACTTATAGCCATCCATGCTGTAAAAATTCAAGAGGTTTTGAAAGCAGGTGCCAACGCTGCCGAAGAATTGCGTAAACGCAGTGAAGGGACTCCCTACTCATTCTTCGGTCTCCAAGCGAAGGCGATGGTCGAGAACGGTTTCGCTCCAGCACAAGCAGCGATCACCACCGCAGTCGCGGCCACAACCAGCCCCACCAAGGCAACGCACTGGTCGCTAGCCGACGAACGCTTGCGCTGGGTGATAAACCTTCTAGAAAAAAATAAACAACAGCTCGAGCAAATGATAGCCTATCAAGAGGTGCTAGAATTGACGCATCAATTTAAAAAGATGCACGAGATCACGTTAGAAGATATGCCTCCTTCGTCGAAATGCTGCCGCGCAGGTCCCTACGCCAAGCTGAAGAATGAGCTCAGCGACGCACAAGTGCAGCAGCAAATCGCGAATCTGAAACTCAAACGGGAAGTTCTGAAAAGGCTAAGCGAGTTGTTGCAGAAAAATCCAGAACTGCGTGCCCGACACCTCGCCCAGAATAGTGAATCTAGTAAAATTTACCGCGAGGAACTCAGCCGTCTGCGCAACCGTCAGAAAGATCTTACGGATGCAACATTCACCCTAACATCCTTACCAGTTGGCCCACTTCCTCCAGCGTTTAGTAGCATAATGCAGCAACGGCTGCGCCATTTTTCCGATCGCACCACCGAAGCAATGGGCCTCGCCCGCATCTGGATTCCTACCGACACACCGCTTGCATTGCGCAAGGAACTTGAGAATTCACTCAGTCAGCTATCCCAACAGGTGGAACAACTCGCCACGACAAACCCGTTAGCAGATAATGAATTTAAATCTGCCGTTGATGCCGTCCGCAAGACCAAGCTGGCGGCGGACAAGCTTCTCGCACAGCCTCCATGGGAAAATAAATACAGCGATTACAGCAGCTTCCGGATCGAGGATCTCGCTGGAATGGCTACCGAACTTGATGCATGCGTGGCACTCGCAAAATCACTGCTGGACCAGACGGGCCACTTATTTCTCAGCCAGTTGCAAAAAGAACTCAACGCCGAGACCCGCACCATCACACTTGGCATGATGGATCAGCTCGCCAGCATCAGTGGAGTGAGCCCCATCGCCGACAAGAAGATCGAAGAAATTGCACAACTCTTATCTAAGCAACTCTATCCTGCGCAGCAACTGGCCTGTAATTCCTTGTTAGCGAAAGACCTTGCGATTGCGCTCAATGCCACATGTACGGCATCTGGAAACTTGGAACAAATCACCAGTCTCCTCGACTCAGCCATCACTGAATTTATCCGCGCGAAAAGCGCACAGGACGCCCTCTCTCAGCAAGCCAAGATGCCGTCAGGCGCAGCCGAATCTCTGCCAGATCCTACTAAAGCTGAGATCGATGAAATGCTCGCAAAACTACTCAACGCCATGGAGCAGGAATCTCGTAAATCCAACGACTTCAAGCTCGGCATCAGCTATGAGTCTAATCTCAAAATCAAAGATGACTGGGAAAAGCAGTCCAAGAATCCAGCGCAGGAAAAGTCTGAAAAAGAAGCCTCCGACCAGCAGATGAAAGAGCAACAGCAAGCGGCACAACAGGCTGCCGCCGCCGCAGGAAAGGCCCAACAGCTCGCTAACTTCAAGGCCCAAGAGATTGCTCGCCAACTCGGCCAGAACCCCGCCGTGACATGGCGAGAAAAGAGCGCCGTTCAATTTGAAGGACGCAACGATTGGAACGCCATTCAGAGCCAGTTGAAGGAAAGCCTGACTCAAGATATAGATTCTACCGTCCCGGAAGGATACCGCACGGCTATTGAAGACTACTTCCGCGACATTTCTAAAACTCAGTCGCAATAACCTCACAAAAAGCGAATGAAACGATTCAACTTGATCCTAATTCTAGCACTCGTAATGCCGCTCTCCGGCACGGGGCAACCAGCACAGATACCCAGTGAGCGACTCCGATTGATCGATCCCACTGGCGAGTTGCCAGAGGTGTTTAATAACGAGCAATTTAACCAATTGGTCGCTGCCGCGGACCGGGGACTCGTCGCACTCAAAGACCAGCAACAAGCTAACGGTAGCTTCGAGACAATTACCCACGCCCAATCAGCAGTCACCTCCTTAGCCGTCATGGCCTACATCTCTCGCGGCCACATGCCGGGAAAAGGTCCTTACGGCGAGCTACTCGAAAAGGCTATTAACTATGTACTCTCTCAACAAAAGAAGAGCGGTCTTTTTGCGCACATGGAAATCGATACCGCGAAGCTCAATGTGATTCCGGTAAGCGCGACTGGGGAGTTTGAGGAAATGGCTGCTCAGTCCTACAGCCACGCTATTTGTATGTTAATGCTGGGAGAAGTTTATGGCCTAACTGATGAAAAGGAATCCTTCCGGATTCGTAGTGCTATTGAAAATGGCCTCAAATTCAGTATCCAATTGTGGGACATCCGACCGCCTCCAGCCGCGGACGACGGAGGGTTCCGCTATACCCGGCCTTGGGTTGATAATGCAGAAGGCGACGTCTCGATCACCGGTTGGCATACCGCTTCATTACGGTCGATCCGAAATGCAGGTTTCGATGTGCCACAGGCCGTGATGGATCGTATTGCTGCATATATCGTGCGAAATCAGAATCCAGACGGCGGCTTTGCCTATATCGCGAATCGCGAAAGCACGTTCATGATGACTGCGGCAGGGACTCTTTGCCTCGCGATGGCTGGTAAGCATACAAGCCGCGATACCTTGCGGGCGGCCACCTATCTTTCCCACTTTAAAACCAGCGACCCCGGGGCTTTCCGCGACTCTTCAGGTCGGAGTTGGCCCTACTACAGCTGCTATTACCAGACTCAGGCATCAATCCAACTCGGAGGTCAATTATGGGTCACCTGCATGGGTGAAGTCTCGAAATACCTGTTGAGAAAACAATCTGCCGACGGCCTTTGGCCACCCGATGGCACAGATAGTATGTATGGCCCAAGCTACTCTACCTCCATGGCGGTGATTGCCCTCACCCCTGTCCTACAGATTCTCCCCATCTATCAACGCTGAATTAAAAGTTCACAATGGCAGTCGCATGTCGATAGATCTAACTAAAGTTTCACTGCTACGTTGGGGAACATATATTTCTTGCTAGGGAGAAGATTAGCCACGTTTTCCTACAGTTCGTCCTTATGTGCTTAAAAAAATTGAAATACACTGGATTTCTTGACTGGCGGTTAAAAATTCTCAAACCGTCAGAATTGGGTGAGACGCATGAATTGCATTAGGGCATAAGTATCTTCATAAATTTTCACGCTCAGCAGTATGTAGCTGTATCATTAAATAAAAAGCACCGTCCCAAGAATGGGCCGGTGCTTGATATTTTCGAAGGCGGTAAAAAACTTACTTGTCTGCTTTCTCCTCCTTTTTGCCAGTCTCAATCCTAGTCTTGATGTCGTTCATCCCGGCAGCCATCTCGCTATCCGGAGCGAAGGCTCTGGCGTCCTCCAAGGCCTTCAATGCTTCGTCGAATTTCTTCTGTTGGTTGAAGATCATCGCGCGGGTGAGCATGATCTGTTGGGTGTCTTCGGTGCTGAAACCACCTTCTTTGACTGCTTTGTCTACTAACGCAAGAGCACCGTCGTGGTCGTCTTTCTGCCCACAAGCCTCTAACTCGCTCTGGAATGTCGCAAACCGGGCTTTAGCCGCTGACTTTTTGGCGAATCCGGTTTCATCTTTAGGATCGGCAGCTTTAATTTGCTCAGCCACGTCGCCATAGAATTCTGCGATCATGGCATCTTCCAAGCCCATGGCAGCAAGCGCAGCAACGAGGGCTTTGGCTTTTTCTACGCCGACGGCCTTGGCAGCGGTGGCGAAAGATTCATCACGCACCAATTTCTTTGCACGGAGTTCGTCCAGATGCTTCACGTAGGCTTCCGGGCCTCCTGCTTGGTAGCCGGTGGTTGCGTATGGTTTGCCATCTGCATCAGTTAGCAAGATCGTCGGAAACCCTTGGACTGGGTATTTTTTCTGGAGTTCTTCATTCTGTTTAATGGTCTCCGCCGAGAGTTTGGATTTGTCCTGGGGATAGTCTAACTCTACCAAGACGAACTTGTCTTTCACTCCCACCTTGAACGGCTCTTGGCTGAAGACCTCTTTATTGAGTTTGATGCACCAGCCGCACCAGTCGGAACCGGTGAAGTCGATGAGTAAGTCTTTTTTGGATACTGCCGCTTCCTTCTTGGCCGCAGCGAAGTCCGAGGACCAGCCTTCACCACCTGCAAAGGCAAATCCCGAGCAATACATTGCCACCATTGTGGCACAAGTTCCAACGATTGGTTTCATATTCATGGAATGCCATTCTTCCTAAAAAACTGGGTAGATCGAGAGAAAATCTTAGTCGTGCAATTTTTTTTGAGGGTGGTTGCTTTTGTAATCCTGGGTTTCGTTTCTACCAGTTCTGGAGATGGTAAACCTTTCAGGCTTTCCAGGTTTTAGAGCTCTCGATGAGGACGTAGCTGCTCTCAAGCATTCAAATCACTCGCGACCAAAGCACCTTGAGATAGCGTGATTCGGGGTAATTCGAGAGCGTCGGATGGTCTGGTCCGGCACCGGTGCGATCGAAGGTTTGCAGGCGTTTGTTCCGGCGGTGAGCAGAAGTAATCACGATTTGTTCGAATTCGCCGGCACCGAGCATTCCTGAGCAAGAACATGTCACGTAGATTCCCTCGGGCGCGACGAGTTGCAGTGCAAGTTTATTTAAATCCGCATATTTCGCCGTGCCTATGTCGTCCTCGCGGCCGTGGATGAATTTTGGAGGATCGGCAATGACGAGGTCCCAGGTCCGTCCGTTTTCAATCATTGTCCGCGCCCAAGTGAATGCATCAGCGTGAGTGAATTTTACCCGCGCATTGTTCAAATTTGCATTGCGCTTGGCCATCGCGATGGCTGTCTCGTCAAGATCCACACTGGTCACATCTTCAGCTCCGGCGAGCGCCGCAGAAATCCCGAACCCGCCAGTGTAGCAGCAAAGATCTAGCACTGTGCGACCTTCCGCCAGTGCACCGAATTTTTCACGGCTGTCGCGCTGGTCGCAGAAAAACCCGGTTTTGTGACCTTCCGAAAAATCCACTTCATAGCGAACGCCGTGTTCACGAATTTTCACCGAACGCACGTTGTCGGACTCCACCCCGCCGTAGCGAGGGATGTTTTCGATGCGTGCCAATTCCTGGTCCACGCCGACGACGACACGTTTCGTGTCGAAGCATTCATGGAGCAGCGGTAGCCATTTCGGTAGGCGTTGCCACGCTGCGAGATTGGTGATTTCTACTGAAAGCACGTCCGCAAACTTGTCTGCCACGATGCCAGGCATGAAATCTGCGTCACCGTGAATTGCGCGGTAACTGTCAGTTTGTGCATCCAGTTTGAGAATTTCTCGTCGTAATTTAGCGGCACGTCGAATCGCGTTTTCGAAAAATGATTCGTCCTCCAATTCATCCAGCGAGTGGCTCACCACCCGCAGCGGCATGCGCGATCGCGGGTTCCAAAGACCCCAGCCGAAGGGCGTGCCTTCTTTTCCTAACACGAGGACAAATGACCCGGGCGTGGCGTCGCGGGAAACCTCGCCGATCATTTTGGGCCAGATCGAGGGGTGGAATGTTTGATACTTAAGTTGGACAGTGGGCACGGCGGCAAAGAATGATGAAATTGCTTTCAACTCAAGGCTGGACGTGAAAAATCAGCGGATTTTAATGCCGTATGGACGGTCCACATCAGCGACCCTGCAAGCCAACTGGAAAAAAGAACTGCACAATCTAGGCGGATAGTGGATGGCGGAACGGGAGGGATTTGAACCCTCGGTACGGTTACCCGTACGTTCCCTTAGCAAGGGAGTGCTTTCGACCACTCAGCCACCGTTCCGTGAAGCAAGTCGAGAGGGTTGAACCATAGAGGAAGAAAGACGTCAACCCTCGGAAGGCAGAAACTGCGATGAAATTTTAATTTGTAGAATTTAATCGCTGAAAGGGTGGGGGAGTTCTTCTTCTGGCTCTGTGGAAGCCGGTTCCTCGGCAGCAGCTTCTATGACTGAAGGAGGCTCGACAGCGGGTGTCTCGGCGACGGATGTCGGGGAAGCTTCCGATGAGTCCTCGGCTGGCGTTTCCGCTTGCAATGCAGTGGTAGGAGATTCTCCTTCAATGGTGACCTCGCCCGGAGGCTTCGCTTTCTTGGATTTCTTTTTCTTCTTCTTGGCCTTTTTTGGTGCCTCACCCGCTTCGAGAGCACGTGTTTCGCGGGCTTCTTGGACGGCGAGGGTATCGTCTGTGTAGAGCAGGATGTGGCCTTGGTGGAGTAGCCAAAATAGGTCAGCCGCGTATTCGGCGGGCGGTGCGGTGCTGCCTTCGGGCAAGACTGATTTCCAGAGTCCTTCGAGTTTTGCAGGTTTATTCTCGCGGATCCACGCGACCATTTGGGCGGGGCGCTCGGCGAGTACTTGATTGAGTGGCAGTGGATTAGGGCGGGCGGGGCCGGTGTGTAGTTTGCCTTGGCGTTTGAATACGGGTAGGTGCTCGGCTTCGACGGCGCGGCACACTGCGGGGATCAAAATCGCAGGATGGTTGCGAGCTTGGGTGCCCGCGATTTTTAGCGACATCAGCAGCGACGGGGAAAGATGGGTGGGTGGTATAGCTCCGGAGACGTCGGCGGTGCGGACTTCTTCATAGGCCTTGTCGAAGCAGCGGATACCGACGGCGCGCTCGGCTTCGGCACGATCCTCGATCCATGCTTCATCGCCTTCGCCCTTGATTCGCCAACGGGTCTTGTGCTTCATCGTTTCTAACCACGCGTTGACAGCTTCCTCGCCACGCTCGGTGCGGACTTTGGCAGCGTAAAGCTCAAACGGCATCCGGGCGAAACGCTCGCGATGCAGGCGGCGCAGGTTAGTTTGATAGGAGTGGAAATTGACGGGGCCCAACCATTCGCCAGAAATACCACAGCGAGCGATGGCTTGGAAATTTCCAGTTGGCGGCTCGACCTCGATGGTCTCTTCCTCGATCAGCTCATTGCGCAGCTCCGAGTTCCAGAGATGACGAACGGCTTCTTCACGGGTAAGAAAAAGCGTTTCCTCCAGCTTACCGCGAATGAGAGGAGCGTGGGGCTCGGGGGCATCGTAGATCGCCCTGCAGCGGGTTTTTTCCGCGAGGAGAATTTTCGCGACATCGAAAAGCGGATAGACGCGGGCGACCTGATGGATTTCCTTGCCGATGAGATGGACGGCTTGTGTGTCGGGTGCGATGGTCACATAGACTCCGTTTTCTGGACGTATTTCCTCGATTCGTGGAGGGGCATCGCGGCGATCTCCTTGATCACGGTTACGGCCTTGGAATGGGCGGCGCTCGCCGCCATCGCGCGAGCCACCGCTGCGGGAGCCACGGTCATCGCGGCGCGGCGGACGGTCTTCGGAAAATGTTCTGGGTGTGCGCTCCGGCTTACTGTCGCCAGCAGCACGCGCCCACGCGGGGCCTAAGGCAAAACTCGATAGAAGGCTGTTCAATGGGTCGTTTTCAGAATCGCTCACGCCGTGCAGTCTAGGGAGGAATTTTCAAATGACAAACCCCGCTTGCATCAAAATATCGTAGTGCTTTAAGTCCTTAGAAGCGCCAAAATCCGCTGTGTCGCGCCCTTGTGGTGGGCGAGTTGGGCGGATGCGTGGTGAGTCATTGCCAGTGATTTTTCTGGATTAAGCGCGGTGCGGATGGCGCGCGCGAGTTCGGCTGGACCGCTAGCGGAAATGCTGCCGCCGCTGGCGATGAGGCGGCTGGCGAGCGGTTGGAAGTTCTCCATGTGCGGGCCAAAAATTACTGGTTTCTCGGCGATAATGGCCTCGCAGGGATTCTGTCCGCCGGTTGCTAGAAAACTTTTCCCAATGATGACCACGTCTGCGTGTGCGGTCCAATCACTCAGCTCTCCGGTGGTGTCGATGAGCAAAACGTGGCGGTGATCAACGGTGGCAGGGAGTGCGGAAGACCGGAGTTTTATCAAAAACCCAGCACTCTCCAAATCTGCCGTGACTTCCGCCCGCCGCTCGGCATGGCGCGGCACGAGGACGGCAAGCGCCTCCGGATTCGCCTCACGGATCGCAGCTGCGATGTAGGCATCCTCGCCCGCATGCGTGCTGGCAGCTAGGACGACCGGGCGGTTAGCTCCGAAAAAATTTAACATTTCTTGGAATTCTGGGCGGTGGTTTGGACGCGCGCCGCTGGCAGGATCGAATTTCAGGCTGCCTGTCAGGTGGATTTTTTCTCGGGCGATACCGAGCTTCTGCCAGATCACGGCGTCTTCCGCTTCTTGAATCGCGACGGCGTCGAGTAGTCGATAGATCGGGCGAAGCCAGACGGCGAATTTAGCAAAGCGGCGGGTGGAGCGCGGAGACATGCGGGCGTTGACGAGGCGGACGGGGATATCCCGGTGCTGGCATGTTAGTAGTAAGTGTGGCCAGACCTCGGCTTCGATTAGAACGATTTGAGATGGCTCAAAGCGATTCAGATAGCGGTGGATCATCGACGGAAAATCCAACGGCGAGTAGGTGACACGCAGGCCGGGAATAGCAGCTGCGGTGGCAACGGCGTGCCCGGTGGCAGTGCCTGTGGCGAGCACGAAGCGGTGGCTGGGCTCGCGGACTAACCACTCGCGGATGAGTTTGAGTGCGAGCATCGCCTCGCCGACGCTAACAGCATGAAAATGGACTGCGCCGCAGGGTTCGTATTCCAGAGGCGTGGTGTAAATCGCTGCGCGCTCGCGGAGCTGCGTGCCGAAGCCGCCACGGCGCAACATTTTCACCAGCCAGCCGGGAAAGGCCACGATGAAAAGCAGCGGCAACAGGAGTCGGTATATCGCAAGGGCGGTGAATGAGCGCATTGCTTTCGAGTTAGATTATCGCTGTCGCGTGATAAATTAGGATGGCGCTGCTGCCGTATTCGCGGCGGTCCACGAGCGTGAAGTCTTCGGACTCTGGCGATTTTTGGTGGGAGGAGATTTCCACGATCAGCCAGCCGCCTGCCGCTAGGCGGGGCGGGAGTAGGCTGCTTTTGAGGAGGTCCGCGATGTGGTCCTTGTCGCCGTAGAATTTCCAATACGGTGGATCGGCGAAGATTAGATCGTAGCGGCTGACGTCGCGCTTTAGGAAGCCGGTGACTTCGGATTTTACAGCGTGGCCGCCGTCGAGGTGCGCCTTGGCGAGGTTTTCCTGAATGACGGTCACGGCTTGGCGATGTTCATCGACGAAGGTGCAGGCTGTGGCTCCGCGGCTAAGGGCCTCGAGTCCGAGCGCACCGGAGCCGGCGAAGAGATCGAGCACGCGCGCATTTTCCACTCGCTCGCCGAGAATGGAAAATAGCGCCTGACGGACGAAGTCGGTGGTCGGTCGGGCGACGGCGGACGGGACTTTGATGGCGATGCGTCCGGCTTTTCCGGCGATGATTCTCATGAAGGTGTGGCTCAATATTATAGGTTTAAGATCGGGTTGTCTTTACCCAGACGAAGGAAGAGTTGGCTGATATTGCTGAAGGCTTCCAGATCAAAGGCACCGCGCAGGTAAGTGACGGCGCTGCTGCGGTCGAACTTGGCATTATCGGCTGCGCGCAACGGGGTGGAGCAGTTCCACAACGACCGGCATGCGCCTCCGATGCGGGTTTCCGTGCCGGTGTGTTGCTTGATTCTAAAAGCGATCTGGCGGTAGGCCCGCAAATTAAAAAGCGCGAGATTTCCCAGCAGCAGTGTGCCTCCGCGCGATCCTAGCAGACAATATGCCAGCCATCGCCAGCGGCGGAAGCCCCGGCGTTTCTCGCCAATCGGGGCTACGGAATTCATCACTTATTTTTTGAGCTTGGCCTTGGTGGCAGGTTTGACCACTGCAGGTTTAGGAGTAGATTCCTTAGCTTGCCCGGCTTTGCTCAGGGGAAAACGGACGATTAGGCTTTTGTCCAGCAGGCGAGTGCCCTCGGTGGAAAGTTCTTGGGCGCGATAGACAATTAAGCCGTGATTATTGTCTGCAAGACGGCCAAGTGCGAAGTTTTCCTTGATCTTGCCGAGGCCAGTTTCTTCTTCGAATTTCCATTCGAGACCACTCCATGCGCCTAGGATACTGGATGAGTCTGCTTTAATGTCTTCGATGCGTTTCATTTCGCCGTTTGGGGAACGGAAAACATCATTTTTGGAATTATATCGCAGCGTGGAA
>JANMYL010000049.1:0-3143 GCA_031382045.1 Akkermansiaceae bacterium | reverse complement strand
ATTTTCCGGCATCCGGGGCTGGAGCATTACCAACGACTCATCGAGGCCGCCCGCAGCCGCCTCGCGGATCTGGAGCTGGATGACGGGGTGGAGAAATCCAAGGTGGACTCGGTGCCCTCGCGCTTGTTCGGTGCCCTGCGTCCCTACTACCAGGAACGCGACCGGCTGCCCGGATTACGAAGTCTTCCTGTTCGCCGAGGGCACGGCGAAGGAAACCCAGTATCATCCTAAAGTCATCGAAGGCTACTTGGGGGCATCCGCGATTTAAGAGTATAGGAACCGCGAATCTAGCGAATCAGGCGAATGAAGAATCAAAAGATGAAAGCTCCCAATCGTTCCATTCTTCCTCTTGAAGATTCGCTCAATTCGCCAGATTCGCGGTGCCTTCCTCTTCATCTTGAAAATTCCATCGCCGTCCTCGAATAGGGCATCAAGAGTGCCGAGAAAGACGCGGCCGTGATCGACACCATCGACACCATCGACACCATCGACACCGCGCAGCAGGAGGAATTGGAGAAAGAGATCTCCAGCTTGCAGGCCGAGGCAGAGCGGGTGGCGGAGGAGGCGGGAGAACTGGCGGGAGAGGTGCCGTTTTAAGAGCGGTCTCTCAGACTTCCTCAATATCCACAATTCTCAATTCCCTGACAGCGTGGTCAGCCCAGAATGCGATGAGAAGATCCCGGACGAGGATGAATTGCACCTCTCGTCCGGATTCATCCGGCTCGAAGTAGTCGCCAATTTGGGATGGATTGTCCGCAAGTTGATCAAGCAGGCCAATCAATTTCCGCTGGCGGGATTTGGAGAGGGCGACGAGGAAGGCGGCGGCCTTGGACGAGAGGACCGGCTCGTATGGGTGACTGTCAGCCATGACCCAGATCGGCGGCGAGTTTGGATAGACCGGTTTTCTTGCCGAAGTCCATTTCCTTCATGAGCTTCGAGATGCCCTGGCGGCCGCTTTTTGACTGGTGTTTGAGCCTGAGCAAGTAGGCGGACATGGCGCGTCGGTCCCGCTCGGGTAGCCGGGCAAGGCGTTGTTTCAAATCCAATTCGACTGAGGCTGTCATCATTTTTAAAGTTGATCCATTCTTGAGCGTGGGTCAATCCCCGGTTTCACCCGGATCTCCACGAACAGGACCCGGAAAAGCGCAAGACTTACGAACTCCTCACCCGGGCGATCAACGAAGCCCGCGACCGGGGAGACATCGAGCTGTTGGAACGCATCGCCAAAGACCCGCAGGCCTTCATCCGCCAACAAGGCTGGGCCAGTGTTTCCCTCGACGGGGATCACACCCTCATGGAACTGAATGGGGTCGGGTTTCGCATTTCAATAAATTGGCGATATTTTCACAATTGCAGTATATCTGTCACTTTATAATGATAATGGTCGATTATTTGGCGGTGGGCCGTGTCTTGAATTCCGCGATGCTCACTAGCTTCGGCGTGGCGGTGCTGGATTCGATGTCGGCCACAAGTTTGTCGAACACAGTGAGATGCTCGGCGGGGATTTTTGCCACGGTCACGAAATAGGTGCGAATTTCCTGCAATTTCGGCAGTAGCGATTTTGCGTTGGTCCCGTAGCGGCCGAGGTAGGTGAGGCAGTCCTTGTAGCGCTTCTTCTCGCCCCAGCGGTTAGGTTCCATCACGGAGACGCATAGCGCCATGCCTTCGCGGATTTGCAAGCGCGAGAGCAGGTCGAGGCCGGCTAGGCGAATGGCGTCGCCGAACATTTCGTTGCTCGGCGCGAGTTTCTCGACAGCTTTGAGAATACTTGGCAGCAGCACGACGAGTTCAGCGTCAGTGAGATGCGAGTAAGTCCTGCTCACAGAGCCGCGGGGGACGCTGTCCTGATGCGCGAGGAGCGCTTGGAGCGCGGGGATGAGTTTGGAGCGGTCCACGCCTTCGAGCGATTCGGCGAGGATGCTGCGTGGGATGCGCTCACCGGGCATGGGGGCGAAGAGTGCAAAGCTGGCGGAGCGCGCGGCTTGGCGGCGCGGGTCTGCAGGGTTCTGGCGGACGATGAGCGTAAGGAGGTCGCTGACACTGGCTTTGCGCGCATCGGGGCCAAGTTCGGGCAATGCTTTGGCAGCGAGGCATTGAATCCACGGGTCGGAGTCTAACAGCGCCGCGCGGAGTTGTGGAGCGGCGGTATCGGCGCGCGGGCCGAGCGCACCGAGGGCTTCGATGGCACCGTAGCGGGTATTGCGATTTTTATCCTTAAGCAATTTCAGCAGCGTGGGAACGAAATCGCCTTCGCGTTTTCCGAACGCAGCTGCGGAGCGTCCGCGGACAAAGGGCGACCAGCTTGAGAGTCCGACGAGCAGTTGCTCTGAGGTGCGTTTTTCGTAGAGGCTCTCTTCGCCTTTGTAGGTGTAGTCGCGTCCGGCGGCGATGACAGCCGCGGTTTGTGTGGCATTGAGCGGCGGGACGGTGAAAGGTTTTTTCCCAGTAAGTCGCAGGCTTTTAAGCGGCAGGGCATAGGCCAGTAGATAGCCGCCCGAGCAATCCCAGCCGGTGTATTTTTTATGCTCCTCCTCGCCGACGGGCGAGCCTTGGTAGCCGAAGCTGGTGTCCCATCCGCGTGCGAGGTCGTAATACCACGCGTGCTCGCGCATGTAAGCGCCGATGGCTAGTGGGCCGCAGCGAGCGACGCCGGGCAGCGCCCAGAGAATGTTGAAATAATTGCCCGTGTGTCCGCGCTCGCGTTCGCTGTAGGCGGCAGTGGCCATCTTCGCGAAAAACTCCGCAGCTTCGAGGTCACCGACCATATCAAAGAGCACGGCAGCGGCAGCGCACTTACCGTTGTCCTCGTGCGCGAAGAACGGCTGGTGATCACCGTAGGGAATTGCGCCCTTGTTGACATACCAGCGGAGAAATTTCGTGGCCTTGGCGATGGCACGATCGACTTCCGGCTCCTTCACACCCGCATCGCGTGCGAGCACCAAACCGATCGTGAGGGTAAGGCCGGGCGCATTCATCGCGCCGTAGCCTTTGAGATTCACACCCGTATCTGAAAAATCATGCCCCCAAGTGCCGACAGCACTTTGCCCGCGTGCGATTTCCAGCGCGAAACGTTTCATCCCGGGCATCACCGACGGGTCGCCGGTGGCCGTCAGGTACTCGCTGAGAAATGCCAGCACGTAGCC
>JANMYL010000014.1:0-13436 GCA_031382045.1 Akkermansiaceae bacterium | reverse complement strand
GGGCCGGGAAGGCGGTGCCGCTGGTGGCGACTCCCGTGCGCTGGCCGATGGCATTCACAGCGTAGTCGTATTTGGAGATGACGGTGATGGCAAGTTTGTTTGTCTTGGTGTCGAGGACGTCGCGGGTGGGTTCCCATTCATTGATGACGGTGTGGATGGGGCCGGTGACTGTCGCCAAAAGGTTGGAGTTGGGGGTGTAGGCGTAGGAGAAGGTTTGATTTGAGATTTGAGGATTTGAAATTTGGGCAATGCGGCCATCAGTGGGTGAGTAGGCATACGCGGCTTGTGCTTCGACGATGGTGGAGGCGGGGGCGCCTCCACCCACACCCGGGGCGGGTGTGCTCCCCAAGATGAAGCCGGTGTCGCGCCCAAGGGCGTCGCGGGAGCGGTCGAGGACGCGGAAGAATTCGTAGCCGGGGGTAGTGTCGAGGTTGTAGGAGATCACCTCGGTGTCCACGGCGAGGGTGGCGGGGTCGTAGGTGAACTCGGATTTGGCGACAACGGTGGTGACGGTGGATTGGCGACCGAGGGGTTCGTGAGTGATGGCGACGTCGGGGGTGTTAGGCGGTGTAGGAGACGGTGGCATCCGTGAGAGTGGCGGAAATTTTTCGGCCCATGACGTCGCAGGTGGTGGTGGTGACGAGATTGCCTGGGCTGGTGACGGTGAGCGGCTGGCCAGACTCGGTGAGGCCACTCATGGTGGTGGTGCCGGTGCCATGCGGAGCAAACTTGCGCATGTGAAGAAACTTGTCGGCACACTGCGAAACCACGAGGACTTGCTAATGAACTTTCAAAACCGGCAAAATCTACTTCAGCGTACGTCGTCGAAGGCCTCAACCTGTGGATCAATCTCGTTAAACGCTTTCCAGCGCCAGATAGGCCTCGATTTCCCTCGACGGGTCGTGGGCGCGCATCAGCGCCTCACCGATGAGCACGGCATTCGCTCCTGCGTCGAGCGCGCGCTGGGCGTCTTCTAGCGACTTGATGCCGCTTTCGGAAACCAGAAGCACATCGTCCGGGACTTCTTCGGCCAGTTGTTCGGTGGTGGCGAGATCTACGGTGAAGGTCTTCAAGTTCCGATTGTTCACGCCGATGAGGTCGGCACCGAGTTCGAGGGCGCGCTCCATTTCCCGGAGGTCGTGGACTTCCACGAGCACATCGAGAGAGAAGGATTTAGCCTCGTCGTAGAGACGGCGGAGCGTTGCATCATCAAGCGCGGCGACGATGAGCAGGATGGCATCTGCGCCGGTGACGACGGCTTCGTGGATTTGTACCTCATGGATCATGAAGTCCTTGCGGAGGAGTGGGGCGGCGGAAAATTTCGAGATTTGTGAGAGATAGGCGAGAGAACCTTGGAAGTATTTCTCGTCAGTGAGGATCGAGAGGCAGGACGCGCCGCCGTCGAGATAACGCTTCGCCTGGCGGACCGGGTCGAAGTCTGGATCGATGAGGCCGACGGAGGGCGAGGCTTTTTTGATCTCAGCGATGACGCCGAGGCGGCCGGGCCCGCGGTCGATCGCGGCGCGGAAGCCGCCGAAGTCATTGCGCTGGAGGGCTCCGGCGCGGAGCAGTGCAGCGCGTGGCATGAGGGCGGCGACTTCGAGGTGTTTGGTGGCGATTATTTCGGCGAGCTTATCGGACATGCGTGCGGCAAAGAAAACGCAACGCCGGAAAAATGAACATGGAAAATTTGTGAATTTTGGCTTGCCCGTGATCTGGCCCCATGTAGAAAGCCGTCGACGCGTTTTCCGACGCGGGCGTAGCTCAGTGGTAGAGCGCCACCTTGCCAAGGTGGATGTCGTGAGTTCGAATCTCATCGCCCGCTCCAATTTTTCTGGAGCGTATTTTACTACGCAATTTACCATGTTTGTCTGGTCGAAACTCTCTGCGGCAAAGTGGATGGATGCATGGGAAGAACGATTCGCCGGAAACCCAAATTTGGTCATCGAGATGATCAAGGGCGGAAAATCTATCCGCATCCGTCTCTTTTGCGCCACCCAGGAAGAAGCTGAAGCCGTGGTCCTACGATTCGGCGGCAGCATCCGCAAAATGGCAACCGCCGAGTGGGATAAGCCGGTCGAAGCGCCACGCCCCGTCAAGGTGCGGGACGTTTTCGTGCTAACTGCAGAAAAACGGCCACAGGAACTCGCCGCGCTGAAGAAGGCGAATCCAAAGCGCGAAATCATAGTGATTCCGCCTGAAATGGCCTTCGGCACGGGTGATCACGCGACCACCTCGACCTGCCTGCGTCTGCTTGTGGATGTGGCACGTGCCCGTAAAGGCACAAATTGGACTGTCGCGGATCTCGGAACTGGCACTGGGGTGCTGGCCATCGCGGCGAAGAAACTCGGTGCTGGCGAGACGTTTGCCTGTGATTTCGACCCGTTCGCCGTAGCTGTCGGCGTGCGCAACATCGAGCGCAATGGCACACCGGATATCCAGATGAAGGAGCAGGATGTCCTGAAATGGCAGCCTCGCAAAAAGGGTTACGATGTGGTGCTCGCTAATTTATTTTCCACTATCCTGATCGAAGCATGGCCGGTGATTGGAAAATCGCTGGCGCCTGGTGGCGACCTCATCGTTTCCGGTATCTTGGCGACGCAGGCGTGGGAAGTTTTCAAAGCGGCCGCCGCCAACGGGCTGGGTTTCACCAAAGTGGTGAAAAAGGGCAAGTGGGTGACAGCCCATGGCGGGCACATGGTGGATTTAATTGCCAAGTAGTGCCACTCGTCACTTCTGGCAGACTGAGCACCAATACGTCGCGCGCTGGCCAAGCACGGCATGGCTGATCGAAGTTTCACAAATCCGGCAGGGCGCGCCTTTACGGTCGTAAACGAAGAGCCGCTGTTTGAAATAACCGGGCTGCCCGTCGGAGTTGAGAAAGTCTCGCAAGGTCGTGCCGCCTTGCTCTATCGACGCAGATAGAACCTGGCGGATGGCCGCGACGAGTTTGAGAAGACGCGGCTTCGTCAGCTTGTTGGCCGGGAGATCTGGCCGGATGCCAGCACAGAACAAGGCCTCGGAAGCGTAGATATTCCCCACGCCCACGACGACCTTCGCGTCCATGATGATGAGTTTGATCGCAGCGGAGCGTTTCGCGCAGATCGATTTTAGGTGATCCGCAGTGAAGCCGCTTTCCAACGGCTCCGGACCGAGGTTTTCCAGCAAGGCGTGCGTCAAGGGATCGGACTCCATCAACCGCAGCACCAGCCCGAAACGCCGCGGATCATGGAAACGCAGTTGCTTGCCATTTCCCAGGGTGATGCCGAGGTGGTCATGTTTTTTCCAATCCGCCGCCGACTGGATCACCCGCAAACTGCCAGACATCCCGAGGTGAATCAGCAGTGTCGTGCCGTCATCTATTTCTAGTAACAAATACTTCGAGCGCCGCGTCACGCCCCGGATCACGCGCCCTTCGATTTCAAGGATGTTCTCCGAGACCGGCTGGCGCAAATCACGCCGCCGGATGATCAATTCGGTGATCCGCGCGCCCGTGACATGCGGTTCAATGCCGCGGCGAGTGGTTTCGACTTCGGGTAGCTCAGGCATGATTCAACAGCGGACTTGATGGAAAATAGGCTATGCAAGGCGTGCGCTCACGCGAAACGCGGATTCTCTGGGACAAATCGCGCTCCGGTTTAAGCTACGCAATTCCATACTTCCGACGTTTTACCCTCCCCAAGGATGGCCTGAGGTGCAACTGATTTCTGGACGAAATTCCGGCAGATTGTTAGGATTGTTTTTGATTTCGAATTGACCCAAAGGTCGGTGGCGGAGGGCAATGTGAGGCGGTGACAGCAGATCGAGGAAAGTGGAAGAAACTGTGATCACACGCTTGGACATTCTCCCCCGCCTGGGATAGCAAAGCCGGTGTGAACTCATGGTATCCAGCGGTCGATGTGGTGAAAAGTTGTCTCAATGCGGGCGTCGGCGAGTTTGTCGTCTGTGCTGGGGCGCGAAATGCAGCCCTTCTCGAAGCGCTCGCCCGCGCCGAAAACGCCGGACTGGTCCGTGTCTGGCGGCATTTTGAGGAACGCAGCGCGGGATTCTTTGCGCTCGGGCGAACGATGGAAACCGCCCTGCCCTGCGCTGTCATTACCACCAGCGGCACTGCTGTGGCTGAGCTGTTACCCGCCATCATCGAGGCGCACTATCAGGGGCGTCCACTTGTCGCGATCACCGCAGACCGCCCGGCGGCGTTTCGCGGGACGGGCGCGCCACAGACCATCGAGCAACCGGGGATTTTTGGAAATCACGCATGGCGAGGGAGTTTCGTGGATTGGGATGGGAAGCAGCCGCTGCACCTGAATGTGGAATTCGAAGAAGCCTTCGAAGCTGGTGACGAAAATTTCTCGAATGAAAAACTCGGTGAATTTATGTCTGTGAAGGAGAAACTCAACGTCGCAGCGCTCGCCCGCTGGCTGCGCGAAGAACCCTACAAAGGCATCGTCGTTCTCGTGGGCGGACTGGAGCCAGACGAGCGCGAGGAGGTGTTTCATTTTTGCCAAGACCTGGGCGCTCCAGTCGTGGCTGAGGCCACCAGCGGCCTGCGCGAAGCCTTACAGTCGCTCGCCATCCACGATGCAGACCGCATTCTGAAATCCCGCCCGCCTGGGAAAATCCTCCGTCTGGGCGAAGTCCCCAGCGGTCGCATCTGGCGCGATCTCGAAGAACTGCAGCAGGTGTCCGTCTGGTCCGCTTGTCGCAATGGACTGCCCGGCCTTGCACGCGAATCTAACGTCGTCCGCGGCTCACTCGACAGGATCATCCAAGCACTTGGCCCCATCGAACTCGCCGACGACGCGCTTGGCTACCTCACCGGGGCTGGTAGCCGTGCGGTGAAAATTGATGAATTGCTCGAAATTTACCCCGACAGCGAGCCCGCACTCCTGCGCACGCTTTCGCACTACGCATCCATAGGTGGCGGGCTATTCCTCGGTAACAGCATGCCGATCCGCGAGTGGAATCATTTCGCCCAATGGGTGCGGCCCGTTCCATCGGTCCGTGCGAACCGCGGTGCGAACGGCATAGACGGCCAAGTCAGCACCTGGCTCGGTTGGTCCGCCGATGTGAGTGAAACGTGGGCCGTCGTGGGCGATCTCACCGCGCTTTATGATCTTGCTGCGCCGTTTGTGCTCGAACAAATCCACTGCCAAGGACGCGTGCTCGCTGTCATCAACAATGGTGGCGGCAAAATTTTCGAACGCTTGCCGCGCCTGCAAAGCATGAGCCCACGTGCGGTCGAGTGGATGACCAACCCGCAAACCGCCGATCTATCTGGCCTCGCCACGCTTTGGGGGATGAACCACCTCCGCATCCGGACTGTCGATGATTTCGACAAATTAGAAACTGGGGAAAAAACTTTGCTCCTCGAAATAATTCCCGACGCCGCCCAAACCACCGCCTTTTGGGCAGCTTGGGACCGGACGCAATCCGTGAGAAACTGAAATCCTTCCCTTGCCAATTCCAGCAAGGCCCGTTACGCATTCCTACCTCAGCGCAAGCGCACTGGTCCCGTGGTCCAATGGATAGGACGATGGCCTCCGAAGCCGTAGGTAGTGGTTCGATTCCACTCGGGACCACCAAAGTTGAGCGACTTACAACAGGTAACTTAATTGAGTCTTTCCCCTGACCAGCTCGGAAGCGTGAGGAAAGTGGATTGCCAAGTCGGGGCGCTGGGTAGTAATAGCCATAGTATGCGAATGCAAATTATCGGGCTCATGTGTTTTTCCTCTGGAATGGGACTGGCCTCGGAGGCAGTGGCGGCACCGTGGGCTCGGAACGTTTTCGATCTGGAGACAGGGGTGCTTTGGGGCGTGGGAAACAACACTCCCTTGGATTACACCCTGGTGCAGGCGGCGTTTTCGTGGAGAAGCCCGTTCGTGCTTAAGAAGGAGTTCGATGACGGATCGGCGTTGGTGGTGAGGAGTCATGCCTCGCTGATCGCCACTTGGGTGGAGGAGGGACCGGAGGATCATTACTTCGGAATCTCAGGTTCCCCATCGGTGGAGTGGTGGTCTGCGGATCAAGCTTGGTCGGTGTATTTTTCGATCGGTGGCGGATTCGGCGTGATCGACAGCACAGATGTGGTAGGCGGTCAGGGCCAAGATTTCACCCTCAACTGGTTCGCGAAAACTGGGATTCAGTATCAGATGAATGAGACGACGGCGTTGTTCGCAGGGCCGTTTTTCCAACACATGTCGAATGGCGGGGCGACTACGCCTAACCCAGGAATCGACGCGCTGGGATTCTCTTTGGGGATGAGTTTTTCGTTTTGAAAATCGGCAGCGAGCGGAAAACGCGTCATTTCCACGGGTAGCTCGTAAGTGCAGCATCGAAGACGTCGGTGGGGAGCTTTTTGTCGAAAACCGGAGGCGAAAACTCGGTGACGATGACCGTGCCATCTTTTTGAGTCCATTCGATGCGCTCGGGAAATGAAGTCCGGGTGTTGATCTGCATGACCATCGAGCGGATCACGCGTTGCAACTGGCCTTTCGGCACGAGATTGACGATGAAATGCTCGTCCACGACATTGACGCCATCGGCTGAGAACACCTGCTGGATCTTGTCGAAGGACGCGCTTTCGCCGATGCCGAGCATAAGAAGGAGCGGCTTGACGCGGCGGTCGTCGGGATCGAGCACGGAGGTTTTTCCGGATTCGTCGGCGAGGTGGACTTTTGCGCCATCGTAAACGGCGCCTTGGACGAGTGGATCACCGAGTTGCCAGCGGAAGGACCGGCCGGGCACAAGCCAGAGGTGACCACGAATGACGATGTCTTGGGTGAGAGCTGGGATTTTTTTTGTCTGTTTGACGTTCACGCTGACAGTTTGGTGTTCCGAGCGTTTTTCCAGAGCAACTCTAAGAGGCTCCAGGGAATCGGCCGCGACAAGGCCGGGAAGGAGGAGGCAGGCGATGAAAATCAAGCGAGGAGTCATGCATTTCGCTATATGGTGTGGCGAGCGGCATCAACCCACAAAAGTGTTTGCCTGATCACCCGTCCACCGACTTCCACCCCGGCAGTAAGAATAGAGAGACTGCCATACTGAGGGAAATGCCGATAACCGCCACCACGCCTAAACTGACGAGCGCCTCACTCGAAGACCAAATCAATGAGCCGAAGCCAATGACGTTCGAGGCCGCGCAGAACAGCAGGGCTTTTCCCGTGCCGTTCCATAGCTCCTTGAAGCACCCGCCGGTGCGCCGGAGCGTGAGCGTGACGTGGATGGCGTAATCGATGCTCGCACCCAATAAAAGCGGCGTGGCCATCAGGTTGACGAAGTTCCACTTCAGCCCGGCGGCGCTCATGATCGCAAGTAGCAATAGCGTGCTGATGACCATCGCAAAGAGGGCCATGCCGACATCCGCGGCACGACGGAAGATGAAGAACATCATTCCGAGAAGTAACAGCACCATCGGCAGCAACATCCGGGTGAAGTCTTCTCGCAGCAGCTTCGAAAGCGCGGGTTTAAAAAGGCTCCAACCGCTTAGCCAAATACCTCCACCATTCATCACGCCGAAGCGCTCATAATCCTTACCTGCGGGTTTCATTCCCTCTGCGGGAGCAAGGTTACCGAGGACGTATCCACCACCACCTTCGTTGCGGCTCATGAAAAGGCGCATCACCTCGCGGGCGGATTCGGACTCAGGAAAAACCACCGACGTTTCCGCCGACTGCCGCGCCATTGCTTCCATGACCGCCCTGTCGAGAGAGAGCCCCTCCTCGGAAAAGCCCCCCGCAGCGGCCTCTTCTAACAGCCGCTCGCGGTCGGTGGCCATCGCCCTCACCGTCACCCGGTTCGCCTCCTGCATGCCCGGGTCCGGCCACCAATCGAGCGGCAGCCGGCAGGTGTCTATCATCCCGCCTTCTTTTGCCACAGCGATCCTTCGTTGCGCTTCAGCCAGACGCGTCCGCATCTCCGCATCCGATTGTGCCTCCACCACCAAGCTGATTGCTTCGTCATCAAAACCGGGGAAAACGGCGCGAATCCGTTCAAAGGCCTCCATGGCATCGCTATGACGCGGCCGGATGATATTCGAGTCGAACACCATCTTCGGCATCCCATACACCGCCAGTACGATGATCGAGACGAGCGAAAGTAGAGCCGTGAGCGACCACGCTAGGCGGCGGCGCGGCAGAAATTTCCCCGAACCAGTGGCCGGCTCGCGATCGACCCCGAACTTCGCAACGAAGGGCAGATAAAGCACGATCATCATCACTCCTGCAGCAGCGAGTCCGACGGCGACGATGGTCCCGAGCTGCGCCATTCCGGGCAAGCCGCCGAGATTGAGAGCGAGGAAGAGCACGGTCGTCGTCAGCGCTCCGCAGAGCACCGGGCGGGCACTGGCGGACATCAGCGCCTTGGCATCATGGCCAGTGGACTTGGCCTCCTGACAAATCACCAACCCATAATCGACAGCCAAGCCGATGAGAATTTCCGCCGAGCTGAGGGCCATGATACTGAGCTTTCCATACATCCAGCCGGCCACTCCCATCGCCACCGCGAAGACCAGCACGAGGACGGCGGTGAGTCCGACCAGCAGGGAGAGCCGACGCTGCATCCACCAGAACAGAAGCGCGATCAACCCAAGGGTGATACTGATAGATCCACTGAGATCATTTTCCATCGAGTTGCCAATTTCCGAGGCAAATGCGGGTTCACCCGTGAAGCGGACCGTCAAGCCCTTGCCATCCGTTTCCTGCCAGGCCGCCACCGATTTTTTCACCGTCACGATCCAGTCCGCAGCCTCGCGATAACCGGGCATAGACGTGGGAGCACTGATGAAAAGCAGGTGCGCCCTGCCATCCGGGCTTTCATAGGCCTCGCCACTCCCCTGCTCGGCAGCGGACGTCAAAGCAGTAACTGCCGGGTGCTGAAGAAAGCCATAGGGATCGTGCGCTTTCATCGCCACCTCCATGCCGTCCATCGAGTTTGCGACCTGGGCGAGCGAGGCCTTCACCATTTTTTCCGAAGCTCCCGGAGCCAGCTTTTCCGCTTGGGCCTTTGTCGTCGAGGGATCGCCATTAAGCCAGAGGTAGGCCACCAGCTCAGATAGCTCGGACGGATTGCTCATCCAAGCCGGTTGCCAGCGAGCCTTTTTCACCACTCCGTCGGCTTGGAGCTTTTTCCCCAGAGACTCGGCCGCTGGGCCTAATAATCCCTCATCCGCCTGGCGACCTTCGATCAGGACGATCATCTCGTCATTGCGTGAAAAAGCTTTGTGGAACGCTTTCAAACCCTTCACCTCCGGCAGTTTGCCAGGCAACATCGAGAGGACATCTGTGTCAAAACGAAGCCGAAACAAGCCCGCCGATGCAAATAGGATGGCGATGACCAAAAGTGCAGGAATCCAGAACCGGCGTGACATGCGGGATTGAAAGCACGAATCGAGGAACTGCAAAGCGCGAAGCACGAAGTCGCGCTACAAAAGACAGGTGCTGCACCACTGCGCTAAACTTACTTGCAATACCCGAATTGTGGCAGCGGCGAGGCCGTTGAGGGTTCATCCGCATCCTTGGCCAGCGGGGTAAAGGCGAGCCTTGCTTCCAGTCTTAACCAGATGCGAATCCCTGCCCGCAGGTGTTTGAAGCTTGATAAATCGGGGTTGAAGCTGGTGGTGATGATGTAGCTTTCATCGAGGTTCTTGTCCCCGTAAATGCCAGCCGTAATTTTCTTTTTGGCCAGTTTCACCAAGCGACGGTTATAAAATGCCATGAAGACCGCGAAAACATGTCCGATGGAAGAGGAATACGGCATTTCCTCAAATTCGGAGTCCTCGTCGGTGTAAACACCGCGGACAGGCCCGACGAAGTAGGTCGCGATATCCATGAGAAATGCAGCATGCATCAGCTCCGCATCACCCAAATACCAGTATTTGTCCTTATAAAGCGCATTAAACCAGTCGAAGTAGCTGCGCTTGAACTCCTTGTTGCGCTTGATAATACCCTCTTTGACACACTCGCCACTGTAATAAGTGCGCAACAATGTGTATGCCGAGTAGGTCGTGTGGGCGCAATAATCGAGACCTTGGCTGTAGAGCGGGTCCATAAAGCCGCAGGCGTCGCCGACGCTGATCCAGCCCTCACCAGCAACCTCCTCAGACCAGTAAGCGAGATTTTTATAGTAGCAATTATCGTCTTCCACGGCCACCGCCTTTTCAAACATGACCTTGCCAACCGGCTGTTTGAGCAAGTGTTCCTGAATCCGCTCGGAAATCTTGCCTTCATCCGGCGGGGTGAAAAGGCGTGAATCCCAAGTGAGTCCGGCGCTGACCTCGCCGCTGTCGAGCGGGATGATCCAGCACCACCAACCGAAGCCCATCAGGTGGTTCGTGGCGAAGCCGCGCTGTGAGATGACTTTTGGGCTCGCGCCTTCCAGCTGCTTGGCGCTGTCGTAGGAATCGAGAGGATTGACGTTTTTGAAACGGGTCCACATCGAAGCGGTCGGGTGCTCTTTGGCATGGGAGCGCCAAGTTTTGCGCATTTTAGCGATCTTCGCGGATTTTCCGGAGGCGTCGATGCACCATCCTGCCGTCACGGTGCGGGATTCGCCATCATGGGTTTTAAAAGTGACGGAGTTTCTTCCTATGCCGCCGAGGTCGAGATTCCCGATGGTGGCGGGGCGGGCCACTTCGCAGCCGAGTTCTTCGGCCTGCCGGAGCAATTCGGTATCGAGCGTCATCCTGTTGAGTTGGAACGTGGGCAGCCGACCTTGGAAGGCGGGGCCGAGTTCGGTGGATTTCCCGGGAGCATTGCTTCCGTCTTTGTGAAACCACATGCGGAGTCCATGCTTCATGACATGTTTGGTGTTGAGGTGCATGCCCACACGTAGGATGCGCGTAAGGAAACATCCGGCGACCTCTGAGGTGCTCTCTCCGACTTTGCGCGTGAATTCTGCACTGCGCTCGATGAGCAAGATACGGAGTTCAGGAAACTGGCGTTTGAGCATCAGGGCGGATGAAGAACCGGAAAAAGCAGCACCCATGATGATGACGTCATAGTCTGCAGAACGATCAATTCCATCGGCGATCGATCGGGGTTCCCGGTGATTCATAATTTGCATGGTTGCTCAGAAGTGAGGATCTGGGTAGGAAAGTGGTTTAGAAAACAACGCCTGTCAGATGACCGCAGATATAAACTCCGAACCCGAGATAAAGCAAGAGACGGATGTGTCGCGATTTGGGCTTTTCGGGGATTTCCCGTCGCGGGCCATGTCGGGAGCGCTGAGATGGGCGGGGATGCCTCGATTCATCGAGGCCGGGGTCCTTTATATTTGCGCGTTCATCGTGCTGGTTTTGGCCCATGCCCAAAGACGGGCGATCCGCCGGAACCTCAGGGTCATTTGGCCCGATTTATCCTGGGCAGAGGGCTACGTGGGGGTTTACCGCGTTTTCGTCAACTTCGGCTGGACGTGTATCGACGGCATGCGCACCCGCTTAGGACAGAAAGTCGTGACGTGGGAAATCGATAACCCGAAGATCTTCGAGAAACTACGCACCACGCCGGGCGCGGCCATCATAGCCACCACGCATACGGGGAATTACGATCTGGCGGCAGCTTTTTTCTCCCCCAAGTTCGGGCGCGATCTTCACACCGTGCGAGCTCCGGAGCGGTCCCCCATTCTCCAGGAAATCCGGCGCAAGGAATTGGAGCGAGATGCGCGGCGCTTCAAACATTTCAAGGTTCATTATAACTCGTCCTACAGTCTGCTGGGGATCGAGTTGGCGCGCTTGCTGACGGAGGGGGAACTCGTGGCCATCCAGAGCGATCGCGTGGTCGGGGACGTGGCGGCCATCGAGGTGCCGCTGGAAAACCATAGCGTGAAAATCCGCCTGCCGAGAGGGCCCATGGTTTTGGCGGCTCTGGCAAAATGCCCTTGCTTTCCGCTGCACGTCGTTCGCGCCCGCTACCGCCACTACCACATTATTTTCCGGGAGCCCCTGGTCGTCTCCCCCCGGAAACCGGGCGCGCCGATCCGTGAGCTGGACTACGCACGCGCATGGGCCGGGAGCCTCATGAGCTTTCTTGAAGAGCACGGGCTGCAATGGCTCGTTTTCGAGGAGGCGTTCACCGAATGATCTTGGCTCAAGCATCCCGAATGCTGCTGGTCTTCGTCGTGCTGGGCGGTGGAGTCGTTGCTGCGGCAGCCGGGCATTTTCAGGTCGGAATCATCCTCCACGCGCTCATCGTCGGCTTCCTTCTCGCTGGCACCCTAAATCCTTCCTCACGACTTTTCGGCCCGGTCCAAACCCGCTGTAGCAGGGGAATCTGGCTGACCTTGGATGATGGGCCAGATCCCACGGACACTCCGGCGATTCTCGACTTACTGGACCGACACGGTGCGAAGGCGACCTTTTTCGTGATCGGCCAGAAGGCGGCAAAACATCCTGAGTTGATCCGTGAAATCCACCGCCGCGGCCACCAACTCGGTAACCATACTTGGAGCCATCCGCACAGATCTTTTTGGCGTCTCGGACCGGTGGCCACCTACCGGGAAATCGTAAAATGCCAGCGGGTGCTCGAAGAAATCACTGGCGAAGCTCCGAAGATTTTCCGCGCGCCGGTGGGGCATTACAATTTTTTCGTTCACCCAGTTTTGAAACACGAGAGACTGAAACTAGTCGGCTGGAGCAGCAGAGGCTTCGATGGTGGTGGCTATCCACTCGCGAAGGTGAGCCGGATCATCCGCAAATCCGCCCGCGAGGGAGGCATCGTCCTCGCCCACGAGGCCACACCCATCGCCCTCGAAGTGGTGACCGCCATCCTCGCCCTGGCGGAGGAAAACGGCTGGCAGGTCGCTATCCCGGACGTTTCGCGAGGATAAGGTAGTTATTAAAAGGAGTCCCACCCCAGAAAGGGCGAATCTCCACGACAAGACCCTGGGCTTCGAGCACTTTCCGGAAAAATACTTCGGTGGGATAATGCACGGGCGCGGACTTCATCCAGAATGTGCATCTCGCGAAGATATCGCCCACCAAAGTTGTGTAAAATCGGAGGCTTTTTTCGAACAACGCGCTCCGAATGACAAGCGTCCCACCCGGCGTGACCCTGACCGCGGCGGATTCTAGAAGCGCGGTTTGCTCCGCGTCATCGAAGAATTGGAGGATGTCTAGAATCGACACATCTCCCCGGTGCTCTGGCAGATGCCGCCGGGCGTCGCCCTGACTGAGGCTGATGTCGCCATAGGCACCCTTGGCGATGAGCGCCCGACCATCCTTGATCTTATCCGGATCATAATCGAATCCCGTGTAATCATTCGCCCATCCGCGCTCGCGCAAATACATGGCGAGAATGCCGGTGCCGCAGCCGATGTCGAGCAGGGGCAGTGGACTCGTCTTGAGTTCGCAAAAAACCCCGTCGTAGAGTGGATCCATCCGCAGTTTGCAGGAAACGTAGTACCGCAGCCAAGTGCCGCCGCACAAAGATGAGATGTGATTC
>JANMYL010000310.1:0-38769 GCA_031382045.1 Akkermansiaceae bacterium | reverse complement strand
GAGGTGGAAGCGAGCGGATCGACGGCTGGGAAGAGCGCTTGCTCAGCGAGCGAACGCTCGAGAACCACGGTGGCATCAAGGTGGGCGAAAGTGTTAGCCGGAGCCGGGTCGGTCAAGTCATCCGCAGGAACGTAAACAGCTTGAATGGAGGTGATTGATCCTTTGTTAGTCGAAGTGATCCGCTCTTGAAGACCGGCCATTTCCTCGGAAAGTGTCGGCTGGTAGCCCACCGCAGACGGCGTCCGGCCGAGCAGTGCAGACACTTCGGAACCAGCTTGCGAGAAGCGGAAAATGTTATCCACGAAGAGAAGCACGTCCTGATTGTCCTCGTCGCGGAAATGCTCGGCCATGGTGAGGGCGGAAAGCGCGACGCGAAGACGGGCACCCGGAGGCTCGTTCATCTGACCGTAGCAAAGTGCAACTTTCGAGCCTTCTGTGAGAACTGGGTTCCCCTTCTCGTCGAGTTTCGGGTGGCCTTTTTCGTCCTTCTCTGTGGCGATGACGCCAGACTCGATCATTTCCCAGTAAAGGTCATTTCCTTCACGAGTCCGCTCACCGACACCGGCGAAGACGGAGAAACCACCGTGCGCTTTCGCGATGTTGTTTATGAGCTCCATGATGACGACGGTCTTGCCGACGCCGGCACCACCAAACATGCCGCCTTTGCCACCCTTGAGCAACGGGCAGATGAGGTCGATGACTTTGATTCCGGTCGCTAAGACTTCCGTGTTAGCAGATTGCTCAGTCAATGCAGGTGCAGGACGATGGATCGGGGAACGGAAATTTGCATCCGCGATCGGCACGTTTTCGTCCACGAGATCGCCTGTAACATTAAAGATCCGGCCGAGAACTTGCTTTCCGACAGGAACAGAAATCGGCTTGCCAAGGTCAGCGAGAGCCATGCCGCGCTTGAGGCCATCTGTGGTGGACATGGCGACCGCGCGCACCCAGCCGTCGCCCAAGTGCTGCTGCACTTCGAGCACGAGCTTGGTATCCACGCCGTTGAGGACGTAGTTAATTTCGAGTGCGTTGTAAATTTCAGGCAGCTTGGTTGCCTTTGAGAAGTCTGCGTCGATGACGGCGCCGATGATCTGGACGATGGTTCCTTGGTTGCTCATGGGAAAAGAGTTAAAAGTTAGATATTAAAAGTTATAGGTCACTCCATCGCCTTCATGGCCGTGGTGATTTCGAGAAGCTCGGAAGTGATAGCTCCTTGGCGGAGCTTGTTATATTCGAGCGTTAGCTCCTTGATGAATTTCTTCGCGTTGTCGGTTGCGGACTTCATGGCGACCATTCGCGCAGAGTGCTCGGAAGCGCGGGCTTCCATAAGAGCTTGGAAGACCTCGTAATTGACATAAAGCGGTAGAATCGCAGCGAGCACACCGGCTGGACTTGGCTCAAATATAGAGTCGCTCGCAGGATCGTTCGCGTGTTTTTCTACGGAGAATCCAGCTCCAACTTCCTCAAACGCTTGTTCCTCGCCTTGGCGGTGACCTTGGATTGGGAGCAATGTGACCACTTGGGATTCTTGGCGCAAGGTGTTCACAAAGCTGGTGAAGGCGATGGATACCTTGTCGTAGTTGCCGTCGAGGAACTGCTGAGTGATGAATTTAGCGATCGGCCGGGCTTGCGAGAACGGCACCGGATCTTTGACGGTGAAATCTGCAATGATTTTGATGCCGAGTTTTTCACCCATCGTGCGGAGCTTGCGTCCGACGGTCACAAAATGCGCGTCTGGCGAGGTCTGCAATTTAAGCTTGCGGGCGAGGTTAGTATTGATCGGGCCGCAGAGGCCTTTGTCGGTAGAGATGACCAACACCAGCTCGCGATTGCCTTGGCGATGCTCTAGCAGCGGATGAGATTCTTCACCGAAGTTTTTGCGCATGTTGAACAGCATCTGGGTGAGCTGCTTCGCATATTCACGCCCGCCGAGCGCTTGATCCTGCGCCTTCTTCATCTTGGCGGCAGCGACAAGCTGCATCGCGCGAGTGATCTGCGCGGTGTTTTTGACCGACTTAATGCGCCGGCGGATGTCGCGGAGGTTTGCCATTGGGAGTAGTTAAAGGTTAAAAGTTAAAGGTTATTGGGAGCGGGGTAGTTGCGTGAAGCGAGTCTTTTACGAATAACTTTTAACAAATAACCCTTAACAATTACTTCCAGCTCTTTTTGAAGTCCTCGATGCCTTGGCTGACAGCCTCGACCATGGGCTTGTCTTTTTTGAGATCCGGTTTTTCGTTGCGGATCTTGTCGAGGAGTTCGCCCTTGCGGGTGTTGAAATAATCACCAAGCGCCGCTTGGAAACGCTTCACGTCCGCAACTGCGACGTCGTCAAAGTAGCCATTCTGCATCGCGAAGAGATAGATGGACTCCATCTCCATGGCGAGCGGGCTGTATTGGTTTTGTTTGAAGAGCTCGACGATGCGGGCACCACGATCGAGCTTCTTCTTGGTGGATGCATCGAGGTCGGAGCCAAACTGGGCGAAGGCTTGAAGCTCGCGATACTGGGCGAGATCGAGCTTTGTAGTGCCGGCGACGGATTTAATCGTCTTGGTTTGGCAAGCGGAGCCCACGCGGGACACCGAGAGACCCACGGAGATCGCAGGACGAATGCCTTGGTAGAAAAGGTCAGTTTCCAAGTAAATCTGACCGTCGGTGATGGAAATCACGTTAGTCGGGATGTAGGCGGAAACGTCGCCAGCCTGCGTCTCGATGATCGGCAGGGCGGTGAGCGAGCCACCACCCGCAGCTTCGGAAAGACGCGCGGAACGCTCGAGCAACCGGGAGTGAAGATAGAACACGTCACCCGGATAAGCTTCGCGGCCAGATGGGCGGCGGAGAATCAGCGACACTTGGCGGTAGGCGACGGCGTGCTTGGAAAGGTCGTCGAACACGATCAAGCAGTCCTTGCCCTGATCCATGAAATACTCGGCGATCGAGCAGCCCGCGTAAGGAGCGAGATACTGCATGGCGGCGGCGTCTGATGCTGAGGCGGAAACAATGGTGGTGTATTCCATCGCACCTGCGTCTTCGAGAATTTTTTGAATCCGAGCGACGTTAGAGAGCTTCTGGCCGATGGCGACGTAGATACAATACATCGGCTTGTGATTCTGCAACTTGCCGTTTTCCGCTGCCTTGTTTTGCAGAGCTTGGGAAATAATAGTGTCCACGGCGATGGTCGTTTTGCCCGTGGAGCGGTCGCCAATGATAAGCTCACGTTGGCCACGGCCGACGGGGATCATCGCGTCGATCGACATGATACCGGTTTGGACAGGGACTGAAACGGATTTGCGCTTGATGATGCCTGGAGCAATTTTCTCCATCGGATAGTAAGCGGCAGCGGCGATGTCACCCTTGCCATCGATGGGAGCGCCGAGGGCGTTAACGACACGACCGAGAACGGCTTCGCCAACAGGCACGGAGAGCAATTTGCCGGTGGTGCGGCACTCGGCACCTTCCTTGACGGCTGCGTAGTCACCGAGCAGCACGACGCCGACTTCGCTTTCTTCGAGATTGAGCGCCATGCCGGTGACGCCGCCACCGAACTCGATCATCTCGTTGAGCATGACGTCCGAGAGGCCTTCGACCTTGGCCACGCCGTCACCGACTTGACGGACGGTTCCGACGTTAGTTTTGGCGACGGAGGAGGAGATTCCTGCGATTTGTTGTTCGAGTTCTTGAAGGATGCTGCTCATGACAAGGTATCTATTAGAAAGGGAGAGTATTTAGAAAAAATTAAAATGCACTGGCGAGGCGTTCGAGACGGCCTTGGACGGAACCGTCGAAAACGTCGTTCCCCACGCGGATGCGGAGGCCTCCCAGAAGAGCGGGAGTGACTTGATATTGGACCACGAGGTCGGGGCCGTATTGATTGGCTAGACCTGCCACCACGCGCTGGCGGGTGGAGTCGTCGATTTCCACGGCGCTCTCCACGGTCACTTGACGGCGCTCGAGTTCGAGACGGGTCAGGTGCAGGATCGCAGCGAGGATCGCCTTGTAATCACGTGGCTTGGCCTCGATCAGACGGGTGACGATCGTGCGCAATTTGGACTCGTCAAACCGGCCATTTGTCTGGCAAAGCCCAAACAGGCGGCGAGCGCTGGCAGCGGCGGTTTTGGAAATCTTCATGGATTGAAATTAGAGAGATAAAAATCAGGCTTCAACCTTAGCTAGCGCGTCTTCGTTGATGCGCTTCTGATCGTCGGCGTTGAGAATCTTGCCCGTGACTTGCGAGGTGGTGGCAGCTACGAGACGGCCGAATTCGCGCTTCAACTCGGTGCTGAGGCGATCGCGGTCGGCCTTCGCAGCGGCTTCGGCCTTGGCTAGAATCTGTTGGGCACTGGCGATGGCTTCCTGTGCTTTTTGTTCGCTGAAAATCGCGGCACCTTGCTTGGCCTCGTTGATCAGGCGGACCGCTTCATCATTGGCCTTGGCAATGGCGGCGGCGGTTGTTGCTTCGGATTCGGCGAGTTGTCTCTCGATGTGTTTGAGCTTTTCCTCGCCTACGGCGATTTTCGAACGGCGTTCCTCAAGCATTGCCTGAATCGGGCCGAATGCGAATTTCTTCAGTAGAATAGCAACGATCAGGAAGCTGACGCACTGGGAGATAAAAAGTGGCCAAGTGACGTTGAAAGTTTTCATAATTTCACCGACGACGCCTTCAGATTCGGCGGCGGGGACAACGGCAAGGAGATCGAACATCATTGGGAAAAATTCGTTAGGAGAATCGATTGAAAACTGAAAAATCTGGAAGGAGACGCCGAATCAAGTTTCCTTGATCCGGCTGAAATCAAACTTACTTGGCAAGGAAGATCGCGAAGAACACGATACCTTCGATGAGAGCCGCGAGAATGATCGACAGCGTGAGGATGCTGCCTGCGGCGCCTGGATTACGGCCAGTGGCTTCTGCCGCCTTTGAACCAAGGAGGCCGATGCCGAGAGCTGCGCCGATGGCGGCGAAGGCAACGTGCATGTTACCGGAAAGTTCGGCAAGGATTGGAGTCAACATAATATAGTGTGTTTGGTTGTTTGTTTTTCCGATTCCCACGGTTGATTCCATGGTCGAATACGGGAAATTGAATTAATGCGAATGTTCGCTCTCGTCGTGGTGATCGCCATGATCGCAGATCAACTTTAAGAAGACTGCGGTGAGCAACATAAAGACTAAGGCTTGGATGAGGCCGACAAGCAACTCTAGGAAATAGAATGGCAGCGGTGGAAGCCAAGCGAAGTATTTGCCGCCCATGAGCATCATATTTTCCAAGATGTTTTCACCGGCAAAGATGTTTCCATAGAGACGGAAGGATAGGGCTACCGGGCGGAAGAGGATGGAGATCACTTCAAGAATGCCGACGAACCCGAACACAACGAGCATCATCAGGCTCATGATTCCAGAAAATTTACCTTTAGGAGCGAAGATGTGAGCAAGGAAACCCTTGATACCGTTTTCGGTGATTGCCCAGTAGAACCAGAGAATAGCAAAGGTAAAGGCCATGGCAGCCGTCATGTTCAAATCCGCATTACCACCGCGCAAGAAGGGACGAAAAGTATCGTGAGGATCTACACCTGGGCCACTCAACTGCCAGCCGACTGTGCCCACTCCGGGAATCAACCCGAACCAATTCGTGAAAAGAATTAAGATAAAAATCGTCCCGAAAAACCAGAACGTCCGCCTCACAAGATGTTTACCGAGGATGCCTTCAAGAAAATTATAAAGACTTTCGACAAGCCACTCGACGAAGTTTTGCAAGCCATTCGGAACGGTTTTCATCTGGCGTGTTGCCAATTGGGCTACGATGATGATGAAAGCAGCCACAATCCAGACCATGACCATCGAGTTGGTCACTACAAAACTACCGAGGCGCAGAACCTCCTCAGCATTCGCAGGTAGATGGTCATGCGATTCCGCTTCCGCGAAAGCAGAAACCAATCCGAAGAGCCAAACGATCAATGTAGGAAGAAGAAAACGCATGCAAAAAACCCGCTAGTGGCAGGCGCGGGGTCTTTAATGAATCACACGTAACCTTCGCAAGTTCTAATTGTGAAAAATTTCACAAGCCCCGAAAATACGGCAGTAATCAAAAAAATCTGAGCCTAATCCAAAACCGACTGTGAGAATAACAAACGCACCGAATTTAACAGAAATCAATTATGCCCTTTCCTATCAGTCGCACGGCGAATCACGTGCTTGGCATGTCACGAATCCCCCCAAGTCAAGCCGCCACTGTGAAAGAATCCCTTTATTTTCAATAGATTTTCTCTTGCCAAGCCCCGGTGCCATTCGCAAAAACGTCGCTGCCATGAATAAATCTGAACTGATTGAAGCTATCCAACTCGCCCTCGGTAAAGAGGCCACAAAGCGTGCTGCCGACGAAGCCCTCGAAGCGGTCCTCTCCTCCATCGCCGCAGGCGTGAAGAAGGACCAGAAAGTCCAAATCATCGGATTTGGAACCTTCGAGATCAAAAAACGCGCCGCACGCCAAGGTCGTAACCCAAAGACTGGTGAAGCTATGAAGATCGCCGCATCTCAGTCGGTCGGATTCAAACCTTCATCCGTCCTCAAAGCCAGCTTGTGACTTCTGGAGGGGTGAAAGCCTTTCTAACTCAACACTGAAAAACCAAAAAACCCCGACCATCTGGTCGGGGTTTTCTTTTTTAAAGATGAAATTGGCTAACTCTTCAGAACCAGCCCTTTTTATTTGTGACATAGGTGGCCACAAAATCAGCATCGCTTTTGGTCAGATAAATGATCCCTTCAATTAAACCGACAATACCGAATAAACCGCAGGTCACTAAACTGACGATGAGTTGGATAATCCCTTCCTTGGTATATCCGAGGACGAATTTATGGGCTCCGGTCCATCCGAGGAGGATTCCGAGCAAGCCAGCGATCAGTTTTTTTTCAGCGCCAGCAGGCGCGGGTGTTGCAGGTTCTGTGGACATAGTCCTTTTCATCTACTAAGCCCTCCCCGACGAAGCAAGCCTCAAGAGCCATGAAACCAAGAATCACTCTCGCAGAAACCCAACTCCCAGACGGGAATATCCTCTCCCTCCAAGAACACGATGGTCGCAAATCCCTCCTTGTTCACGGCCAACAAATTTGCGGTCCCGCCACCCGCGCGGCTGAGGAGGAGCTTGCCCGCCTCGCGTGTGCACCCTTCAGGCCTGCCCGCCAGCCACAAATCTGGTTCGCCGGACTCGGCCTCGGCCACACCATCGCAGCCGTGGCGAAGGAGCTCCCGCAAAAGCGCGCTAACTTTTTTGTCGCCGAGCCACTGGCTGCCATACCTGACTGGCACCGCACCCACATCCAAGACAGCCCGCTACTGAATGACGGTCGTGTAACTTTAGAAAACGATTGCGGCCCGCAGGCGCTCATGCGCCACGCCGGCCTACTCCATGCCATCCTCGTCCATCTCGACGCCTCCCCCACCGGTCCGCGCAACCGCACTTGGGTGGACGAACGCCGATGGGTTTCTGCCGCCTTCGAAGCACTTCAGCAAGGCGGCTTGCTCGCCATCGCCGGCTCCCGCCACGTCGCCAATCTCACCCGCCGCCTCCAAGGCTCGGGCTTCGAAGTCGCGGAATTCACCGTTCCCTCGTCACCCAATGCCAAGCGCCCCCGTTTTCTGCCGATCTGGCTCGCTCGCAAAGGCAAAGCTGCGGATTGATCTTTTTCAGGAGGCATGCTTAGTTGTGCCGCATTCATGACCCGTATTACTCCTTTCCACCTCCTTCCCGCATTGATCGCAGCTGTTTCTCACGCCGGTGAAATCACCATCGAACCACGCCCTTTTTTCGTCGAAAAATCATTCTCCACCACCGCCCTCCCGGCTGGCGACTGCGTGCTTTTGAAACTCGATCCGACAGTCTGGACAAATTTCACCGTCGTGCAAGTCACTCCCCACGGCTCCAAGGTTATTAAGGGCGAAATGTTAGTCCGCTTCGATTCCGTGGAAATCGACAAGAAACTTGAGGACTCCCGCCGCGCGCTTGAAGCAAGCTCGCTCGCCCTCGCGCAGGCAGAGCAGGACTCCGCAACACTCCACGAAACTGCACCTAACAAACTAGAAGCCATCCGCCGCGCTGCCGACGTCGCCAAGGAGGAAAACAGTTATTTCACCCAAGTCCGCCGTAAGGCAGCCGAAGGTAACGCTACCCAGTCCCTCAAACGCAGCGAACAAATCCTCTCGAACCAGCGCGAGGAGCTCAAGCAACTTGCAAAAATGTATGAGGCAGACGACATCACCGAAAACACCGAAGAAATCATCCTAGTCCGCCAGCAGGACTCAGTTGCCGCTGCCGAGTTTGCCCAGCGCATGGAAAGCCTCGACCACAAGCGCACCCTCGAAGTCACCTTACCCCGCGAGGCAAAATCTCTCGCCGACAACGAGCGTGACACCGCCATCGCCCTCAAAAAAGCCGATGCCGACATCCCACGCGCCCTCGAACTCAACAAACTTGAACTCGAATCCCTCAAAACTGCCCACCAGCGCGCCAAACAAAACCTCGCCGATCTCGAAACCGACCGCACGCACTTCGAATTTCGTGCCCCCTCCGACGGCTGGTTCTATCATGGATCTATCGAAAACGGCCAATGGACCACTGGCAAAATCGTCGAGACCCTCGTCCCTCACGGCCACCCGCCAGCCCACACCGCCTTTGCCACCTTCTTTCCCGGAACCACTCAACTGGCCCTCGTTTCCTTCCTTGATGAAGCGACCGCCCGCTCTCTCAAGCCCGAACTAGCCGGCACCGCCACCCTGCCCGGCCGCGAGGACTTGGAAATCCCAGTCAAGCTCCTCAACCTCGCCACCAACCCCGGTCCCGACGGCACTTACCGTGCGGATTTCTCCGCCACTTGGCCGAAGGAAGCCATCCCCGCCACTGGCGCGACCGCCCAAGTCCGGCTGATTTCCTACCAGAAAATGGCCGCCATTGTCGTTCCCACCAAATCCCTCAACTTCACCGCCGACGGCTGGACGGTCGAAGTCAGACTCGCCGACGGTAAAACCGAGCGCCGCACCGTCAAACGAGGCCGGGTGTCCAAGGACGACACCGAAATTCTCTCCGGTCTTGAAGTCGGCCAAGTCATCGTCGTGCCGTGAGACTCAGTCCACTCATCCCCCTGTTTTTCGCGATTTCCACGTTCACGTTGGCCCGGGAAAAACCAGTGGAACTCCCGGAGATCACCCGAGTCTCCCTCGATGCCTCCATCCGACGCGGTGTCGATTTTCTCCTCACTCATCAAAACACGAACGGTTCATGGGGTAGCGCTGCACGCACCAAGGACCTCAACATCTACGCCCCCCTCCCCGGCGCCCACGACGCCTTCCGCGCCGGAGCTTCTGGCCTCGCACTTTCCGGCCTCATCGATGCGGCAGATCCCCGGGCCGAAGCAGAAAATGCGATCACCCGAGCCGCTGCTTGGACCGCAGCAGAATTGCCCAAACTCCGGCGCGCAGACCCTACCACCACTTACAATGTCTGGGGGCACGCTTATGGCCTTCGTGCCATTTCCCGCCTCCACGCCCGCGAGAAAGACCTCGCGAAAAAAACCGCATGGGCCGCGCTTGCCCAAAACCAAGTCGACCTCTCTAACCGCTACGCCGACATCAACGGCGGTTGGGGCTACCTCGATGTTTTTGATAGCCTAACCACTCAAAAACCTTCCGGCCTCCCCACCTCCTTCACCACCGCCACCTTGCTCCTCGCCATGGACCAAGCCCGCGCCACCATGGGACTCAAACTCGACGAGAGCATCCTCCGCAAAGCCATTGCCGGTATCAACTACCAGCGCACGCCGGATTTCTGTTACACCTACTCGTTCAGCCACCGTATGCGCCCAAGGGCGGGCATAAATCGTCCCGCAGGCTCCCTAGCCCGCTCCCAAGCCTGCAACGCCGCCCTCCGTGTTTTCGGAGAAAAAGCCGTCACCGATGCAGTTCTCATCGAGTGGGCCGACCGTTTTCTGGCCCGCGAAGGATTCCTCGGAAACGTGCGCAAGCGCCCGGTCCCACATGAAGGCGCATTTCAAATCGCTGGCTACTTTTACTATTACGGCATCTATTATTTCACCGAGTCCGTAAAACTTCTGCCCAAAGACAAACACGCCGCCTATGCCGAGCGACTTGCTAAAATTCTTCTGGATCGCCAAGAAAAAGACGGCTCGTGGTGGGACTATCCGCTCTACGATTATCACCAAGCCTACGGTACCGGCTACTCGCTCATGGCCCTCGCTTGGTGCCGAGAAGCCCTAGCAGATCAAACCATCAATTGATCAGCGCCTTCATCCGCCGCCTGACCGCCTCCAGCGCAGCCTGACTGACTGCGAGTTTGAAATCCTTGCGATTTCGCGGGTGAAACACGCAGAATGCCTCCGTCGGGCCGCCACGCATCGCCACTGCGATCCACGCCGTGCCCATCGGCTTCTCCTCTGAACCACCGCCGGGACCGGCGATGCCAGTGACGGATACCGATATGCTCGCACCGCTCTTCTGGAGTGCCCCGTCCGCCATGGCACGAGCGACGACCTCGCTAACGGCACCATGCGTTTCGATGTCCTGCTCGGAAACTCCCAGCACTCCGCTTTTCGCCTCATTCGCGTAAGTCACGAAACCATGGGTAAAAACCTCGCTCGCACCGGGCACGTCGGTGATCCTGTTAGCGATGAGTCCGCCTGTGCAACTCTCTGCAGTGGCGATGGTCATTTCATGCTCCTTAAGCAAGCGGACGACGGTTTTTTCCAGTGAACTTTCATCATCGCTGATAAGAAATTTCTCAAAGCGAGCGAGCGCGATTTCTCGGCCTTTTTCCAACGCTGCAGCGTCGCCTATCAGGCGCAAGTCCACCTCGCCGATGTGCGCGCAATAACCATATTCCAACCCGGAAACCGCAGCCAGACGTGCATCGATCCCATCGTGGAAATCACTCTCACCAATCCCAGTGAATTTCAAAACCTGCGCTTGGTAGATCTCCTCCACACCGGCCAAGGCGCGCAAGCGCGGCACCACCTCAGCATGATACATTGGATAGAGCTCGCGCGGCGGTCCCGGCAGCAGAAACACCGCGCAATTCGACCGTCCGTTAAGCCTTGGCGGCACGTAAATTCCGGGTGCCGTCCCATTCGGATTTGGCAAAATATCCGCGCCCACCGGACAGAGTGCCTGCTTGAGATTCGCATCCACCATCGGCTTTCCGCGCAAGGCGAAAAAACCTTCCAGCGAGCGCAACGCCGCCTCATCTGTGATCAATTCTAAACCTAAAACCTCCGCAGTGATTTCGCGGGTTAGATCATCACTTGTCGGCCCCAGCCCGCCTGTCACGATCACAGCATCCGCCCGGCCAATCACCTCCTGCAATGTATCGCGGATCGCAACGCCGTCCGGTACCGTCGTTTGGCGAGCAATTCGCAGGCCCAGTTTGAACAACTCGCGGCCGAACCACGCACTGTGAGTGTTGAGCGTGTTTCCCAGCAGCAGCTCGGTGCCAGTGTTAATTATTTCGATTTTCATATCCACAATCTGCGACATCCCGGCGATGACTCAAGGCCAGAAATTTTCAACGCACAACTCTACTAGCTAACAACCAAAGGAGCCCCGGCACCAGTAAGCTCAGACCCAACGCCCAGCTCGGTGCCTCATGTCCCGCCCGGCCGATCGCAGCGAATAGAAATCCCATCGGCACACTGCCACAAGCCAAGGCCGCCGAAAATCGCCTGAAAGGCATCCGCACTAGCCCCGCAGTGCAAGAAATCACTTCCGGTAGAATCGGCAGTGCCCTCGACAAAGCCACTACCCAGCCGCCGCCACTCGCAAAAAGTTGTCGGCCCTTTTCATAATCGCGCTCCCCCAGCCACCGCCGCGCGAACCTTTCACCGCATAGCCAACCCAAGCCGTAGCCCACCACTCCACCTAACATCAAGCCCGCGGCCGCGATCACGCCACCGACGAGAGTGCCATAAATATAACCCAGAGCCGAAATCACGACCGTGCCCGGAACCGGCAAGGCCAAATCTCCTACTAGCAAAGCAATCCCCGCCGCCCAAGCCCATGGCCCAGAGCTTTTCAGCCACGCCACGCTTCCCGTCAAAGTGAACTGCTGGTCCCATCCCGTGCCCCAAATCACCCACGTCCCAAGAACTAAAATCGCGAGTCCTATAAACCACAGTGCCAGCCTCATCTTCAGTTCATTCAAGCGTATCCCAGCCATGGTCCAAGCCATTTTTCAGCCTCATCGAGACTGATACCCTTGCGCTTGGCGTAGTCTTCGACTTGGTCCTTCTGGAGCTCGCTAAGCGCGAAGTAATGGCTGTCAGGATGCGAAAAATACAGTCCGCAAACTGCCGCTCCGGGATGCATGGCACAGCTTTCCGTTAAGGTCACACCGGTCGCAGCCGAGGCACCTAGCAACTCAAACAGCGGCGGCTTTTCCGTGTGGTCCGGCTGTGCAGGATAGCCCGGTGCCGGACGGATGCCCTGATAGTTCTCATGAATCAACTGGTCGTGCGTCAGCTCATCTTCAGTTTCATAACCCCACTCGACTCGCGCCTTGTGATGAAGAAATTCTGCAAACGCCTCCGCAAATCGGTCCGCGATCGCCTTGACCATGATCGCGCCGTAAGGGTCGATCTGCTTGTCTAGCTCGTCCGCGTATTCATGCGCGCCGTGGATACCCACGACAAATCCGCCGATGTAATCCGGCGTAGCGGCAAACACCGGTCGCCGCGAGCCGTTTTCCCCCACAAACTGCCAATCCACCAAGCCGACTGCTTTTGGATTTCCCAAAATATAACTCCGCTGGTTCCAATAATCATCCGCATCCCGAACAACATGATCGTAAGACTCCTTTTGCCAAAGCGAGCCCTCACGCCCCAACAGAATATTAATTTCCTTAGCTGAAGCTGACTTGAGCCCCTGCAAAATCTTCGACAGCAGATATCCCTCTCTCGGCCTGATCAGGAAATGCACGTGATTCGGCATCACACACCACGGCCCTAGGTCGTAATGCTCCCCATCGAAATGAAACAACGCGTCGCAGACCACCTTCGCGATCTCGGGTCTTTTCATCCAACACTCGCCGTAACCCGCGTGTAGCGCAGTTTCCATCCGCTCGTTGTGGATGCCTTCGAACTCGTCTTTGAGTTGTGTAGAAAGGGCTTCGTCACTTGATTCCTCAGCTTGCTTTCGCTTGAGAAGCAATTCCTGTTTTTCCTTCTGATATTCGATGATAACGGATTGCGGGAGTGAATCGGAGAGACGGAAGGTGACTGCATAGGTGGCTCCATCTTGATGCCAATGTGGGAGACGGCCATTGTCACTGCGGGTGATGGATTTGTCAGGATTGAGAAATGATGGAACCATTCGCGGCGACCGGTGATCGCCGTTACATGGCGATACCCAGTCCGCCAACGCGACATTCGGTTTTCCAGAATCTTTCTTAAGCTGCTGGCGGAGGCTGTGAAAACGCATCCGCTCAGTGGTGCGTGATTCATCGTTCCACACGATAATGTCGTCGCCCTCAGAGTTAGCAGGGAAAAAACCATAGATGCCTTGCGCCTGGAAACGATCTTCGGCGACGATACGGTCCACCCAACTGATTGCATCCAGATAGAGTTTTCCAGCTTCCACGGCGCCCTCGGCATTTTTCGTTTTAAGTATCTTGTTTTCCCGATCCCACACGCCGCGCAATTCCCACGCGTGGAAAAACGGCGTCCAGTCGATGAACTTTACAAGCTCACGCAGCGACGGGCTCTTGATCGTCCGCGTGCCGGTGAATGACGGCACTGGCGGTGTGTAGTTAGACCAATCAATTTTAGGGCCCGCGGCCCGCGCTTCAGCCAGTGTGAGCGTCTCCTTCTTCGGCCCACCTAGGAAATTATCCCGCAGCTTCTGTTGCTTTTCACGATTCTCTAACCCAAAAGCCTCACGCTGATCTTTTGAAAGCAGAGATGTC
The DNA here is from genome assembly GCA_031382045.1 of Akkermansiaceae bacterium. Classification (GTDB taxonomy): domain Bacteria; phylum Verrucomicrobiota; class Verrucomicrobiia; order Verrucomicrobiales; family Akkermansiaceae; genus Luteolibacter. The sequence continues at coordinate 24,819 of JANMYL010000310.1, read as the reverse complement.
GTCACCGGCACAGACCGCGAAGCATCCAAAACATGCACAATCGATCCTGAGTAATGCTGAGCAATCTTGATGGCTGTGTGCGCCGCCGATGTCGTCGCCCCACCGATCAGAAGTGGAATTTTAAACCCCTGCCGCTCCATCTCCTTCGCGACGTAAACCATCTCATCCAGCGACGGCGTGATCAAACCTGATAGACCAATCACGTCTGCTCCTATTTCCACCGCTTTCGCCAAAATCTTATCGCAGGAAACCATCACGCCCATGTCTGTGACTTCGAAACCATTACAAGAAAGCACCACGCCAACGATGTTCTTACCGATGTCATGCACATCGCCCTTCACTGTCGCGATGAGGAAGCGCCCGGCCGAGCGACCGCGCTCCGCAAGTTTGAGCGCTTCATCATCAGTGAGCAAAGGGTTCTCCACCTTCAGCGCGGCGATGTCTCCCTGAAGATGCTCCGCCTTGTCCGCTTCCATGTAAGGAAACAACCAAGCAACCGCCTTCTTCATCACACGGGCGGATTTCACCACCTGCGGTAAGAACATTTTACCTGCTCCGAATAAATCGCCCACGACACCCATGCCATCCATTAGAGGTCCTTCGATCACCTTGAGCGGGCGCACATATTTGACGCGTGCCTCCTCGATATCTTCGTCGATGTATTTGTCGATACCGCGGAGCAAGGCATGCTCCAAGCGCTTCTCCACCGGAGCATCTCGCCATGATAGATCCTCTTCGATTTTCTTACCGCCTACGTTTTTATAACTCTCTGCTAGGTCGAGTAAGCGCTCGGTGGAGTCCGCGCGGCGGTTCAGAAGCACATCTTCGACGCACTCCAAAAGATCCTTCGGGATCTCATCATATAGTTCGAGCATCCCAGCATTGACGATTCCCATGTCCATCCCCGCCAGTCCGGCGTGATAAAGGAAAGCCGAGTGCATGGCCTCACGGACTTTATTATTCCCGCGGAACGAGAATGAAATGTTAGAAACTCCGCCAGATATCATCGCACCCGGCAGATTCTCTTTGATCCAGCGCGTGGCATTGATGAAGTCGAGCGCGTAGTTATTATGTTCCTCAATCCCTGTGGCTACCGTCAGGATATTCGGGTCGAAAATGATATCATCCTGATTGAAGCCAACCTCATCGACAAGGATCCGGTAAGCCCGCTCACAGATTCTAATTTTCTCCGCATACGATGCTGCTTGGCCGTTTTCATCGAAGGCCATGACCACCACTGCCGCCCCGTAGCGCATGATGTGGCGAGCCTGTTTCTTGAAATTCTCTTCGCCCTCCTTGAGCGAGATTGAGTTCACAATTCCCTTCCCTTGCAGGTATTTCAGGCCTTCCTCGAGGATTTCCCACTTCGAGGAATCCACCATGATCGGCACCTTCGCCACGTCCGGCTCGCCTTGAAGTAGCTGGAGGAAACGACTCATCATCGCCTTGCCATCGATGAGGCCGTCGTCGAAACAGATGTCGATGACGTTTGCTCCGTTAGCCACTTGTTGGCGGGCGACCTCGACCGCAGCCTCCAAGTCACCGGCGCGGACCAGCTTCGCAAACTGCGGAGAACCCGCGACATTCGCACGCTCGCCTATCATGAGGAAGCGCTTGTCAGCAGTGTGATTGTATGCCTCCGTGCCGGATAGACGAAGGGCGTGGGAAATAGTTTTCATGGAGAGAAGAGTTAACCGCAGAGGCGCAGAGGTCGCAAAGGGATCGCGGAGTTAAGATGGGAAATTGTGGACGAGACGTTTGATTCCGTCAGTCAGGCGCACGGTGTGGAAATTGATGAGTGGTCCGAGATGAGTGTCTGACATTCTGAGATAAGTAAGAAGCTGCGCCGAGTGGATAGGAACGAGCGCTTCGACGGTTTTGAGTTCGATCACGAGACAATTTTCCACAAGGAGATCGATCCGATAGGCTTCAGGAACAAGCAAATCCTTGTATTTAATCGGTAAAACCAACGGTCTAACCGACGCGATTCCTCTAAGCTTGAGTTCGTGTTGTAGACTGGCTTCATAGGTCGATTCTAGAAGTCCCGGCCCCAAATCTTTATGCACTTCAATGGCGGCACCGATCACCTCACCCGACAGACTGTTCAAGTATTCCTTCATATTCTTCCTTTGCGTTCCTCTGCGACTTCTGCGTCTCTGCGGTAAATCTTATCGAATAACCGGAATCTCCCGCGGCGCGTATTTCGCCACGGCTTTTGCGATCGCTGCGACGTGCTCTGGGGTGTTTCCGCAGCAACCGCCAGCCAAATTCAATAACCCAGCTTTTGCGAAATCCGCCATGTAGTCATACATGTGCTGCGGCTCTAAGTCGAAACCCGTCGGTGCCAGCGGGTTTGGCAGGCCAGCATTCGGATAGCAGGAAAGGCATGTCGCAGCACAAGCCGAGAGTTCTTCAAGGTGTGGCCGCATCAAGTCCGGTCCAAGCGAGCAATTCAGACCGATCGCCAACGGCTTAGTGTGGGCAAAAGCATTCCACAACGCTTCAACTTTCTGTGCAGAAATCATAGTTTCTCCGCCCAATCCAACGGCCGCAGAAATGATCACCGGCAGTCGCACGCGATCTTCAGCATACACTTCCTCCACCGCCACAGCCGCAGCTTTAGCATTGAGAGAATCGAAAATAGTTTCGATCATAAGAATGTCACATCCACCTTCGATGAGGCCGCGAACTTGATGTTTGTAAGCTGCAAGCACTTGGTCGAAAGTCACCACGCGGAAGCCGGAGTCGTTAGCATCAGGTGAATTGGTTAGTGAAACTGTCAGCGGCCCGATGGCACCGGCAACGTAACGCTTGCGACCCGTATCGCTGCCAATGTCATCCGCCCACTTGCGGCAAAGTCGCGACGACTCGACGTTCATTTCCCATGCGAGATCGTTCAGAAAGGTATCATCAAGAATTTTCTGGAAAAACTCCGGGTCTTTGCGCCCTCCTTTTTCACGAGGGTCTTCGACGAAAAACTCACTCTGCGCGATGCCCGTCGCGGAAAAAGTGTTAGTCTCACAAATGTCCGACCCCGCCTCATAGAAACGCTTGTGGATGTCACCAATGATTTCCGGGCGCGTAATGGAAAGGATATCACCATTGTTGAGCACGTCCTTTTCATTATCTGCGAAACGCGGACCACGCGCGTCAGCCTCTTCGAGTCCGTAGCTGCGAATGGTAGTACCCATCGCTCCGTCGAGGACGAAAATCCGTTCGGCAAGGGCACGTTGGAGTTCAGCGGTAAAGTCAGACTGCGGCATGGCGGGAAGCTAGTCACGGCAGCGCTTATTTCAAGAAACAAATCTTCATATCCAGATATGATGATGGGACCTTTTAGATTGATTTCATCTCGTCACTGTTCAGGGGGCCGCTCGGGCGAATCAACATGAATTGGTGCACCTAACGTTTCGCGAGCACTGGATGTTCGCAAGCGCTTTTGTAAGGCTTCCGGAAAAAACAAAGATAACAAGGCCTTCGGGCAGTGAGCCTATCCTCCTTTTCACAAATTGTGATGCGCAGCAATATAACCCCTATTTCCCAGCATTTCCCGACACCTAAAACCCTGATGCCTGAAAAGGCGAAAGCCGCTGAACTCTTTCGAATTCAGCGGCTTTCATTGGTTGCGGGAAGAGGATTTGAACCTCTGACCTTCAGGTTATGAGCCTGACGAGCTACCTGGCTGCTCCATCCCGCGATTTAACCATGCACCATGCGGCGTGGGAAGTGATAACTACGTGCAGTGAACGGAGCTTGCAAGGGAAATTTTGCCATTGTTGGAAGTTCGTGCTCTTCTTGTGGTGCAATGATTTCTTGCCCGCCGCTGCTGATACTTTCGAAAACCGCATGGGCGGAACGCGCAGCCGCGCATCTGGCACGGGCGGAGCGGCGAACTTTGCTGGCGCGAAAACGGCGGGATTGCGGTGTGCCGAATCCAGTGGAGGATTTTTTATTTCAGTATTATCCGTATCCATTGGTGCTGCTGGAGAATTGGCAACCTGGAATCGGGGTGGCGCTGGAGTGGCAAGCGACGGTGGAGTCCCCTCTCCCACCGCCGCCTTTTTCAAATCGTTATTATTCGATGGCGGATGGAGCGATGTTTGCAGACCCCCGGCTTCTGACAGAAAAGGAACGAGGGCGATTAAAATGGATTTGGGAGCTGCTAGTGGCGACGCAGAACCGGGTGGCAAACTTCGCGTGCCACGGGCTGCACGAGTGGGCGATGGTTTACCGGGGCAAGGAGGTGCGACACGAGAAGACGACACCGCTGCGACTGCCACAGATAGAGATCGACGCTCTAGTGGAATCGCGGGCGATTTGTTGTTCGCATCATGATGCATTCCGGTTTTTTGCGGCGGAGGCGCGGCCGATGAACCGCTTGCAGCCGACACTGGAAAGCCGGATCTCGCTGGAACAGCCGGGCTGCGTGCATGCGAACATGGATCTCTACAAATGGGCGGCGAAGTCGATGCCATGGATCGGAAGCGAGCTGCTACTGGACTGCTTCGAGCTGGCAATCGAGCTGCGGGACTTAGACATGAGGGCGAGTCCGTATGATTTATCGGCTTGGGGGCTGGAGCCGGTTCGCATCGAGACGGCGGAGGGCCGGAGGATTTATGAAATGGAGCAACGGCGGTTGGCGGAGGCGGCGCTGCCGCTGCGGGAGAGGCTAATTGCAACGCTTGTAATGACGTTGGCTTTCTGATGAATTATTAAACTCCCTGCCAATGAAGTTTCTGCCGCAGTGCATCGTAAAATGAGCTACCTTCGAGGCGAAGAAGATGGAAAGAGCGAGCCGCTTTTTTCACTTCAATCCGATCTCCAAGACCGATGTGCATGCTGTCTCGGCCATCTACGGTGAAGATCATTGGTCCCCCATCCCGGTCCTCCGAGGAGAGCTCTACAACGGAGTGGTCCGCAAGAACGAGCGAGCGCTGGCTTAGGCTGTGAGGGCAAATGGGAGTGATCACGAAGACCGCGGCACTCGGGGCGATGAGCGGGCCACCGGCGGAAAGCGAATAGGCGGTGGAGCCAGTGGGCGTGGCGACGATCAAGCCGTCTGCCCGATAGTCGTTGAGCAGTTCTCCATCTACGCAGGCCCGCAATGAGATTAGACGCCCGGTATCGCCACGAGCAAGGGTGACTTCGTTGAGAGCAACGAAGGACTCGGGCGGCTTACCTAGGCGGTGGACGGTGGCTTCGAGAAGAGTGCGGATGCTGGTGGTGTAGCGGCCTTCCGCGACAGCGGCGGCGAAGATATCGAGCTCGTCATCCTTGCAACTGGTGAGAAAACCGAGATTACCGATATTAATACCCGCCACGGGTTTCTCAAAATTACCAAGGCGCGAAACGGCGTGAAGCATCGTGCCGTCACCACCGAGCACTGCGGCGATTTCCACATGGTTGGCGAATTCGCACGCTGGGATACCGCCGCTTTCGCCAGCGAGTTGGGCGGTTTCCTCGTCCAGCACGGAGTGGCAGCCATTAGCTTTGAGCGCAGCCCTCAGCGCTTGGAGAGTGGGAAGCGAGCCTTGCTTGTGGGGGTTGACGAGAATTCCGACGTTCACTATTTCGTAAGTAACGAATCATTAGGCCGGCTGGCAAGCGCCAGTTCCATGCCACAGTCATTCCGTTATTTTCGGCACGAAAAAGAGACTTGCAGACGTGGAGTAGCCACCCTATACATTTTCCCTAGACGCACCCAAGAAGGTTGGAAAAAGCAACTTCCGCCGCCCTTTTGATGTGATAATCGCCGGCACCCGCCGATTCATGATTTTCCAAGAACGACCCACTACGAACCTTAGAACCGATTCCCCCAATCGGTTATTCATCGCTGTTTACGATCTATGATCCGGCGTTTGGTTCATCGTTCTGTATCCCTCTTCGCACTGATATTGTGCGGCGGCTCTGTCCGTCCGTGCAGCGGCGCGTCGCATCTACCCACTGGAGGACAAAGCCATCGCTAAGCCACAAAGAGATCCAAACAGGGGTCGTTTCCGCGATATGACGCGGATCAACGACCGAATCCGTGCCCCGAAAGTCCGTGTCGTCATGGCCAACGGCGATCAACTCGGCGTGATGAGTTCACGCGAAGCACTCGCCAAAGCCCAATCACTCGGACTCGACCTCGTCGAAATCGCTGGCCAAGTGGACCCACCGGTCTGCAAAATTGTCGATTACGGGAAATACAAATACGAGCAGGCCAAACTGAAAAAGCAAAAGTCGAAAAGCTCCACCCGCATGAAGGAAGTGAAGTTCCGCGTCGGCACTGGGCAGCACGACTACAACATCAAGCTTGGCCGTGCCGAAGGTTTCCTTGAGGGCAACCACAAGTGCCGCTTCGTCCTGCAGTTCCGCGGTCGCGAAAACGCCCACAAAGACCTCGGTTTCGTGGTGCTTAACCGAATCATTGAGGATCTCAAATCAATGGCACAAGTGGACCAACCACCCCGGCTCAACGGCCGTGCCGTTGCGATGATTCTCTCGCCGCTTCCCGCCCACCAGCGTAAGCGTAAGTTCCACTTGTTCCATGGAGAGCTGATGGAAGAAGATGATTTCGAGACCGAAGAAGGCCAAGACGAGGACATCCCAGAGGATGATTTCGTCCCGGACGAATCGCCTAACGAAGTTTCCGACGAGGCCTCTGAGGCTACGGCGGAGATCGAAGAAGAAGCTTCCAAATCCTGATTTCTCCACTTGTCTGTTATACAACTCATACAATCCGCATGAACACACGTCGCAGCTTTATCACCCGTCTTGTAGCTTCCGCTGGTATGCCTGCTCTTTTGTGCAGCCATACTTTAGCCCAAACGCCACCGCCTCCGGTCAAGCTTGAGGAAAGCGATCCCGTCGCAACCGCGCTCGGCTACAAGGAAGACACCACCAAGGTGGACGCCGTGAAATACCCACAGCATAAGCCCGAGCAACGGTGCGATAATTGCACTCCCTACCAGGGTAAAGCTGGCGATAAGAGTGGCCCATGCCCCATTTTTGGGGGCAAGGCAGTCAGCGAAGCCGGCTGGTGCTCGGTCTATGTAAAAAAGCCAGAACCGGCGAAAAAGTAACTAATCCAAAAATTCCAAACCTCCTTCCGCCCACCCGGCAGAAGGAGGTTTTTTATGAGATTTTCCCGTCACTTTCCCGAGCCATTTCACTCACTTTCAAAATATGAATTTCGGGTCGGCAGCATCCAACCGTGATCACTGGCTCGCCATCGCGAAGCGGGGGTCTCGCACAGTGAATCTCGCTTGGTGGCTAGAAACCCTCTCGGCGCCTCTTCTTGTTGCCGCCGTCGGCGGTGCCGTGGCGCTTGCTGATCCTTAGGCGTAGCTTTCCTGACATCGAGCCATGGAGACTGGCGATTTCCGCCTGCGGGATGATCACGGGACTGACACTTGTCTGCTGGGCAAGGGCCTCGCGCAAATTCGAGCTGCCCGACCAGTCGTTGGTTAGAATTGAGGCCGCCATGCGTTTGAGTAACGCACTCTCCGCCGCCAGCGCGGGCATCACGCGGTGGCCGCCACCGGTGGAGCAGATCGATGCCGGGCTAACATGGCAATGGCCACGCTTGCTAGTCCCGCCACTCGGCGCGCTTGCGCTGCTAGCCGCCGGAATGTTGATTCCCATCTCGGCCCGTAATCTCCATCCACAGACCGCGCCGGAACAACCTCAAGCTTGGAAACAACTTGCCGCTGAGCTCGATCAACTCACCCAAGAAGAAGTCGTCGATGAGGAATATCTCGAAGACACGCGCAAGAAACTCGAAGAGCTGAAATCGCAGGAGGAAGAACAGTGGTTCAGCCACTCATCGCTCGAAGCCACCGACTCGCTGAAGAAATCGCACCGTGCAGAAGCCGAGCGCCTCGAGCACGAACTCGACCGCGCGGAAAAGGTGCTCGCCAATTTCGAAAAAAACACTGGCACTCCGAACCAAGCCGAGCAGAACCGAATGATGGAGGAATTCGACCAAGCGCTCCAAGGACTTCAAAATGGCGCGATGAAACCAAACCCTGCGCTTCTCGAACAAATGAGACAATTCGATTTGAAGGACATCGCCAATCTCACGCCCGAACAGATCGAACAGCTGCGCAAAAATTTAAAGAAGCATTCTCAAGCCATGAAAAACGGCAACGCTAAAGGTGAAAGCGAGGACAGTTCAGACGAATTGATCGCTGATGAAGACGGAGAAAAAGAAGGCGAAGGCTCCGGAAAAGGCGGGGTGGATCGCGGCCCCGGCCACTCGAACGGTGTGCTTGGCGAGGAAAAAGACCAGCTTGAAACCGGTGATCGAACCAATCTCGAAGCCAAGGATCTTTCGCGAGCCACACCCGGAGATTTACTAGAGCTGGAGGACGGCGAGCAGGAGGTGGGTAAGTCTCAGTCAGGAATTTCCAAAGGCGGAGATACTAAGGCCACCGGCAAGGGCGGTGATCGCGTCTGGCACGACGCACTCGATCCTTCCGAGCAGAAAACTTTGAAACGTTTTTTCGAGTAAAACCCTTTCGCTCGCGGCCAATTATTCTTGCAGGCGTTTCACCAATTCCGGATCGGTGAACTGACAGTGGTCCACCTGTCCCATGATCCAGTGGCGATGATTCGCCACCCATTGATAGACCGCGTCGCGTAGCAACTTTGGGACAAACTGGGCAATCGTGAAAAATCGCCACCCGCCGCCGAGGGCGCGGGCCAGCTCGATTAATGCATCGCCACGAAGGAAAACTTGGCCGTCGGACTCACGGAGAAAAACCATCGTACCGCCGACCTCGTCCGCGTATTTCGTGAACCCCATTTTAGCAGCGAGCTTTCCTTGCAGGGGTGCGAAGGCCACCCGCCGGTGCTTGTCGAAGCGCGCGACTCGTCGCACAGACGCTGAACAAAACGCGCATTCGCCATCGAAGAAAAGCACCCATTTCACGCAATAATCATAAACGCCAGCCGCCTGAAAAACCAACTCGGAATTTCCAATCCTTGCCAAGCTGTCAGATTTCGTTAGCTTGTTCAGATGAATAACTTAGATCCGCTCAGTTCGCGCATCCAAGACATGCCCTACGACCAACGGCCGAGGGAAAAACTCGCAGCGCTCGGCCCCGCCGCACTGGACAATGCCGAGCTCATGGCGCTGTTCATTTCCACCGGCATGAAAGGCCGCAGTGCGATTGAAATCGGACGGGAATTGATCGCTAAATACGGCTCGATGGCAGCACTCGGCGGATTGCCAGTCGCTGAGCTATCGAAAATCAAAGGCCTCGGTCTGGCTAAAGCCTCAAAACTCGCGGCGGCCTTCGAGCTCGGAACCCGCGTAGCTCGTGAGCAACTCCGGGACGTTTCACTCGAAACGCCCGAACTGATCCACAACTTTTTCGGTCCACAGCTAAGGCATTTATCCCAAGAACAAGTCATGGTTGCAGTGCTCGACACGCGCTTGCGGCATGTGGCGACCACAGTTGTCTCGGTCGGCACGGTGAACGATTCAAAGGCGCATCCACGGGAAATCCTCCGCCCGGTGATCACCCGCGGCGCTTACGGATTCATTTTGCTCCACAATCACCCCTCGGGCGATCCCAGTCCAAGCCGCGCGGACGAGATCGTGACTCGACAGGTGGTGGAGGCGGCGAAACTGATGCAAGTTTGCTTCCTTGATCACGTCATCATCGGCAGGCCCTCACCGGGGAGGGCGGCTTATTATTCTTTTCGCGAAGCAGGCTTGGTGCCCTGAGTTGCTTTTCACAATCCGCCACTCTAGGGTCTGCCGAAACTCCGTATGTCTCGCCACCATCTCACCCGGAACCTGCGTACGCTCGCATTCCTGTTGATCCTTGCCGCGATATTAGGCGTCATCGGCGTGCTTTGGTGGGCGAATCACACAGGCTTGCCCAAGCCGTGGCGCGCCGCCATCGAGCGAGAGGCCTCGAAGCAAGGCTTGCATCTTAAGATCGGCGGTTTGCGCTACGTCGTCTTTCGAGGGATCGTAGCCACGGACGTTAAGGTTTATTCCGAAGCCGAACACCTGCGAGAGTTTTCCCGGCTGGAGCGCGTGGTCCTCAGCTTCGATAATACGAAACTTGCCCGCGGCATCATCCACCTCAAAAGAATCGAGCTCGATGACGCCCGCTTGGTCTTGGCAGTGGACCCGAACGACCCCAAGTCCGAAACCCTCGACATCACAGATGCCAAAGGGACCGTATTCATGCCCGGCGAGCGGCGGCTGGAAATCCGCGACGCCCACGGGAAAATCGCTGGAATCGACGTCACTCTCAACGCCCGCCTCATCGGCTATCAGCAGGAGGGCAGCAAACCACCCGACGACTCAAGCATGGGCAAACGCCGCGCCCTGCTCGCGCAAGTGATCAACGAACTGGAAAAATGGAATTTTGATAGAAATCACGCACCCGCCCTGCAGATCACTGCCGAAGGCGATATCAACGACCATTCCTCAATCACCGCCCAAATCGGCTTACGGATCCGAGACATGGAGAAAAACGGCCATGTTCTGAACGACGTCACTGCCCAAGCGGATATGGTCGGCGACGTACTCACTGTGACTTCGCTGCGAGCGACCGATTCACGCGGGGTTTTCGAGGGACACATCGACTATAATCTACAAGATCGCGAGGGCCGCTTCGACGTTTCCTCGTCGCTGGAGGTTCCGGAACTCCTCACCGCATGGCTTGGGCTGCCCGCGCTGCGAGAAGTTACTATCAGCGGAAAACAGCAACTGGAAGCCGAGGGAAGTTTTCAACTGAATGAAAAAAACGTGCCTCAAATCAAGCTAACTGGCCACGCTCGCTGCGAATCAGTGACGCTGCGGGGGATGCCATTCGATGCGGTGGAGGGCGCGTTCTCATGGCGAGACGGAGATCTATTTCTGCGAGATTTGCGGCTGACCCGGCAGGACGGCGAGGCCACAGGAAAGGCAATGGTCGAGTGGCCCCTAGTCCGGCTTGAGCTACACAGCACTCTGCCAGTGCCGGTCTATCGCCCGTTTTTTGTCAAGCAGCCGCTGGAAATCGTCCTCAATGATTTCTCCGAGCGCGAAGGCGCAGCGGTGGATGTCAAACTGGAAGGCGGCTTCGACATGACTAACAAATTTGCTTGGGCCTACACCGGCAGCAGCTCGGTGAGAAATCTCAACTACAAGGGAGTGCCTGTGAACTCAGCAACGTGCCAATTTTCGCTCAACCATGATGAATTGGATTTTTATGACGGCACAGTGGTCTTCAACTATGCACAATACGCCCTCCACAAGGCCTTCAACGGTCCAGCCGAAGGCACCGCGAAAGTCGGCCGCATCCGCTATGACGCACCGCGTAAACTCGTGGAGGTGGAGAACGTGCGCGGTGCGTTCTGGGCCGCGCCGATGGTCCGACTGTTTGCACCAAAGGTAGCAGATAGCCTTGAGCAATATCGCTTCCACCAACCGCCGGAACTCAAAGGTGCAGGCGTGGTCGACGTCACACCGCAGGGACGCACAGCTCTGGATGTGTCGTTTAATTCCAACTCTTCGGCGGACTATCAATTTCTTGGCGAGAACCTCACGCTCGGCCGCCCCGCCGCCGAGGTCGCTATCCGTGGCGAACAAACCCGCATTACGAACTTAAAAATTGATGCTTTCGACGGACCCATCACCGGAAATTTCGAATATCTTGGCGGAGGACAGCTCAAGGGCGAATTGAGTTGGACCCAGCTCTCAATTCTCGACCTCACCTCCACCTACGGCTTTCAGATGAAGGGTGGCGGCGACGTTACCGGCCGGATCGACTTTTCGCTCACCGACGGCAAAGTCGAAACGATGGCCGGCGAAGGATTACTCGCGGTGGAAAAAGCTGAGCTATTTTCCGTCCCAATGTTTGGCCCACTCACCCCACTGATCGGGGGCGCGCTGAGTGACAAAAAAGCAGGCTTCCAACGGGCAAAAAGCGCTTTTTTCACCTTCAAAATCCTAGACGGCATACTCACCAGCAACGACTTCCAAACCTCCACCACTTCCCTAAATTTTACTGGCGAGGGCTCGCTCGATCTCAAGGAACGAACCCTTGACATGACCATGCGCATGAACGCCCGCGGCCTGCTCAGCTTGATCACCTTACCGTTGCGGCCTTTTTCCGGATTATTCCAATTCCGTGGCACCGGTCCATTAAAAGCCCCCATCTGGGAAAGCCTCAAATTCACCGCTCCTACAGATACACAGAACAAAATTCTGCTGGAAGCCCCGAAAGCCAAGGTTATAGACGACGGCAGGTGATTGATATTTTTTAAGTCACATCTTGCGCCCGCCAACGGGAGACGCTAATATTCTTCCGACGCAGGTTAATCATAAACCTTCATATCACAACCAACCCCCATGAATAATCCATTTTCCACCGCAGACAATTTAGACCCAGAAGCAGGCTTCACTCAGACATCCTCTGTCGCACAGGCAGCAAGTGATCTTCGCGCTGCGGCTGGCGAGAAAGCCCGCGAATTCGTCCACACTGCCGAGGAACGGGCCGCAGCTCTGAAGGACCGCGCCGTCGAGTCCGCCCAACAGTTCCGCGATACTGCCACCGAGCGGGCCAGCCAACTAAAAGCCGCTGCCACCGAAAAGGCCCTGCATTTCAAGGAATCCGCCAACGAACAATGGCAAGACACCCGCGTGAAAGCCAAGGAACTGCACGTCACCGCCGAGGATTACATTCGCCAAAACCCTACCAAATGTGTGCTGAGCGCACTCGGTGCAGGATTCCTAATCGGCCTCATCGTCCGCCGCTAAAAAGTAGGCCTCCAGTCAGGTAAGCTTCCCTCCCGTCTCATGATTTCTGCATCTGACACGTTGTCGGCTTCTCCCGGAGAACCCGCTATTCCTGTGCAATCTCAGGACTCGCTCCCGGCTAATTGGCGCGAAGCATTGATGTCTTTAATTGCGACTCGGCTGAGCCTCATCGAACTAGAAGCAAAAGACGCCGCCAAAGAAGTGGCCACACGTGGCGCTGCACTCATCGTTGCGGTCGGATTCATTATTTTTGCATGGCTCCTCCTGCTCGCTGGGGGTGTTTCGCTGATTGCGAAATCCGCCAACCTGCCATGGGACCAAGTCGCCATCGGACTCGCCGTCCTCCACTTCTTGGGCGGCGTTATCTTCGCCCGCCTTGCCAAGCGTTCGGCAACCACTGCATTTCCCATCACCCGCACTGAATTTAAAAAAGATCGAGAATGGATCGAAAACTTCCAAAAAGCCAAGAAATCGAACGACTGATTCGCCTCGGTGATGCTGCGCGTTCTTGTTTAGAGGGCGAGGCGATTTTGCTCAAACAGCGGCTCGACGTCCCAGCCAGAATCCGAGGTTCATTGAAAGACCATCCGGCGGGTTGGCTTTTTGGATCATTGGCATCTGGTCTCGCAGTCAGCTTGCTTCTCCGCCTCAAACCCCGCCCCGCTGAGAAAAAACACCGAGGCTTGCCGCTCACACTACTCGGTCTCACCTTTGCCGCCGTCCGCCCGATGGCGAAGGTCTGGCTCACCGGCCAAGTGAAAAACTACCTCAGCGGCCGTTACGCTTCTCAACGTCCGACTCCACTTCCTTGAGTCAATCCGACTCATCCAAATCCCACTAAAACCCTTTCATGTCCGCACATCAGGTCCTCGACCACGTCGATCAATACCTTCAACTTGGTCGCGATTACGACTGCTCGGATCTCCACCTCCCAACGGCTTACCCACCTGCATGGCGGCGTTTCGGCCAGCTTTCCCCGATCTGGGACGATCATCATCCTTTAACGGCCGCAGACACCGAGCGCCTTGCGCGCTCCTTCCTCGACGAGAAAGAATGGGAGCGCCTTCAAAAACAGGGCGACATCGACTTCGCATATTCCGCGCCCAACGGCCGCTACCGTGCATCCGTCGTCAAGCAACGGCTCGGCTACGATATGGCCTTCCGAATCATCAACGACAAGATCAAATCGATCGAAGAAATAGGTCTGCCGCTTGAGCACATTCTGCCGCTCACTCGCTATCAAAACGGCCTTGTCTTGGTTACCGGAGCTGTGGGTTCCGGTAAGTCCACCACTCTCGCGGCCCTCGTCGACTTCATAAACCGCGACCGCGAGGACCATATCCTCACGCTCGAAGACCCGATTGAGTACGTATTCGAATCAAAAGGCTGCCACGTCAACCAACGCGAAGTCCACAAGCACACTGAGTCCTTTGCCCGCGCCCTTCGTGGAGCGCTCCGTGAAGACCCAGACGTTATCATGGTCGGGGAAATGCGTGACTTAGAGACCATCCAACTCGCCCTCACGGCTGCGGAAACAGGCCACCTAGTTCTTGGCACCCTTCACACTGGTAACGCTCCAAGGACCCTCGACCGAGTATTAGACGTCTTCCCCACCGATCAGCGGGAGCAAATCCGTATCATGGTTTCCGAATCACTGCGCGGCATTCTCTCTCAACAGCTCGTCCCCCGCGCAGACGGCAACGGTCGCGTGCTCGCACTCGAACTCCTCGTAAACACCCCCGCCGTTTCCAACTGCATCCGAGAAGGAAAAACTTTCATGCTCCCAGGCGTCATGCAGACAGGTAAAAATGTCGGTATGATCACCATGGACGAATCGCTGCGCCAACTCTACACGCAGGGCCTCATTTCCAGGGAGGAAACCCTGTTTCGCTCGGATGATAAGAGCCAGATGAAGGCGTTCTTTGAATCCTGATAGGCGCCCGACAAACTCAAAACGCCTCCTTTTTCTACATGGCTAAAATCGATACTTTTTTCCACTACCTCATCGCCACAAAAGGCTCGGACCTGCACTTATCCGAAGGCCAAGTGCCCAAAATCCGCGTTCACGGAGCAGTGGTAAACATCCCCGACCAAGAAGTTTTGCAAGGAAGCAGCTTCAGGGAGCTTCTCGCCGAGATTTGTGACGCCAACGCCTTCCAGAGCTATCTGGAAGAAGGCGATCTCGACTTCGCCTACGAAATGGACGAAGACTCACGTTTCCGTTGCAACTATTTGAAGCAACAAAACGGTCTCGCTGCCGTGTTCCGTTTAATCCCCACCGAAATCGCCTCGCTCGAAAGCCTCGGCGTGCCGGATGTCGTCAAAGAATTCGGACACATGCGCTCCGGCCTCGTCCTCGTCACCGGCCCCACCGGCTCAGGTAAGTCTACGACCCTCGCCGCCCTGCTCGACTACATCAACATCAATTTCAATCGCCACATCATTACCGTGGAGGAACCCATTGAGTTCGTCCACCGTAACAAGCGCTCCATTATCACCCAACGCGAAGTGCCGATCCAGACGCCTTCATTCGCCGATGGTCTGCGTGCCGCGCTGCGTGAAGACTCAGACATCGTCCTCGTCGGAGAAATGCGGGATTTGGAAACGATCTCGCTCGCGCTAACGGCAGCAGAAACCGGCTTACTCGTCTTCGGCACGCTTCACACGAACAACGCCCGGAAAACTGTGGACCGGATCATCGACGTATTTCCTGCCAACCAGCAATCCCAAGTCCGCACCATGCTCGCCGCATCGCTACGCGGCGTAGTCGCCCAACTCCTATGCAAGCGCGTGGACAAACCCGGTCGGACTGCCGTGCATGAAATTATGTTCGCCACCCCCGCCGTCGCCGCCATTATCCGAGAAGGTGCGACTCAAAAACTCTACGACGTCATCACCGGCGGCAAAAATGAAGGCATGCAATTCATGGATGAATCCATCTGGTCCAAACTTCGCGAAGGCATGATTTCGCCAGAAGAAGCCTACATGAAGGCCATCGACAAAACTCGATTCAAGAAATTTCTGCCAGAGCATCTCGCCCGCCTCGGCGAAGCCTCCGGCGAGAGCCCGATGACTCATTAGCACTGCGTAAAATTTAAATTTCCAGGTGAAATAATTTGAGTCAGTTACTTAGCTTTTTCGGTAGTGATTTACCTATTGATGGACCTAGATCACCTGCTCTTACATGGAAGGATTGGCTTGAACATTGTCTGTGAATTTCTCACGCCGCACCGATCCTCCGATCCACAAAGGGCGCACTCAAGTCGTCGTCGGCCTCTTCCACAATATCCGCTCCCAGCTGAGTCTCTTTACCGGGATTTTCATCAAAATCTCGGAAGCCAAAAAACGGGAGAAACTTACACTACACTCACTTAACAATAAATAAATCCCCTTCAGAAAATCTCCTCTCGGCAAGAGTCAGAAATCGCTTTTGCAGAAAAAACTTGCTCGGCCTATTTTCCAAATAGACATGACTTCACAATCATCACTCTTAAACTTAATGAGGAAAATGAGGACCGCTGATTTCACTGATTTTGAAGACGTTTGTGCAAAGCTTTTATTTATCCAAAAGGTGACGGCAAATTCCGCCATTTTATTTTTATGACTCTCTTAAAATCAGCGAGATCCATGGTTTAAAATCTTTTCTTCATTTTCCCATTTAGGTTAAACGATTGCTGGAGATCGAGGAAGACATTGATAACTGACTGACATCATATTTTGGTTTACCAGTCACCGAGCGATCACATTGGCTGCTTAGGACGTTGTAAGTCCCTTCGCTCAAACGGCCTTTAAATATTGTGGAATTGCACTTCAGGACTCGATCTACTAACCCCTAAATTCTACCCTACATTCAGGAAAAAACATTTGATTCTGCAAGCACGCAGACGCGCTGCCGATATTCACAATTTATAACCGTTTGAATCAGCCCGCCGCCGAATGAGGATCGTCACTAAAGGTGCATGATAACCCGCGAGCGGTCAAAACGCGCTTTTGGCATTTCCGCATACTTGTCGTCCATCGCACGGTAGCCGAGGGCACAGGCCACGACAGTGGCGTAACCGCTGCCTTCAAGCCCGAGCACGTGATCGTAACCTGCCGCGCTGATGCCTTCCATCGGACAGGCATCGATTCCGAGTAAAGCCGCAGACGCCATCAACTGGCCGAGGGCGATATATACTTGCCGGATGTTCCAAGCATGGCGCGCTTCATGGCTCATCGCTTGCGCAAAGCCCCGGATCATTCCGTCGAGAGGCGCGACGGTTTCCGGAGTACTGCCCTGCACCTCGCACATCCGCTTCATCCACGCGTCGATATCGGTGGAATCTAAATCTGTGCGCGTCGTTAGGACGACATAATGCGACGCCTCGGTGACCTGCGGCTGCTTCCACGATTCCAGTGATAGATTGGCACGGACGCCAGGGTCCTCGACAACGATGAATTTCCAAGGTTGGAGGCCGAAGGAGGACGGTGTGAGGACCAGTGATTCCTCGATGGAATCCCAAGTCGCCGCAGAAATTTTGCGGGAAGCGTCAAATTTTTTGGTGGCGTAGCGCCAGCGAAGCGAGGCGAGAAGTTCTTCAGGAGATATAATCATAACGGCGTTATTCTTGTCCATCAATTCCAAAAGGCAAGGCGACTGAGGAAAATCCCTTCAATGCCAGACTGAAAACAAAGCCGTATTCGGTTTGAATGCGGTTATCCACCACCGTCACACCCAGCCCTGCCACCCAATTGCCCAAATCACGGTTGAGCGTATATTGCTGATAAGTGAGCGTGCCGTCATCCAGCTCGTAAAGATGGTTTGTGCCGAAGCCCCAGCGGGAGTTCAAAAAAGTGAATGACTCCAACGTAACCTGATTGGAATCCGTCAACAGCGGGTGCGAACTCAACTGCCGGTAGCCGAGCGAGAACTTGAAATCCGGCGTGGGCATGAAACGCAAATTGGAGGTGAATTCATTGAATCCCGAACCTCCGACGACTATGGGAAACTGGGTGGCGACGTTGAGTCCCATCCATGGCACCGGCTGCCAGGTTAGATCGTTATAGAGATTTGAAAAATCTCGCTGCTCCTCGGGATCGTCGATGAACCCGTCGATGTAAGTGTCTAAAAACAGCCACTCAAATGCTTGATTATCACGCTTGGTTAGGAGCCGATTGCGAGCACCCATGCGGACCACATTCCAACTTTGCATGTCGTCAATCGCCGAAAACCGAACCGGGTCCAGTGGCCGCGGGCGTGTCGTTGGAGTAAGGCGGTCCACATACGGGCTGTTGAGATTAAAATCATCTGTGGAGACCAGAGACCAGGCGGCATACGGCTGTAGGACATGCTTGAGGCCGTCGAGGCCGAGCGTTGGATGCTGATAGCCGTCCAGATCTTTAGAGAATTTCACCGAAGTTTCCACCCCTGCGTGGAGAGTTGTACGATCCATATTATCGAGCTCCCAGTTCGCCGCAGCATACCGTGTATAACCCAGGCCGGCTTGAGGTGTTACGTTCAGAAAATTACCGAAAGTCATCGGTAGGGAAAGCTCCTGGTAGGTGTTAAATCTAGCATAGCTGGAATCCAGTAACTGAGTGCGTATATCATCGCGCCGTGGATCACCGAGTGGCAGGGCAAGTAGCTTTTCGGCAAGCTGCCGCTCGTAGCCGCTCAGCTGGCTAAGCAACGCCCGCGCTGAGGGATCGCCAGCAGTCAGGTCCATCAACGGATTGATAATCGTCCTGTCAGCCAAGTCCGCTGCTTTTTCTTCTATGTAGCCGAGCGACGTTTTACCCTCGTGCAGCAACGGTGAGCCGAACAATGGCCTCCGCGCTTGGTCGAAGGAAATTTCTGGCATGCGACTATCCGCCCTATAGAAATCATTCAGTTGGTAGCGTGTAAACAGCGACAGCAACGAGTCCTCGCCACGCCGATACATTCCTAGCGTATTATCTGGCGCATAATTCGTCCGGTATTGCTCGAGATCGAAATCCTCAAGATAATATTGGTCGCTCAGCAGCGAGATATTAGATTCGATCCGCCAATCTGCATCTTCTGGGAAATTTAACTCATACCTATACTTTAACTCCACGCTATAGCGATCACTGCTCACCTCACCGCGCGGAAGTCCGGTGGTGCTCGTTTCAGGCGCGACGTCGCTGAGATAATAAAAACTAAGCCCACTGATTTCGTCCATGTTTGGCACTTCAATATCAACCAAATCGACTCCTACGGCCAGCCCACGCTTGCCGCGTAAGTCGAGATGCCAGCGGGAAAGCAGCCATGCGTCTTCATTTTCCCCGGTTTTTGCATCATATTTCCCACCCAGCATTACGCCATAAGTGTTGAGCAAAAAAGGCCCCCAACTGGACCGCGAGCCCGGCACAAAATGGTAGCCTAACTCCGCGTGCAATGGCTGACTTAGATATGGTAGCCAAAAAACTGGTAGATCGCCTGCGTATAGTCGCAGATTGTTGAAAACAATTTTCTTCTCCGGATAAATCGTGATTTTCTTGGCACGCACCCAGAAATTAGGATCCTCCGAGTCATCCGTGGTGATGCCGGCATCTTCTCCCACATAAACGCTCTTCCCGTCCTGCTCCACTGCGGTAAATTTCCCAGCTTCCAACAGAATCGGATCAAGCCCGGCCCGTAGCCCTCGGGTGTCCATGAATCTTTTTTCGTAATAATACACCGCCCGGTCGCCGCGTTGCAGGATATTTCCTTGGTATATACTCACATTCCCCAGCAGCGTCGCAGATTTTGCATTGAGATCCACCACCGCGCTGTCCGCGAAGGCCTCCATTCCATTGTCGCCGGTAATCTTAATTCCCGGGCCTTTGTAATGCAGTCCGATATCCTTTCCCCCCTCAATCGGTCCGCCGCCGTAATTGCTAATTTCCAGGCCTTTCGGCGTCTCGAAAGCATCTGCCCCGAGCGTGCCAAACGGAATTTCTGGCGCAGGCACCGGCGTGATCAGGTCCACCGCCGGCGCGCTCAAAGCACCTTCCGGAAGGACTTGCACCTCCTGTGCCCCGAGCGGCAACAATAACAACGGGAAAATAAACCATGCACCAAATTTCAGCATCGGAATAATAAAAGAACTCCCGACCCATGAAGTAAAGGGCGAAAGCCTGCCCAGGAAATCTGATAAAATCCTCTTTCGCCGCTTGAATTTCACTTTAAGATAACATCATGCAAGCCATCCAACGCACCGCCATTCTTGGAGTAACCGGCTTCATCGGCCACGGACTGCCCGCCCTGCTCGCCGAAAATGGCGTCGCCACCACCGGCGTCAGCCGCTTGGGAAACGGTGTTCTACCCGGCATTGACCGCTGGCAAACTCCTGAATCCCTCGACTTTTCCGGCCATCAAGCGATCATCAATCTTGCCGGTGAGTCCATCGACCGCCGCTGGAATACAAAAAACCGCCGCCTATTCCACGAAAGTCGTGTCGGCCTGACCCGCAACATCGTCACAGCCATCGCTAAGCTCCCCGCTGCCGAGCGCCCAAAAATTCTGATCAATGCCTCAGCCGTCGGCATCTACGGCGACCGCGGCGATGAAATTCTCACCGACAACTCCCGCCATGGTGACGGTTATCTCGCCCAGCTATGCCACGACTGGGAGCACGCCGCACAAGACGCCGAGTCCCTCGGCGTCCGCGTCATCCGCCTACGCACCGGGATTGTTCTTGGAAAAAACGGTGCAGCGTTAGAAAAACTACTCCACATTTTCAAACTCGGCATAGGCGGCCGCCTCGGCTCTGGCACCCAATGGATGCCATGGATTCACTTAGCCGACCACCGCGCTGCCATCATCCACGCCTTACTTTCGGAAAATCTGGCTGGCCCACTCAACCTCACCGCACCCCATCCTGAGCGGAACCGTGACTTTACTCGCAAACTCGCCGCTGCACTGCACCGCCCTGCCATTTTTCCCACACCCGCCTTCGCCCTGAAGCTTGTGCTCGGCGACTTCAGCAGCGCCCTACTCGGCAGCCAGAGAGCCTTGCCCGCCGTCCTGGAAGCTGACGGTTTTAATTTCCGTTTTCCCACCTTGGATCAAGCGCTGGCGGATCTCATTTGAGTATACGCGTCACAATTTTATAACAGAGAGGAAAAATCCTATAGTTCCTTGCTACACTGTTTGCGAGACCAAGAGGCGACAGTGATGCATCACATTGGAAACTCCAGATTTGTAGGTGGAAAACCCATCAACATCCGGCGTATGAGCCTCTTGTTGTAACTCCCTATAAAATCGCCTTTTCCGCGCTGAGTTTTGGATCCTTGTAGGTGGACTGAACGTAAACTTCACGCAGAAGCTTATACTCGATTTGGCATGGACTCTGGGCCATGAGATCAGCACCTTTATTATTTTTTGGAAAAGCAATAACCTCCCGGATGCTGTCTTCACCAGCGACTAACATGGCAATGCGATCGAGACCAAGAGCCAGTCCGCCGTGCGGCGGCGCGCCAAAGCGGAAGGCATCGAGAAGATGGCCAAATTTGATTTGCTGCTCTTCCGGGCCGACGCCAAGCACGCTGAACATTTTCGCTTGGAGGTCCTTCTCGTGAATCCGGATCGAGCCACCGCCGAGTTCGTAACCGTTGAGCACGACGTCATAGGCGACGGCGCGGACATTGGCATAATCGCCGGCCTCCAGCAGCGCGATGTCATCCGGATGCGGGCGGGTGAAGGGGTGGTGGACGGCGGCCCAGTGGCCAGTTTCCTCGTCGTGAGCAAGCAGTGGGAAATCAACAACCCAGAGGAAGTTGAACTTCGTAGGATCGTTGTTGAGATCCATCATCACGGCGCATTCCGAACGCACGCGACCGAGGATGGTGCTGACGCTGTCACGCGAGCCAGCCGCGAAGAAGACGATATCGCCTTCTGCCAGATCGAGTTTAACCAGGACGGCTGCTTTCTCGGTCTCAGTGAAAATTTTCCAAAGTGGGCTCTTGTATTCGCCGTTTTCGAGTTTGATGAAAGCAAGGTTTTTCACGGGAAGGCCGGCTTGCACGGCGATCTCGTTGAGGCGGTTCATCTGGCCGGTGGTGATGGTGGCGAAGCCTTTGGCATTGATGGCGCGAACCACGCCACCGCCATCAAGAATACTGCGGAAAATCTTAAACTCAGTGGCCGCGAAGACGTCGCCGAGGTCGGTGATTTCCATGCCGAAGCGGGTGTCCGGCTTGTCCGAACCGTAGATGTCCATGGCATCCGCGTAGGTCATGCGCGGGAAATTAGCCGGGACTTCGATGCCGAGGCCGGCCTTGAACATCGAGCCTAGCAGTCCTTCGACCAGCCCGATGATGTCGTCTTGATTGACGAAGCTGGCTTCGATGTCGATCTGGGTGAACTCCGGTTGGCGGTCGGCGCGCAGATCCTCATCGCGGAAACAGCGGGCGATCTGGAAATACTTTTCCATACCGGCGACCATCAGCAGTTGTTTGTATTGCTGCGGGGCTTGCGGCAGGGCGTAGAAACGGCCGGGATTGAGCCGCGATGGCACGAGGAAATCGCGAGCGCCTTCCGGTGTTGGATTCGATAGAATCGGCGTTTCGATTTCATAGAAACCGGAGTCATCGAGATAGCGGCGGGCGGCGGAGGTGATCACGCTGCGCTGGCGGATGTTCTTGTTCATGCGCGGGCGGCGCAGGTCGAGATAGCGGTATTTCATCCGCAAATCTTCGTTGGATAGATCCTTATCGAGTTGGAACGGTAATACGTCGGCCTTGTTGACGATGGTGAGTCCGGTGGCGACGATTTCGATCGCGCCGGTGCTGATCTTGGCGTTTTCCGAACCTTCAAGACGCTTAGAAACCCGGCCTGTGACTTGCACGACATCTTCCTCGCGCAGGGTGTGCGATAGAGCCGAAACCTCGGGGTTTTCCTCGGGATGGAAGACGCACTGGGTCAGCCCCTCGCGGTCACGCAAGTCGATAAAAATAACGCCGCCGTGGTCGCGGGCGGAGTTCACCCAGCCGATAAGCGTGACAGTTTGATCGATGTGGGAGTCGCGGAGTTCGTTGCAATGATGAGTGCGCATGATGGAGAGAAATTGAAGATTTATTTAACCGCAGATGAACGCAGATGGACGTTAATAAGAGGAAGATTTAAGGGGCTTTGCGGCGGATGAAATTCTGGGTGGTCGCGATGACACGACGAAACTCGAGTTTGGAGTTTTTGAAATTGAGGATCAGGCCGACGGGAAGTCCTGTGATTCTCAAGTAATTGAGCATTTGCCCAATCTCATGGTCGGTGATGCGCTCGATGACTTTGGTATCCACGATCACAAGTCCGAAGGCGATCAAATCAGGAACATATTCTGAAACCTGGACTCCTCGGTAAATGAGCGGATAGCGGGGCTGCTGGAGAAATGGGATATTCCTGTGCCCGAACTCTACCACCAAAGAATTCTCATAAGGCTTCTCATGAAAACCGTGACCGATTTCATTCAGCACATCAAACGCAGAGCCAATAATGGCGTCGGTCTCTTTCTTAAATGAAAAATCTGCGTCCATTTGCGTTCATCTGCGGTTAAATTTCTCTTCCCTCTCTATGCCAGCAACGGCCCGTCGGGCTGGAGGAGGCGGTCGGTCAGCCAGTCGATGGCGGTCTCGGCGTGGCCGGATTCTTCGGTGCGGCTGGCGAGGATCTTGAGTTTGAGCGCGGGATACTCTTCGCCGACGACGAGGGCGAAGCGCGCGCCAGATTTCTCGGCGCTTTGGAATTGTTTGGCGACCTTGGGGCAGCCCATAGGAAGATCTGCGGAGATGCCCGCACGCCGGAGGCTGGTGACGAGTTTAAGTGATTCGGCACGCTTCGTTTCATCCGCGACGACGACGTAGATGTCGCAGGCGGCGGCGTTGCACTGGAGCCAGACTTCCATCTGCATCGCGGTGTGGGTCGTTTCCTCGATGAGGTTGCGGATGACGTAGTCGCCCATTGCAAATCCGGTGGCGGGCATGTCCACGGCTCCATCGGATATGGTGGAAATCAAGGTGTCGTAGCGACCGCCGCCGGCGACGGCGCGCATGGATTTTTTGGCATCGAAGACCTCGAAAACCACGCCGGTATAATAAGCGAGACCACGGACGATGGAGAGATCCAGCTCGATGAAATCGGCGAAACCACGGGCGCTCAAATCTTGACGAATTGCAAGGTAAGCGGCGGAAGCGTTTGCTGGATCGGCGATGAAAGCGCGGACGCCTTCGGGAGTGAGCGAATAAGCAGCGAGTTTTTGTTCGAGCACTTCGGGTTTCTCGCGCTCGATCTTGTCGATGATGCCAAGGAAGTCCGGGATGCGGTCTTCGGTGATTTCATTGGCAGCAGCAAAGTCGATCCAAGCTCTGCGGTCGGAGACGCGGACGACGAAGTCACCGGCGAGGAAGCCGAAGGAAAGCATTGTCTCGATGGCGAGAGAAATGAGTTCAGCATCGGCAGCCGGGCCGCCTTCGCCGAGGATATCGACGTTGAATTGATGGAATTCGCGTCCCCTACCCTTCTGCGGTTTTTCGTAGCGGAAACATTGTCCGATCTCGAACCACTTGAGCGGTTTCGGGAAATCTCGTTGATGTTGGGCGACGATCCGGGCGAGTGAGGCGGTCACTTCCGGGCGGAGCGTGACATCGCGGCCGCCTTGGTCTTCGAAGCGAAAAAGCTGCGAGGAAAGCTCGCCGCCGGATTTTTTCAAATAAAGTCCGGTGTCCTCCAAGATGGGAGTTTCGTATTCGACATAGCCGCAACGGCGGGCCACGCCGCGCCAAGTCTCGAACAAATAATTGCGAACCGCGCATTCACGGGGAGTGAAGTCGCGGAATCCGGGAAGTGCTTGGAAAGTAGGTCCTGCCATGGGCGGGCGGCAGGATGCACGGCGTTTCCCGCATTTCAAGGCGGGATTGTGGCGACGCTTCGCAGCGGGTCAGACTTGTGAGGGAATTTTCCTTATTCCCACTCGATGCTGGCTGGCGGCTTGGTGGAAATATCGTAGAGCACGCGGTTGATGCCTTTGACTTCGTTGAGAATCTTGTGGCTTGTCTCACGGAGAATAATGGATGGCAACTCCACCCAATCTGCGGTCATG
>JANMYL010000287.1:0-3419 GCA_031382045.1 Akkermansiaceae bacterium | reverse complement strand
CCGATCGCTCCGTCGGCAGCCTTCAAATGAAAGATTGGTTTCCTCGCCTCCATCGCCATCGGCATGAGGCTCCGATAGTGTTTCAAAAGCCCCAGACAATGGCCGTCGAGATCATAGTCGATCTGCAACTGATTGGCTCCACCAATCACTGAGGTGTTGAATGTCTCGGGAATTCTCTGCGACCATTTGTCGTATGCCTTAACTGGACGACTGTCTCTGATTCCGAACTGAAGCACGACATATCCCAGCGGAGTCATGTTCCCAACCGGAAGGTCGAGAGACGGCTCTGGATTCTTCGTCCTTCGCTCGCCCCATTCTTCGCGCCACCGTCTAAGTGTCGGACCGAGGTTGCGCAGTCCTTGAATGGAAAAAAGATCCGGTGCCAGTGGCACTACCACCGCATCAGCGGAAATAAGTGCTGACCGGTTAATTGCACCAAAGTTCGGGCCGACATCGATTAGAATAATATCCGCATTAAAATCCTTGGCGGCCGTTCGCGTGAGGCGGTGAAACGCACTCGTAACGCGGAATGCCGCTTCATCCCGGTCAAGGCACTTGATCCAGGACTCCGAGAGCTTGGATTCAAAGCTGGAGAGATTCAGATCGCCTGGAATCAGACGCAACTTGCTTGTGATCGAATGGACCGGCGCGGGTCCGATATCGCCCAAGCCACGGATCAGCGGGCTGATGGGTGCCATGATGCTCTGCTTGCTGTCGACGTCAGGATCCCAGAGTTTCTCCAACTCGGATTCCGGGAGGAACATCGACGTTACATTCGCTTGCGGATCAAGATCTGCGACCAAAACCCTTTTGCCCATGTCCGCAAACATCCATGCGAGGTGATAGATGAGCGTGGTCTTTCCCACACCGCCCTTGTTGTTGAAGAATGCGAGCGTTTTCATCTTTGCGGGTGCTTGGGAATGATCGAAAGAAAGTGGTGGGCTTCAAACTGAAATGTTGGCTCCGAACTTCCGTTCT
Organism: Akkermansiaceae bacterium; assembly: GCA_031382045.1. Lineage (GTDB taxonomy): Bacteria > Verrucomicrobiota > Verrucomicrobiia > Verrucomicrobiales > Akkermansiaceae > Luteolibacter. The sequence goes on along the minus strand of JANMYL010000287.1, from coordinate 2,441 downwards.
CCTCCAACGCGCGTCTGGCACGGGCAACTCCCCGACCGAAGCGGTTGACATAGCCTAGCACATGCATTGCTTCGGCGACGATCGGGTTTCGATAGGTATTCACACGGGGGAAATTCTGCGGCGAAGCATCCCCATAAAGTCCGCCGGGATTCTGAATCTCGATCCGGTCACTGAACTGGTAGAAACGCACCGGACTCGTCGATTGATAGTCACGGTGCAGAATCGCATTCATGAGAAGCTCGCGAATCGCTTCAGGTGGAAAGTCGAATACCGCCTGCTCCCGCAAGGGCGAGACCGTTACCGGCTTCTGCGTGAAACGCCCCTTGAGGAAGCTGTCCATTTCCGATAGCACCGTGATTAGGCTTCCCGTAAACGTTTTTTCCGCAAGGACTTCGTCCGCCAGCTCCGGACCGTCGAATTGCACGAACTGCACCTTCGCACCGGGAAACAGATCCAGCGGGTCGAAGGCGAACACCAACATCCCCGCATTGGTTGGGCAATCGCGTTTGAGACTGTAAAACCGCAGTGCTGCCAGTTGTTCCTTTGTATCACGATGATTTGCGGCGATCACTTCTTCCGCGATCGCCTGCGGACGGTAAGTCTGACGGAAAGTTTCCAGATCCAGCCGCTTCAAGTCACCTTCCGGACACGGCGTGGCATCGAAGGTGGGGAAATTCGCAGCCCGCCGTTCCATGAGCACCCGCTCTTCCGTCTCGCTGGCGGTGTCCTTGCGAGGACCTACGCGGATATGGACACGCCCCTTGTAACGAACTGGTGGCATGTCATGCGGATGCACCTCCACCACGATCACATCGCCTCCGCCGTCCGGGTGGGGAACCTTAGATACATTCAACACTGGCAACGGGAGAATCTGACCGTCCGAGCGATAAGAGGCAAACTGCTGGAGAAGTTCGTCGGTAATTGGAAGGCGGAATGCCGCATCCTTCTCATCAATGCCAATGAGCAGGTAGCAGGGCTCGCCCTTGCCTGCCATGTCGTTGGAAAATGAACAGATCGCTTCCCTGAATTTATCAACGTCTTTCATCGAACGGGTCATTTCGACGCGGTCAATTTCGCCGGATGTGATAAGGGATTTGAGGATTTCGGGATTCATGGAGCGGGCGGACTATTTCACGGTTGGGGTCCGAAGGAAAGTTTTCTGAACTCTTTCCGTATCACGCGGCGTCTTGTCCCGCTTCAGCTCGATCAGCACCAGCGAGCCGTCCGGATTGATCGCCAACAAGTCGATGATCCCGCCGAAGCTCGTCCTCACCTGCCGGCCAATCAACATCCAGCCTTCTTCTCTTCAATTCGATGTTCAATGTTGGGAGTTCGATGTTCGATGTTCATCTCTGTCCTCAAGGTCTTTCTCGGTCGCGAGTTTTGAAACGGTCAGCGCTTCGGGCGTGGCTCCGACTTTCCAGATGGCGTGTTGGATGGGCATGGCTACGTTTTGCTAAAATGCCTGAGCGTTATTAATCATCCCGCAAATCTGGCCAACACGATTTGCTCGACGACCCCAACCGTCACTGAAGCGGCTCATGTAAGCCTTAATGTCAATTGGTCCCTCTTCAATATAGCCCAGTTCCTTCAATGCATGCTCGATGGGTATTGGCGAAAAGTCGCGATCCGCCGTGCCAGTAAAATAGAGTTGAACCCACCAGGCCGCTTCATCTTTGCCCATTGCAGATACGAGCAGCTTTCCAACGGCCACGAGGGACGGGTCACCTTTCGAAATTTTTCCGTAAATCTCCGTTCTAGCCACACTCAAAAAACATAGAAGCAAGGTGCCAGCTCCAAGCGCCCAAAAAACTTGCCCTGCTTGCTTGGAATCACGTGCAACCATAGTATGGCCTAGAATCCTGAAACCTTCCTGAATTTGGCGGGGACGCATTTTGAGACCATGGGCCAATTTAACAACGCTTTCCAAAAAGTTTTCACCCGTATGGAGAAGACTCTGGCGTTTACCCTCAATGGCGAGATACCTCGAAATGTAGACCTCGGACAATTTCCGGAATGATCCTTCATCAGGTTCCGGAAGATTAATGATCCGGTGGCAGAATTTACGAAAATACTCTTCGAATACAAGATCCTGCCCGAAGAGCGCTTTGGCGGAATTGGCGAGATGACCATAATCAATCGCAAGAACAAAAACCATACCTTGAACGTCGAAAACATGCTTAATAGTTTCAAGATAGCTCACAGCATAATCGGGACGGCATCGGTCCAACTCATCGACGAAGACAAAGATTTTTGGTGATTCGCCACCGAATGCAGCCGTCAATTTCTCCTTGAGAACCTTCAGCGCATCGGCACGTTGGTGGTAGAATTCAATAAAATCAGGTTTCTGTGGCTTCCTCGCATTTTTCTTTCCTTCTGCGAGGTCCGCCGCCTTCACCGCATCGACTCCCGTAAATTTAGCTGCAACTCCGTTTCCCAAC
>JANMYL010000223.1:0-34139 GCA_031382045.1 Akkermansiaceae bacterium | reverse complement strand
GTGCCGTCAAGGTCAAACAAAGCGATACCTGCAGGCGGAGTTTCTGGAATCGAGTCTGACATGCGCTGAGCATTCCGGCATCCGGGCGCGGGATCAAGGTTGGACTGGTCCCGGAGAGACGGGATAGGGAATCGCCGGACTTTCTTAAAAGCCAGCCCCACGCCTACTAACCGGCAGAGCGGCGAAGAATGAAATTTCTTCACTCACCTGCAACGCGTGTGAGTGAGGAGATTTTTTCGGAATTAGGAACACTTAAAAAGCTTTTGATGATCTTTGCTCGCCAGCTTTAATCCGTGATTTTCTTTTTCTCTTAAGCACTATCGCAGAATTTCCGGTGCGACGGCCGCCACGTCTTTGTCCGCCAGCCAGCCACTTAGACTTGTGCCGGGAACTTCGATATAGCGGAAATTTCCGTTTTTCACACCGAGCCGGATGATTCTACCGACGCTGACGGTGCCGAGCGACTCGGCTTTCTCAAAGGGCGACAAACGGACGGCAGCACCACTGGCTAGAATCACGCCCCGGCCGGTTTCTGCGCGCCGTAGATAGAGGGCGGTGGCACCGGTGATGATGCAAATTCCCGCGAAACCTGCGAATCCGAGCACCCACTGGCGCGGCAGTTTCACCGCCCCGCAGGCCACGGCAAGACCACCAAGAAACAACGCGCCACCAGCGACAAGCCACGACCATTCATTGCGGCTCAGGTAATTGAGGACGCCGTCAAGACGCGGGTATGGGCCAGACTGTTGGGAGATGGCAGCGGCCTTGCGGGCGAGTGCGAGATTGGCGAGCAGGGCCGGATCGCGCGGTGTGAGCAAGACGGCACGCTCGTAGGCGAGGATGGCCGGGCCGTATTGCTTGAGCTGTTGGTAACTGTTTCCGAGGTTATAGAAGACCTCCGCGCGTGGACCTTCAGCAGTGAGAATTTTCTCATAGCTGGCTGCGGCTGCGGTGAAATCGCCCGTTTTAAATTGCTCATTCGCCTGATGGAAATCATTGGCAAACACGGATGTCATGCCAAGAAACAGCCAAATCAAGCAGAGAGAAAAATTCGGGTGCATATCAACGGGCAGAATGAGTGATTGAGGTGAGCGCTTCATCAAGCAACGAGCGCCATAGCGGGGAAATTTCGCTCCTGACAGAGGGGTTGTATTCGTGGCGATCTGCTTCCAAAAAGAAGCGGGTGACCGGTGAATCGCTGGGGATGCGTGCGAGGATTTCTGCCAGCGTGATCGCCTGTGGCGGCTGTTCCCACAGCGCCCCGAGACGTTGCTGGATCGCCAGCCGGGCAGCGGCGAAGAAGCCTGAAACATCGCCGTCAGCAGCGCATTTCTCGGCGTTGGCCAGTGCCTCACGAACCGCTTTTTCTAGGGCGAGGAGAGCGCGCCGCTTTGGATCGTCCCGGCGGACGCGGAGCCATCCCAGAATAGAACCGAGCAAGCAGAGCCCTGCGGACAGTGCCAGTATCCGGCCAAAGAGCGGCCGTGAAACCAATGGCAAGAGTGGACTCGGCGCGGACATTTCAGAGTGCTGGGCGAAGAGTTTTTGCAGCTTTTTTTCCGGCTCTTTCGCGGCGGGTGTCTCGACGGGCTTGACCTCGATGATGTCCTCGCCAGTGATTTGAATATTCTTAAGGCTGCTAGTCAGCGTTTGATAGGCTCCGGCGGCTGGGTCGAAAAAACTGAAAGCCAGTGCGGTCTCCCGCGCGCCGCCCTTGAGGGCAACGGCGCTGAATTGAAAGTTCTTGATACCAGAGAAAGACGCCTCATCGCTCGCGCGGAATTCGTCTTTTCCGGAATAAGTTTTCCATCCATCTCCGGGTGTCAGCGCGGGAGCATTTAGTAATGCGAAATTTCCGGTGCCACTGAGGCGTGCGCTGATTTGTTGCGGTTCACCGGTTTTCCAATCAGCTGGGATACTTACGAGGTCGAACTTGAAATTTCCGACGGCTCCCGTGAATCCACTCGGCCGGCCTTGCGTCGGTAACGGGCGAACTTCGATTTCTTGGTCGTCCGACTTGAGCGTGACATCCTTCTGGATCATCGGCGTGTTCATTTGGTCGAACACATTGTCGAAAAATGGATCGTCGAACGGGCCGCCCCTCTGCTGGCGTGGTTGCTTGAGCGCGGCCGTGTCACGCACGGCCACGGTGGCATCCACCGAGAGCGACGCAGGGAATTTTCCTGCCTTAGTCGCGGAAATCCCACCAAACCAAGTGACGACGAGATAGCGTTTTCCGTCCTTAATTTCCTGAGCCTGCTGCGGTTGGCCACTGACGTTGTGCAGCGTGAATGCCTTCCCTTCTGGCTGAATGCCGCTGCGAAGGTTCGCCCTAGAATCTGCAGGTAGCCAAGCCTGAATGCGGACCGGCGCGATCTCGCCGACATAGCAGTATTTGCGCTCGCTCGCCGCCAGCTCGACGGTTAGGAATCCAAATCGCTTCTCGCCAGCCTCGTCTGCCTGTTCCCCAGCTCCAGCGGGGTTCTGTGGGGCGCCAGCGGGTGCTTGCGCGGCCGCGGAATCGAGGACTTGGAGCTTCAGTGGCTGGCTAGAAAATTTTTGCCCATCCACCATGACATCGATGGCCGGCACTTGATAATCTCCTGGAATTTGTGAACCGACGACGAAGGTATAGGTGACGGATGCGGTGGTTTGTCCGTTCACGATCTGGATTTGCTGGCTCCGGCCGCGCGGTTCCACCACGAGGTTTTCAACTGCCGGAATCTCAGGCTTGCCCGGATCTTCCCCGGTAATGCGAAGCGTAAGAAGCGCTCCATTTCCTGCGGGGACGGAATCGCGGTCGAGTGTGGCCTCCACTTCCGCCGCGATGGCGGAGACGGCGAGCATCATGACAGTCGCGAAATTGAGCAGAATGCTTTTTACCATGTTTTACCTTTGGTGGAGTTGTCAGGAGTGGCAAAGCGGCCGCGCTGCGGCCGAGGAATCGGAATCACCGTGCGCTCGTCTTGGCGCAAGGCTTCGAGCAATTGCTTGGCCTCCTCGGCGGTCATTTCCTGTTTTTCAGTGCGTTCGTTGTTAATTTCACCAGCCTTTTTTTCATCGGGCTTCTCATCGTTGGATTTCGAGTCCTTGGCATCCTGCGGGGACTTTTCATCGCCGGGTTTCTTCTCTTCTTTGGCATCTTTTCCGCTTTCGGGCTTTTCGCCGTCCTTGGGATCTTTTCCATCTTTGCCGTCTTTGCCGTCCTGCTTATCTTCGGGCTTTTCTCCGTCCTTCGGGTTCTTGGCATCCTCGGGCTTCTCACCGTCTTTAGAATCTTTTCCTTCCTCGGGCTTTTCGCCGTCCTTGGAATCCTTACCGTCTTTCGGATCTTTCCCATCCTTCTTCTCTTTGTCGTCTTTCTTCTCCTCGTCTTTTTTATCCGAATCGTCCTTCTTGTTTTCTTCCTTCTTTTGCTGATTTTTCAGCTCTTCGAGTTTTTTCTCAACGAGTGACTTATTGTAGTTGGCGTCCTCATCTGCGGCATTGAGGGAAAGCGCGTCTTGATAGGCTTTTAGAGATTCCTCCCAAGTCTTGATGGTCGCCTCGGGATCTTTTTCCAGCGTCCCTTGGCCAGTTCGATAAAGGGTATTTCCGAGGTTGTAATACGACCGTTGCTGCAGCGCCAGATCCTGGGTCCGCAGGGAAGAGCGCAGGGATTCGGAGGCTTTTGCGAAATCCCCCTTGGTATAGGCATCGGTCCCTTCGTTATAAATTCGGCGCGGGTCTTGCTCGGCAGCTACCGTTTCCGAGAACGAGGAAAGAACCCATGCAAGACCGATCATCGCGATGGTTTGCGGGACGATTTTATGCCGCCGCGCAGCCGAGGGTAGGGGACGGGCTTTCTTCGCCCGGCGGCGGTCGGTGATGAAAAACTCCAGCAAGAGCAGGAAAATCGCGGCACCCAGCGGCCACTCGAAACGCTCCAAGGGGATGCGTTCCATTCTCTGGCTTAACTCGCTCTTGGGCACCAAGCGGAGTTTCTCCTGGTAGATCGTATTGAGTCCTTCCGCACCGCGGCCCAGCGGGACGTAAAGCGCGTTGGTTTCCGTGGCGATTTTCTTCAACGTCGTCTCATCCAGCGTCGTGCGCACCACTCTGCCCGTCTCGTCGCGAACGAAATCTTTGCGCCCATTGCGCATCAAAAGCGGGATGGTGGAGCCCTCGGGACTGCCGACTCCGATGGTGTAAATGGCCATCCCGTTTTTAGCGGCGGCCTTCGCAGAGTCGATCACATCGCCCTGGAGATCCTCGCCATCGGTGAGCAGAACGAGCACGCGATGGTTATTACCGTTTTCTTTAAAAAGCCGCTCGGCCTCTTTAATCGCGCTGGCGAGATCGGTGCCTTGGCGCGGGATGAGATCGGTATCGAGCGCGTTCAAAGATTCGCGGAATGCTTCATAATCGAGCGTAAGCGGACACAGCGCGAAGGCACTGCCAGCGAAGGGAATCAAGCCGACGCGATCGCCCTCCAAGCGTGAAACGAAGTCGATGATGCCGAGCCGCGCGCGTTCGAGGCGGTTCGGAGTTAGATCGTCCGCCAGCATACTGCGCGAGGTGTCCACGGCGAAGAGGATATCGATGCCCTTGCGCTTGACCTCGCGCCACTCGTATCCCTTCTGCGGACGGGCGACGGCGGTGAAAACGAGCAACACCGCGAGCAACCACAGACCGCGCTTGAGGTTCCGCATGCCGGGGGAAAAACCTTCAGTTAGCCGCTGGCGGAAGCGCGGATGAATCAGCTTCGTGAGATCTGATTCCCGGCGGCGGTCGAAGCGGATGAATAAACCGACGACGCCCGCACAGGCGAGAATGCCAATAATGATCCAGAACGGTTGGGCAAAATGTAACGATGTGTCGTCCATGATTGGCTTATGGCAGGCGGCGGAAACGGGTTTGGCTCAAGACGAGTTCCAGAAGAAGGAAGCCAAGTCCGGGAATCAGAAAATAAAGGTAAAGCTCGTCATACTGCTGGTATTTTTTGAGCTTGCGGCTGGTTTTTTCGAGCTGGTTGATCGAACTATAAATTTTCTCCAACGAGCTGGTATCCGTGGCGCGGAACGATTGCCCGCCGGTGGCAGTGGCGACTTCGCGCAGCATTTCCTCGTCGATCTCGACCTTCACTGTTTGCAAATGCGTGCGCCCGAAGGCGTCTTGCACGGGCATGGGGGCTTCCCCCCGGATGCCAGCGCCGATGGTGTAAATCTTGATTCCTAGCGCTTTCGCGGCTTCGGCGGCGGTGAGAGGATTCACCGAGCCTGCGTTGTTCACGCCGTCAGTTAGGAGAATGATGATTCGAGATTTCGCGGTGGAGCCGCGCAAATGATCGACGGACGAAGCGATGGCGGAACCGATCGCTGTGCCGTCCTCGACCTGGCCCATCTTTACATCCGCGAGGCGCTTAGACAGGAAATCATGGTCGAGCGTGAGCGGGCTCACCAGATAAGGACGCCCGGCGAAGGCGACCATACCGAGTTTGTCATTGGGCCGCTGGCCGACGAATTTGGCGACGACGTTTTTCACGACTTCGAGGCGGTTGACGGGTTTGCCTTCGAGCTGGAAATCCAGCGCTTCCATCGAGCCGGATACGTCGAGAGTGAGGACGATGTCGATCCCGCTGGCTTCGATGTCGGTCGAGCCTTTGCCGTGGCGCGGCCGGGCGAAGGCGATGATGAGAAGGGCGAATGAAAGAAGCCCGAAGAAGGCAAGGAAGCCGCCGACTGCCGAGCGGGGCCGCGCGCCGACGCTGACGGCGTCTGTCGTGGACGGCATCCGCACCGCGACAGGCCTGCCCCAGCGACCTTTCCAGATGGCGAGAACTGGTAAAAGTAGGAGGAGCAAGAGAAACTCCGGATGGACGAATTGGAAACTCTCGCTCATGAAGTAACAGCTTGGGACGTGGAGTGAATGAAGCTGCGCGCGGCTTGGAGTAGCTCATCGCGCTGGGTGGAATTGAGGTGCGAGCCGGCGAATTTCGCGAGGTCGCAAGATTTTAAAAACGCGCGTAATGGCTCGCTCTCGTTGAGGAGCGGCGAGCTTTGCTGGGTTGCTAGATCGCGGAGAAATTCCTCAGTCGTGCGGCGTGGCGCGGCGAGGCCAAAGCGCGCGGCGATGTATTGGCGGACTGTCTGCGCGGTGCAGTTAGCAAATACTTCTGCAGTGATGACTTCGCGGCTTTTTTCGAGTTCTGCCAGTGAGGTGAGAGCGATTTCACGCGGACTTTTTAGCCGTTGTTGGAGAGCTCGTCTTTTCCACAAATACGCGGCGAGGGCGAGTAATAGCACGCCGCCACCAACGCACGACCAAAGCAGGATCGGCGGTTTTTCCGGCACAGGAATTTCTACCAGCGCCTTCGGGCCGCGAATGTCTTCGGCCGGAGCTGGAGCTTGGGCAAATAGACCACAGGTGAGCACCGCGACGAGAAGCCCGAGAAAAACACGATGTAGCATGGAAGATAGATGAAACATGATCAGCCGGAACGTTGGCGGCGGTTTTGGAAGAAGCCCATCAGCGCGGGCATCCAGTTTTCACCATTGCGGAATTGCAGCAAATCCACGCCGAGCGAGCGAATGCGCGTGGCGGTGAGTTCGCGGCGTTGGCGAGATTGCTTTTCATACGCCTCGCGGACCTTTGCGCTGCCGGTGTCGATCTCGACGACTTGGCCGCTTTCCGCGTCCTCGATGCAGATTCGGCCCACGTCCGGCAGCGATTCCTCGCGCGGGTCGGTCACGGAAACGGCGATGACGTCGTGGCGGCGGTTCGTGACTTGTAACTTGTTGCGCAGCAGGCTCAGGCGCTCTTCGAAGGGCGCGCCAAGGCAGAAGTCCGATACCAAGAAAATCACGGATTTCCGGTGGATGACTTGGTTCGCGAAATCTAGGGCTTTTGCAATGTCCGTGCCCCGCTGCTCGGGTTGGAAAAACAAAGTCTCGCGGATGAGGCGCATGATGTGTGTCCGACCTTTTCCCGGCGGAATGTATAACTCGACACCGTCGCTGAAAAGGATGAGGCCGACTTTATCGCGGTTTCTAATGGCCGAGGCAGCAAGCACGCCTGCGGCTTCGGCGGCGAGTTCGCGCTTGGAATCGACGACGGAGCCGAAGTCCGAGGACGCGCTGACGTCGATCATCAATAGAATAGTCAGTTCACGCTCCTCGGTGAAAAGCTTGACGTGCGCCTCGCCAGTGCGCGCCGTGACGTTCCAGTCGATAGTCCGCACGTCGTCACCTGGGACGTAATTTCGCACTCGGTCGAAGTCCATGCCGCGGCCTTTAAAAACGCTGGCGTATCGGCCGGCCAGCGAATCATCGACAAGCCGGTTCGTGCGGACTTCCATCCGCCGGACGCGACCCAGGATTTCCGCCGCGCGGGCTTCGTCTTGGACGCTGATAGGCGTGGCGGCTTTAGGGTTTAACTTCTTCATCTTCCCATCAACTATTAACCATCAACCATCAACTTCTTCAAGGCACTGGCAGCTCGTCGAGGATGCGCGTGATGATTTGCTCGCTGTTCAGCCCTTCCGCCTCTGCCTCGTAAGTGACAGTCACGCGGTGGCGCATGACGTCCATAGCGATGCTTTTTACATCGTGCGGTGTGACGTAGGCGCGGCCGTTGAGGAAGGCGTGGGCGCGGCTGGCGAGTGCGAGATTGATGGTGGCGCGTGGGGAAGCTCCCACTCGGATAAGCGGCGCGATGTGGACGCCGTATTCATCTGGGCGGCGAGTCGCGTGAACCAAGCGGACGATGTAGCGTTTCACTTTTTCATCCAAATAAAGGCTGTTGACCACGGTGCGCGCTTGCTGGATGGCCTCAAGGCTGACGATAGGCTGCGGCACCGGCATTTCCTCGGTCGTGCCGGCTAGATCGAGCACGAGAAGTTCCTCCTCCTCGGTCGGGTAGTCCATGACGACCTTCATCATGAAGCGGTCGAGCTGCGCCTCTGGCAGCGGATAGGTGCCTTCCTGTTCGAGCGGATTTTGCGTGGCGAGGACGAAAAACGGGGATGGCAGCGCAAAAGTCTGCTCGCCGATGGTGACTTGTTTTTCCTGCATCGCTTCAAGCAGCGCGCTCTGGACCTTGGCGGGCGCGCGGTTGATTTCATCGGCGAGGATGAAATTCGCAAACACCGGGCCGTGCTTCACGCGGAAGCGTGCTTCACGCGGGTCGTAGATTTCAGTGCCTACGATATCGGCGGGCAGCATGTCGGGCGTGAACTGGATGCGGTTAAATTTCGCATTCACCAGGGAGGCGAGTGTCTTGAGAGCCAAGGTTTTCGCGAGTCCGGGCACGCCTTCGAGTAGGATGTGGCCCTTCACCATCAGGGAAATCAGCAGGCGATCCACCAGGTCGTTTTGGCCGATCAGATAGCGGCCGATTTCGCTGCGAAGTGGCTGAATCCAGTGCGAGGCGTCGCGCACGATCGCTTCCGTATTCGCCGGACTGGTAATCGGCGAGGAGTGGTTTTCCGTGTCAAATGTCATAGTTCGGTATCGTTGATTCTAAAAGAGGCGAGGGGTGCAAAAACAGCACGTATGTCCAGCGGCACAATGCCTCGGGCTCGTCTAAAATGCATCGTTTTCACCTTCACGTGAGAGACTTTGTCCGGCAGTTCCCCAGCTTCCAAGCGCCAACTGCGACTTCTTGATTAAGAGTCTCAGGCGGCTGCCAGATAGTTTAGGGCGACTAAGCCGATGAAGAGTCAGGCGATGCAGGCATTCTTGCCTGTTTCTTCGGGGGATTTGGGATCGGGGAGAAGGTGGATTTGATTGTGGACGAACCAGGATTTCGCCATCAGCGCGGCGAAAGAACTCGATCCTAGTAAGCCGCTGCTGGTTTACTGCCGCCGTGCGGAGGCTGCGGACGCCCGCCGGTTATCAAGCTTGAGTCAATTATTCCACTCCATGAAGTTCCCATTTCTGATATTCAGCGCGCGTTGCTGGCTCTCTTTCGTCTGCATCCTCGCGACGGGTTTCCCCGATGCTGCTCACGCCCAGCTCGGAGTTTTGAAAAAAGCGGTGGCGGGTGAGGAAGCGGTGAAAGCCGGAGCTGCCGAGAAACCTGAAGACACTCGCAAGCGACTTGAGCAATGGTTGCAGGATGCTCGTGACAATTTAGTCCGATTGGAGGCTCCCGGTGCCGTAGCAAGTTTGCCGCCGGGCATCTCCCAAGCGGAACTCGACGAGCGGCTGAGGGATCTCGAACAGATGGTTCTGAGCGTCACGCGCTCTATCAAAAATATCAATGCCAACGCCGAGGCGCGGAAGGAGCTCGAACGCGCCCGTGGCAGTGATGCCGCGTGGACTGGTTTCACCGAAAATCCACCATATTCGCTGCTTATGGTCGATGAATTGCTCAACGAGCGCGATGCGCTCAGGGCGAATCTCAGCTCTTCCAAATCCTCTCTCGCCAACTACGAACGCCTGCTTTCCGGCTTGGTGACGGAAGCCAAGTCTGCCGAGGAAAATGTGAGTCAAATGATCCGTGCCGTCCAAGATGCGGACGAAACTAACCGTGAGGCAGCCAAGTGGCGAATGGATGCCGCCCGCACCAAAGCTCGTCTCCAAGCAACCCGTGCCGGCATGCTGCAAGGCCTTCTGGCGGGGCTCAACGATCGCGCTGCCGCTGCCACCCTCGATCTCGCCTTGATTGATCGCAAGGTGACGATCGCCAAGGCCAACTGCCGTCTCAGCGACGAGGATCTCGCGAAGCTCGGGAAAATCGCCGAAGAGCGCAAAAAGGCATTGCAGAAGGAAATTGATGGTGTGGCTAAACGACTCAAGTCCGCCATGGCCGCCCGCAACCAAGCTCAAGCGGCCTTCGATTCCCTAGCAGCCACAGCTCCGGAAGCGCCGCTCGCTAACGAATTAGAACTCGCAAAATTTCGACTCGAAGTGGGGGAAAGCCGTGCAGAAGCCTCGCAATCCGTCGTCGAAAAACTGGAAAGTCTGATTCAGCTCGAAAACATCACTTCCAAGTCCTATCAAGACCGCAAGACGATTCTTAATGCTGGAAATTTGCAAAAACGAGCAGCGGCGCTGGCCTCACTCGAGTTGCTGTTGGACCGGCTCAGTGCTTGGGAAAACGTCGAACAAAACGAAATTTCCAGCAGCGGCGCAGACCTCGGCAACTTGGAATCCCGTGCCGCCAGCATCAGCACTGACGATCCTCGTTTCGCACTCTTGAACGAACAACGCGCTGCAAAGAGCGAGAAACTGGCAATGAACCAGCGCGTTTCGCAGGCAGTGATCGCCCAACACAAGCTGGTGAAACGGTGGGTGGCCGAATATTCGCCGGAGCCCGGGGTGAAAAAAATTGGCCACCGCGTTTCTACGCTCGCCCTCGATACTTGGACCACTATCAAGAAAATTTGGGCCTTCGAGGTGACCAGCTACGTGAATAAGGTGGAAGTCGATGGTCAGACCATCACCGGCACAATTCCAGTCACCCTCGGCATGTTATTGCGGGCGCTGCTTTTTTTCATCATCGGTTACTGGATCGCCTCGATGATCGCCAACCGCATCCAGGCCACCCTAGTCACTCGCGGCCACCTCGCGGAAACCAACGCGCGCATGCTGCGCAACTGGCTGATGATCGTTGTCGGTGTGTTCCTGGCCATCGGCACCCTGTCGTTTTTAAAAATACCACTAACGATCTTTGCCTTCTTCGGCGGCGCGCTTGCCATCGGCCTCGGCTTCGGGATGCAGACGCTCATTAAGAACTTCATCAGCGGCATCATTGTGCTCGCCGAGCGCAAGATTCGCGTCGGAGACATCCTCGACGTGGACGGTATCATCGGCACCGTCGCGGAGGTGAATACCCGCTCGTCTATCATCCGCAGCGCGGACGACGTGGAAACGATGATTCCTAATTCGGTCTTCCTCGAAAATCGGGTGACTAACTGGACGCTCAGCAGTGCTAAAATGCGCCGCAGCATCCGCTTAGGCGTGGCCTATGGCAGCTCCCCGCAGCAGGTTATGGAGATTCTCACCGATGCCGCTGCCCGTCACGGCCTGATCCTGAAAGACCCCGTGCCCTTCGCCATCTTCGAGGACTTCGGCGATAACGCCCTGATCTTCAGCCTTTATTTTTGGGTCCACCTCGGTGGCGGGACTAACCCGATGATGGTCTCCAGCGACCTGCGCCTGATCATCGAGAAACGCTTCACCGAGAGCGGAATCGGCGTGCCCTTCCCGCAGCGGGACATGCACCTCGCCACGGATAAGCCCATCCGGGTGCAGTGGTCAAAAGCGCCTGAAAGTGAATAATAAAAATCACCAAATCGCAGACAAACACAAATGAAGACTGATAAGATTTCAACGTTCAGCTGCATTGATTTTCGGGGGGAGATTTCTTCACTATTGTCATGACCGACGCGCACTGGATGAATCTCGCATTGGAAGAAGCGCGCAAAGCCGTTGGTAAAACCGCGCCGAACCCGCCCGTCGGCGCGGTGATCGTTAAAAATGGCGAGCTGCTAGGAAAAGGCTGGCACCGCGCCGCCGGCCAGCCGCACGCCGAGCGCGAAGCTCTGGCAGACGCCGCAAGCAAGGACGTCCGTGGCGCTACCATTTACATCACACTCGAACCCTGCTCCACTCACGGGCGCACACCGCCATGCACGCAAGGCCTGATAGAAGCCGGAGTCGCCCGTGTGGTTTACGCCGCAGTTGACCGCAATCCCGACCACGCCGGCCGGGCGGATACCTTGTTGAAAGAGGCAGGCATCGAAGTTCTATCCGGAGTTTGCGCCGACGATGCGGAGAAACTCCTGCGGCCGTTTTTCAAAGTCCGCCAAACCGGCCTGCCCTGGGTTATCTGGAAATCTGCGATGAGTCTCGACGGCCGCATCACCCGCCCGCCCGGCGACGGTCAGTGGCTAACGGGCGAGTCCGCCCGCGCCGATGTCCAGAAACTGCGGGCCACCGTGGATGCCATCCTCACCAGCGGAGAGACCGTCCGCCGCGACCAGCCCGCTCTCACCATCCGCGTCCCAGAGCTCCTGGCAGGACGTCAGCAGCCATGGCGCGTTGTCATTTCAGACCATCCGGAAACCCTGTCGCTAGACGAATCCATGGAGCGCACCCTCATCCGCCCACGCGGCGATCTGGCTGAAATCCTGCGGAATTTAGCAAGCGAGCAAGGTGTCCTGACGGTGATGATCGAAGCCGGCGGCGCGTTTTCCGCCGCGATGTTCGAGGCTGGCTTGGTGGATGAAGTTGTGGTTTATTATGCACCTATCCTCTGCGGCGGCCCCACGCCCGGCCTAGCCGGTGAAGGCCTCATGGAATCTCCGCATTTGGATGAAATCGATTTCCAACAGTTTGGAAACGACATCCGAGTGCGCGGCATTGTGAGGGCGTCTGGCCAAGTTCATATTCGCTAGATCCCAGTTCTTCCTCAGAACTCGAGCGTCCGTTCCTGCGCGATTGATTCCTCAAAGCCGATTGCGGGTTGAAGTCGGCCGCGCGATCTCCATTCTAATCTCATGCGAGAGGACACCCGCCGATGGATTGAAGGCGATCAAGCGCACTGCTGGCATCCGTTCACGCGGCAGGCCGAGTGGTGCGAGCGTGGACACGAGCCGCTGGTGCTGGTGCGCGGCGAGGGTTCGTGGTTGTGGGATTCTGAGGGGCGGCGCTATCTGGACGGGAATTCTTCAATCTGGACAAACATCCATGGCCACGCTCATCCGGTAATCCATGCGGCGATCCAAGAGCAGCTGGGAAAAGTCGCGCACACGTCATTTCTCGGCTTCACCCATCCGCTCGCAGTTGAATTGGCTGAGCGACTCTGCGAGTTCTTCCCAGAGAAAACCTTAGAACGCGTGTTTTTCTCCGACAATGGCTCGACCTCCGTCGAGTGCGCTTTGAAAATGGCGGTGCAATACCGCCAACAAACTGGCCAGCCCGAGCGCAACCATTTCGTCGCCTTTTCAAATGGCTACCACGGCGATACACTCGGCGCGGCCTCTCTCGGCGGTGTGGGGCGCTTTTTCGAGCGCTTCCGTGGCATCGGCTATCCTGTCCACCACATCAGCACGATGGATGAACTGCGTGATTTGCCCTCGGAAACGATCGCCGGCGTAGTTATCGAGCCACTCATCCAAGGCGTAAACGAGATGCGCCCATGGCCGTCCGGAATGCTCGCCGCGCTGCGAAAATGGTGCACTGACAGCGGTGTTCACCTCATCTTGGACGAAGTTATGACCGGCTTCGGCCGCACCGGGGCGATGTTTGCCTGCCAGCGTGAAGACGTGATTCCAGATTTCCTCTGTCTCGCCAAGGGGCTCACCGGCGGCTACCTGCCGCTCGCCGCTACGCTCACCACGGGAGAAATTTACGATGCCTTCCTCGGCACAGCGGACCGTGCATTCTACTACGGACATAGTTACACTGCAAATCCGCTAGGCTGTGCAGCAGCTCTCGCCAGCCTTGATGTCTTCGAGCAAGAGAAAACCCTAGCTCAGTTGCCCGAAAAAATTGCCCGCCTCGCCAGTGGCCTCGCCGCCTTGAAATCTCGCCACTCAGTCGTTTATGAAATCCGCCATTGCGGCTTCATTGCGGGCATTGAGCTACGCCGCCCGGATGGTGAGAAATTCCCGCTTAACGAGCGCTTTGGGGAAGCCATCTGCTACGCCGCCCGCGCCCACGGTTTGCTCACCCGGCCGATTTTAGACACCCTCGTCCTGATGCCGCCACTCTCCATCAGCTTGGAGGAAATCGACTTTGCGATCCGCGCACTTGACCTCACTCTCAAATAATCCTCATCCTCTTTTAGGGAGAAACAATCTGGCTTGACACTCCGATGGCCTTGGTTCTCCTTTTGACGACTGTCTGTATGGTGCAAAAAACCCCAAAAAACCCCCATCAAATTTATGCGCGATGGTCCGCGCTTTTGGCTTGTGCTATTTTCGTTGCCATCCCGGCATCGCGCGTGGAAGCCCAAGAACCTACGGCACCTGTGCCCCCCGCAGTGCCCGCGGCACCCTCAGCACCCGTCGCTGGCGCGACTCTGAATCGACTGTTCACCGAGGCGGAAGCCGCTTTCACCGCGAAAGACTACACGACAGCGGTGGACAAGATTGAGGAACTCCTCAAGGCCCTCGGGGCGAACAAGGACGCACCGCTTGAACTGCTTTATTTTAATATCGGTCTGGGAAATCTACTTGCCCAAAAGCCAGCCGAGGCTGAGGAAGGATTTGCCGAGTATCTAAAACGTTATCCCAAGGGCGAGTATGCCAGCCGAAGCTATCTCGGTATCGGTCGCGCCTGCATTGATCAAGGCACGCCGGAGAAAAAAGAGCGCGCCATCGAGGCCCTAAAGATCGCTGCGCAAGACCCTAGGTTTCGTTCTGAAGCCGGACTTTGGCTTGGCCAAGTCTACACCGAGCTGGGTAAACGCGAAGAAGCACTTGTCGTTTTTAAAAGCCTGATGGGTTCGGATATTCGCTCGCCACAGCAAACCACCGCTGCTGTAGAAGTCATCGGCCTACTCGCAGATACCGGTCAACTCGAAGACCTTATTCTCTATCTCGAGCGCCTCAGCAACCAGTCCGGAGTGCGCGATGCCCTCGCGTGGTATGCTAACCAAATGATTGTGCGTGGTGACGAGCTAGTCGGGGCTCAATCTTATGAATCGGCCCTCGCGATTTACCGTTCTGTTCCACAACGTAACCAGATTATAGAAATTCAGAGATCCGCACTTGATGTCCAGCGCAAGGATCTCAAAATTCTCGAAGCTCGCGCCCTTCAGGACAGCGCCAAGCCGCTCGGTCAACGATCTTCCGCTTCCGAGCTCGTCGGCAATCTCAAACCCGCCATCGAGCTGGCCGAGAAAGCGCTGACAGCCGTCGAAGAAAAGGCAGATCTCGATGCAGCCTTGCTGATGCGCCGCGGCCGGTGTCTCTACTACTTGGACCGCAATGAGGAAGCGCTGGTCTGCTTCCGAAATCTCCGTAACAAACACGCCTCGGTGCCCGATGCCAAACCCGCAGCATACGCAGAAATCGTCATTCTCAATAAGTTAAAGAATATTCCCGAGATCAAAGTTCTCTGCGAAGCTTATTTGAAGAATTATCCCGATGCCGACAACGTCGAGCAAGTTGCCACGCTCGCCGGTGAGGTACTTGTCCAGGGCGGAGATTGGTCTGAAGTCGCCAAGTTCTACCGAAATCTGGAAACCAAATTTCCCCAATCTCAAAACCTTGATCGCTACACTTTTTTCCAAGGCTTGGCAATTTTCCAAGAAGGCGACTTTAAGGGAGCAATCCCAATCTTCGCCAAGTTTCTCAAAACCTTCCCCAGTAGCCAATTGGTGGAAAATGCCATGTACTATTCGACAATGTCGAACTTTTTGGCAAACGATTATAAGGAAACTCTCAAGTCCGCTAAAGAATACCTGTCTAAATTCCCGGAAGGCCGTTACACGGGCGACGTCCGCTATCGGCTCTCTTTCATTGACTTCAATGACAAGGAAGTGGACCAGTCCGACAAGGTCATCAAGGACCTTTCTTCCTTTTTAGCCCAGCATCCCGATGATTCCTCCGCAGGGTCGATGCAGTGTCTTCTAGCAGACACTTATAAGAAAAAAACTTCTGAAAAGCCCGATGAGTTGGTGAAATTCAAAACGCTCGCGCTCGATGCTTATAAAAAGGCCGTCTGGTCTGAAAGCTCTGATGACGTGATTGAATACGCGCTCGATAGCGCCACCACGTTGCTTTCCGGTAACAAGGACTATGCTGGCATCGCCGCGCTCCACACTGAGTTTCTTCAGCGCAAGCCTGACAGTCCGCTTGCACTACTTTCCGCCTCGCAGGTTGCCAAAATGAAAGCTCGCGAAGGAAAAGGTGCAGAGGCTGCAGAAATGCTCGCCAATGCCCTGAAGTCGCGAGTTGCCACCCCTTCCGCCGAGCAAGTTGAGTTCCTCATTGACGAGCTCGTGAAGTCTCTCGTCCCGCGTAAAAAAACCGCCGAAGTCAATATTGATGACTTGGACAAACAGCTTGTTGACATCCTCAACAAGGCCATCGGCGAGCAAGAAAATGCTACCACCAGCGCCCGTTTGTATTACGCTCGTGCGCGCCTCGCACAGCTACTCAAGCGGGCTGATCGCTCGGATCTTTACCTGAAAGGCATTGCCACCATCAACGCCAAGAACCCTGCCGTACTCAGCCCGGCATTGCTTTCTGTGTCGGGCGATATTTTGCTCAAGCTCGGTATGCTTGACGAGGCGGAAACGATGTTCAAGCGGCTCGCAGAGCTTTACAAAGACGGTATGTTTGCAGACGCCGGACCAGTTGGCCTAGGCTACATCGCCATGGCTCGTAAGCAACCAGCTGACGCACTCAAGATTTTTGAAACCGCCTTGGAAACAAATCCTGGTATGTCTCGCTTCAAGGAAACCACGCACGGGAAACTTGAGGCCCTTGCTGCGCTTGGTCAGCTCGAACCCGCTGAGAAGCTCGCGCTCGAAATCATAGGTGATAAAATGTTCCGCGGCGAATGGGCGGGAAAGGCCTATTTAGTTTTGGCGCAGATCCACCGCACGAAGGCAGAGAAAGCCGTAGGCACAGATGCCAAGATGGAGCTACTCAAAAAAGCTCACGCCACCTACCAACGAGTTTATGTAGCTTATCAGAACGTCCCTGATGTTTGTGCAGAAGCTTACTGGCAGGCGTATGAAACTGCGACTGAATTGGGAAATACCGCCCTTGCAGACGAAACACTCAAACAGCTTGCCGCGCACCCGAAACTCAAGAACACCGCACGCGCCAAAAAAGCCGTCGATTTAGCCAAGTAATTTTCTGCAGCCATGATGTTTACCTCGCACACATTCCGGTCTGCCTTCTTGGCATGCGCGGCCACCGCCCTGTCATTGTCATGGGCTGGCGCTGCAGAGCCGATCCGCATCGTCTTCCAAAACGGTCGCTCCGTGCCCATTTCCTTCGTCGCCCTGCAAGGCGATAAACTCACTATCACCGCTGCCTTCGAGAGCTTCGTTCCTGGCCAAGCTTTTCCACTCACCATGGTTGACCACGTGTTTGGCGAAAAACCTGCGGAACTCAATCCAGCGATCGCTCTCCTGCTGATGGGTCAACCCGCTGATGCGCTTAAGCTGCTCGAACCCATCGTCGCAGCGCAACGCATCACTGCCAAAATTCCTGGTAATTTCTGGCTCGATGCTGCTCGCGCCTCGCTCGTCTGCTACGCGGTCAGTGGTAATGCTGTCAAATGCACTGAGATCGGGAAGGAGATTTCCGACGCCACTCCCACTCAAGGTTCAGATCCCTTTGTTTCTCTTGGTAAAGCCTTGCTCCTCCCCACTTCTACCAAGGCAGAGGAGCGCCAAACAGCCTTAGGGGATTTGACCACGGATAATCTACCTGCCGATGTCTGCGCCTACGCTTCCTTCTTCCGCGGAAATTTACTTGCGGGCCTCAAGCGCAGTCCGGATCCAGTCAAAGCTCTCAAACAAAATGCCGACGCCCTCGAGTCTTATCTCATGGTTCCTTGCCTTTACCCATCCGGCGGATTGATCCTTAACAGCACTGCTGAATTTAAGGCTGCTGAATTTCTTTTCAACCTTGGCCGTCGCGAGGAAGCCATCGCAATTCTCAACTCATCCGTCCGAGGGTCGGCCGGCACCTTGGTCGCACTCGAAGCCACCAAGCGACTTGAAAGCTTAAAATAATTACATGTTTTCTCTATCCACTCAAAATAACCCCACACACACCATGAAAAAAACCATTCAAAAGGGCCTCTACGCCGCTCTCGTGTTGCTTCCGACGACTCTTTTCGCAGCACCGGCCAAAGCTGGCGTCACTGAAACAACTCTCATTGACACCTATTTCGAAGGCGGGTGGGTTATGCACGTTTTGCTACTATTTTCAATCGCGATGGTCTGGCTGATCATTGACATCTGGATGCGCACGGGTGGTAAGAAAGTGACTCCACCGCAAGATGTGACGTTGGCTCAGGATTTATTCCGAAGCGGGGAATACGTGGGAGCTTACCAAGCGATGAAAGCAAGCTTCAGTCCCTTCTCCGAAGTGATGCGTGCCGGCTTGGGTTCCGTGGGTCATGGCAAAGACGCCACCGAGGAAGCGCTCTATGCAACTGTGGAAAAAATTAACTCCACGCTTCAGACCCGTATCAACTATCTTTCTGTCATTGGAGTCTGCGCGCCGATGATCGGCCTGCTTGGAACCGTTGGCGGCATGAAAAAAACTTTCGGCAGCTTGGGTGGCTCCGGACTTTCCAGTGGTGTTGGTGAGCTCGCCGGCCACATCGGCGAGGTGCTTGTCGCTACGGCCACCGGACTCCTCGTCGCCATTCCCGCCTTCATGGCTTTCTATTTCTTGCGGAATAGACTTCAGGGCGCGATTCATCACTTACACGAAGTGTCAGAGCATCTCTTCAGAAATGCGCCTTATGAGTACCTCAAAGACGCTGATGTCGGGCAAGAAGAAACTTACGCGGCCCTGCCGAATTGGGTTCAATCTCCCGAGGGCTGAGCACCGCTCTGCATCTTAGTTAACAACCTTTAATTAACTGATCCTATGGCCGGTGGTGGTGGTGGTGGAGATGGGGAACCTGAGTTCCAGATCGCTCCGATGATCGACGTGCTGCTCGTGCTGCTCGTGTTCTTTGTCATGATCACCTCCGCCGAGGTGCTCAAGGTCGACAAAAATATCGTTCTGCCCGTCTCGCCCAGTGCAAAAGCGCGCGATCCTGAGATGACTAAGCACGAAATGGCCGTGAATTTACGTTTCGATGCCAAATCCAACAAAGGCACCCTCGTCGTGGACGACCGAACTTTCGAAAACTGGCAAGACGTGGTGCCCATTCTTCAGGAAAGACAAAAGCGCGACAACAAGCTTCGCGTCGTCATCCGTGGTGATGCAGCCGTGCCCGCCGGAGAGATCCAGCGCATTATGAACCTCGTCGGAGAAGCCGGGATCGCCGATATCGCCTTCGCCTCCTCTAATAAATAATTGCCCATGAAACGAAACCGCCGTCATCGCCGGAAGACCAATGCCGAAGTTAATTTGGGCTTCCAGATCGCGCCGATGATCGACGTGGTCTTCGTCATTCTTCTCTTCTTTATCGTTCAAGCCAGCGACATCCAAGTAGAAACTGCCCATGTCACCAAGCTCCCCGGCACTGTTGAACTCAAAGAAGGAATCGTCACTCCAGATGAAATTGCCGTTCGCGTCGAAGATGACGGGCAAGTTTATTTAAATGACGATCCACTCGACACCCCGGAAGCCAAAAATCTCCCGGAACTCGCCAGCAACCTGAACCAATTACGGGAAAGCAGCGATGCCTCAAAAACCGAAGTGCTCGTGACGATTTACGCCAATGACCTTGCGCGATATGAAAGAGTGGTTGATGTTCTCGATGCATTGAGCCGCGCAAAAATTTCAAATGTAACTTTTCAAGCCGGAAGCTCCGATTGATTTTAACGACCTTACCTGAATAACAATCTACCCACTACCACCATGGAAGTTTACGATACCGATGGAAACCTGATCCAAGTTGAGGAAAAAAAACAGGGGTTCTGGGACAGGATAGGTGGCGGCTCGCTCCTCATTGCTGCCTTATTTCATATCATATTGCTCGTGATCGGCGGATTTTGGGTCTTCCAGATCATCAATCCAGATCCCGAAAAATCAGTCGATTTCATTCCGCCCGGTGGCGGTGGCGGTGAGCGCGGCGCAGAGCACAAGGTTCAACAAAAGAAACGCGCGCAAATCACCCCGACGACCAATTCCAAGCGAGTCTTCGCTGAGGGGGCGGCTTCATCCTATGCCATTCCTGAGCAGGGCGATAATTTTGGTGAGATGTCTACACTCAGTTCGCTCAGCGGCGGCGGTATGGCCGGCGGGCTAGGTGGTGCTGGCAATGGTGCCGGATTTGGTAAAGGCAGTGGGACCGGTGGCGGACTTGGCATGGGCGCAGGCGCGGGTAGATTATTCGGCCTAATCCCAGAAGGCATGCGCAAGCGCTGTTCCAAGGAAGATCGCCTCGACCGCCTTAAGAATAACGGTGGCACGCCCGCCTGTGAAGAGGCTGTCATAAAAGGCCTGCGTTGGTTGAAGGCCAATCAAAATCCCGACGGCTCATGGGCCACAACCGACCAGCAAGCCATGACTGGTCTGGTGTTACTCGCTTACTTCGGTCATTGCGAAACTACGCTCTCTGAAGAATTTGGCGAATCTTGCATGAAAGGTATCGTCTATCTAGTGAACTCGGGCATGAAAAATAAGGGTGTTTTGACACCCACAATGAACCAAAATGCGCCTTATGAGCATGCTATCGCCACTTACGCGTTGGGTGAAGCAGCCACCTTTTGCAAAGAGCTGAAAGTAGAGATCCCTTCACTCATGGAAGTGACTGAAAAAGCGGGTCAATTCATTATCGATAACCAGAACGAGAATGGAGGCTGGTCGTACTCGTATTTGACAGTCAAAGGCCATGTCGACACCTCAGTCGTCGGCTGGCAGCTTCAAGCCCTCAAAGCATGCAGCCACACTGATATTAAGTACAAAGGACTGAATTCATCCGTCACCAGAGGCCTCAAATATCTTATGCTAACACAGAACGAAAAGGGCGGTTTTGGCTACTTGGGCAAAGAGTCTCCGACCGATGGCAAATATATGCAGTTGACAGGAGTCGGAGTTCTTTGCCACCAAATGTGGGGTAAAGGGAATTCTACGGAAATTCGAAATGGTGTGAAATACATCAAAGAGAACACCAAGTTCGACTGGAACACGTTAGATTCCGACCTTTATTGCCACTATTATGAATCCCAAGCCATGATGCAGGCGGGCGGCCCCAGCTGGAAATCCTACAACGACCTCTTTCGCGATCAACTCCTCAATAACCAAAATCCGGATGGCTCATGGAAAGCTCCTGCATTCTCTGGCCATGGCCAAAGTTCTGGCAAAGATGTTTACCGCAATACCCTTTGCGTCCTTATGTTGGAAGTTTATTATCGCTTTCTCAAATCCAGCGGCGGTAGCACGAAGGAAAAATCCGGTATTTGATTACAGCATCGTTTGCCTTGGATTCTTTGAAAATACAAGGATTGCGACGTCCTAAATGTAAACTCACGATTTACAGTTCTGGGCTGTCATTTACCACTCGCATTCCTAAATTCCAATTATCTTCATGAAGCGTTGCCATTTTTTTATCGCGGTTTTCTTTCTTTCCGCGCTTGCCGCTTCCGCCGCTGAAACTCCAGTTCTGGTCGCCAAGGAAATGGACTTTCTTGAGATTCTCGCCAAAGGCGGCATCATGATGTATCCACTTGGCCTCATGTCGGTAATCACCGTCGTTCTGATTCTGATTTTTCTCCTAACTGTGCGCCGCAACGCCATTGTAAGTGACCGCTTCATGAACAGCACCGAGTCGATGATCCGTAAGCGCGACTTTGTGAGTCTGAGTAACCTCAGCCATCGCAGCAACGAATGCATGGCCCGCGTCACCCAGAAAACTCTCGATTTTATCACCGCAAATCCCGGCACCCCGTTTGAAAATGTCCGTGAAATCGCCCAGACAGAAGGCTCCCACCAAGCCGGCATGCTTACATCTCGCATCACCTATCTTGCTGATATAGGCGCGATCGCCCCGATGGTCGGCTTGCTAGGAACAGTGTTCGGTATGATCGAAGCATTCATGCAAATCTACTCTGGCCAAGTCCCAGGAGTGCGAGAAATGGGTTTGGCTGAGGGAGTTTCTAAAGCTTTGATCGCCACTGCCGGTGGCCTCGCTATCAGTATTCCTGCGCTCGCCTTTTACTCTATTTTTCGCGGCCGGGCACAAAAATACATCTCGGAGCTTGAAGCAGCTTGCACCCATTTCGTCATTCTCTTGCAAACGCAGCTTGAGCGCCAATCCGCACAACTCGCTGCCAACCCGCCACCGCGCGGCAGCGAAGGTTACGCCATGCCCGTCGCCTTTCCGCTGTCCGGCGAGCGTCCCGACGTTCATGGGATCTAACTGACAAATGGGATGAAGTTCTCCAATCGTCAACCGCCAGCCATTGCTATACAATTGGCACCGATGATCGACATTCTTCTTTTGCTTCTGAGCTTTTTCATCATCAGTTGGCAATTTAGCAAATCCGAGACTGAGCTCAATGTCTCAGTCCCCACCGCCCAGGAAGGTGCGGAACCTGAACGCGTTCGCGGAGAAATTATCATTAACGTCCTTGCCGACGGCTTGATCCGCGTCGAAGGACTGGCTGTGGACCGTCAGCAGTTATTCGACAAACTTTCTGCCATCGCCAAGCAATTTAAAAATCAGCCTGTGCGAATCCGTGGTGACGGCGGTGTCGCTTACCAACGCATCGTTGAGGTGATCGATACTTGCCAAAAATCCGGAATTTCAAACATTTCCTTCGCCACTCAACGCCCGGAACCTGCTAAGTGATTCACTTGGCAAACGCCCCGAAACGGACAAAGCTTCCCGCATCTTGAAACGAGCGCTCGCACTTCTCATTTTCGTCGTCAGTCCGGCAATCGCCCAGATTCCACGGGCCGAGCCGGTCGATCCGGCGCTGAGTCCAGACGCCTCTAATGACTTTTTTCTGCGCGGGAAAAACCTCTACGATTCAGCTCAAGCGAGTACGACTCAAGACAGCCGCCTCGATTATTTCCAGCGGGCAGCCCAAATTTTCTCCGAATACATCACTTCATTCCCCAATCATCCGAACGCCGAAATGGCGTGGTGGTACTTGGGAAATAGTTACTATCAATCCGGTCAGATCGATGACGGGAAACGCTGTTTCAGCACCTTATTGAACCGCTACGGTCAAGGGAAATGGGCCGCTGCCGCAGCTTACACGCTGGCTGCAGATCATTATAATAAGTCGGAATACGCATTCGCGGCACCCATGTTCGAGCGTTTCGCCGGGACCTCCCCCAAACCCGAAGAACAGGCACGTGGTAGCTATCTCGCAGGAAACTGCTATCGCCTCCTTGGTCGCGACCGCGAAGCAATCACCGCATTTCAGAAAATCATCGCAAATCCCGCTGGCGGCCTCTATGCCGCTCAGGCAAAAGTCGCGCTCGGTCATCTTGCCCTGAAAAGTGGAAAAGGGCTTGAAGCCCTCGCCTTCTTTCAAGAGGTCATCGACGGCACCGCCACTCCGAAAATTCGTGGCGAAGCGGCTCTCCATGCCTCACTCACCGCCACCAAAATCGGCCAAACCGACATCGCCGACAAATATCTCCAGCTGATTCTCCGCACGCCCGGAATGGAAGATTTCAGCGCTGACGCCCAGACCGCTCTCATGGGTAATTTGTTCGCCAAAAAGGAATACCGCGAAGTGGTCGACATTTTCCGTCGAGGCTCCACAGCCAAGGCCGTCGGCGACAAAGAGGCAGATCGCCTGATGATCGCCGGTCGCGCTTATATGCGCTTGCAGCGGCCAAGCGAGGCGCTCCAGCTTTTTCGCGACGTCGAGCGCTTGGTAAGACCTGAGGCAGAAACCGCTTTCCAAGCTTCCTACTATCGGTTGCTCTGTTTTTTCCAGGTCGAAGGTCGGCACCTGCCAGATCAAGTGGACGCTTTTCTTCAACTTTATAGTAAGTCGCGACCGCGCGACGCCCGCATCCACACTGCGCTCATGATGAAGGCAGAAACATTATTTTCCAGCAAAGATATCGCTGGTGCCGCCAAGGTTTACAGCGAGATCGACGCTTCCGTCATCAGCGACAAAAATCGCCCCGGCCTCCTCTACCAGCGAGGCTGGTGCCTCGCCGAGGCGGGCGACGCCCAAGGCGCGATCCGCTCGTTAAGTGACTTTATTGACAAATATCCAACAGATTCACGGGTGCCCTCAGCCATCGCCAAACGAGCCACCGCGTACGCTCAGAGCGCCGAACCCGCGAAAGCGATTGCCGATTACGATCGTCTAACTGCAGCAGGCATTCCGGAGGATCTCAGCTCATTCGGCTGGCTGGAATCCGCCCGCCTCCGCCGCGCCGAGAGCAACATTCCGGACATGATTCTCCGCTATCAGGCGCTCATGAAATCTGTCAAAAACCTCAGTGACAACCAACAAGCCGAGGCCAATTACTGGATCGGCTGGGGAATGGTGAAATCTAACGTTGCCAAGGAAGCCGTCCCATATCTCGAAAAGGCCCGAGAGCTCCGCTCAGATGCTTACGCCAAACACGCTGGCCTGCTTCTCATCCTCGGCTACTTTGCCTCCCAGGATTCACTGAAACTCGCGGCTGAAATTAATATCGCCATCGCAGGGAAATACGATGCGGACATCCCCGAGCAAGCCATTCAGTGGTCCGGCATGCAATCCTACAACTCTGGCGATTACTCCTCTGCCGCCAAGTCCCTCGCCCTCGTTGCTAATCCTGAGGAACCTCGCGAAACCCCCAAGGAAGTCTGGCGTTACCTCGCCAAGGCTCGTCTCGGATCCCGCGATCCCGAGGGTGCGCTCACGGCAGCGAATAATCTACTCACCATCGAAGAAAATCCGGGTTGGAAAGCCGATGCACTGCTCGACCGGGGCCGCGCCCTGCTCGCCCTCAAGCGCCAGGAAGAAGCCCGCAAGTCAGCTGACGAGGCGCTCGCCCTCCGCCCCCAAGGCCACACCAGTGCTGGCCTCAATATCCTCGTCGGCGACCTAGAACTCCAAGCTGGCGACCCCAAGACCGCCGCCGGAAAATACCTTATCGTAGTTGAGTTCCACGATGATAAAGAGCTCAAGCCACTTGCGCTGTGGAAACTTATCCAAGCCCTTGAACAACAAGGCGATCGCGCCGAAGCTGAGAAATACGCGCCCAAGCTTAAGACCGAGTTTCCCAATTGGAAACCACCTGTCCCATAACCAATCCAATTGCCCCACCTCTTTTCATGATACCTCCTGCCATTCCTTCCGCACCGATCAAGCCTGCTAAGCGCAAATCTGAAATCGCCTGGACACCCGAGAAATCCTCCGAACTCTACGGCGTCGAAACCTGGGGCCACGGCTTCTTCGGTGTCAACAAAGCGGGACACGTCACCGTCCGCCTTGAAGACGATGAAGCCCAAGCGGAAGTCTCGCTCTTCGAGGTTATTGATGGCCTCCGTGACCGCGGTACCCACCTGCCAGTTCTACTCCGCTTCCGCGATTTGCTCCATTCTCGCATCACGGAAATCAACGAATCGTTCCGCAAGGCCATCAAGGAAACCAAATACCGGGGCGAATACCGCGGCGTCTATCCGATCAAGGTCAATCAGCAGCGACAAGTCATCGAAGAAATTTCCGAGTTCGGGAAAAAATACCACTACGGTCTCGAAGCCGGCTCCAAGCCTGAACTCATCGCCGCGCTGGCCCACATGCACGATCCCGAGGCCTACCTCATCTGCAACGGCTACAAGGATGAGGAATTCATCGACCTCGCCCTCCAAGCCCAGAAAATGGGCCTCCGCGTCATGCTCGTCTTGGAAATGCCCAGCGAGCTCGACCTCATTCTTGAGCGCTCGCGCAAGCTCGGAGTGCTTCCGAATCTCGGCGTTCGCGTCCGCCTCTCCACCAAAGGCTCCGGCCACTGGCAGGACAGCGCCGGTGACAAATCCGTCTTCGGCCTCAATGCCTCCCAAGTTATCGCCGTTGTCGATCACCTTAAGCAGACCGGCTACATCAACTGCTTAAAAATGCTGCACTACCATCAAGGTTCGCAGATTCCTAACATCGCTGCGATTCGCGAAGGAGCCACAGAAGCAGTCCGGATGTATTGTGACCTCGTTAAAGAAGGGGCCCCCATGGGCGTTCTCGACATCGGCGGCGGCATGGCCGTCGATTACGACGGCTCCCACACCAATTTCCACTCGTCCTGTAACTATTCCGTTGCGGAATACTGCACTGACATCGTTGAGGTCGTCTTGCAAATTTGCGATAAGGCCGGTATCGCCCATCCGAACCTTATCTCAGAGTCCGGCCGTGCAGTCGTCGCCTACTACTCGGTGCTCGTCTTCAACATTCTCGATGTTACGACCGCTCAGACTAGCGAGGAAGCACCGCCGATCCCGGAAAATGCACCGCAAAACCTGATGAACATCATCGAGGTCAACAAGGTTATCCATAAGAAAAACCTCCAAGAATGCTTCAATGACGCGATGTATTATCGCGACCAGATGCGGGCCCAGTTCTTCTACGGTGCCGCCACTCTCCGTGAGCGCGGCCTCGCGGAAGCTTGGTTCTGGCACATTCTAACCCGTATCTCCAACCTCATCGCCGAGCTCGACGACATCCCGGAAGATCTTCGCGAGCTGTCCTCTACCCTCGTCGATTTCTACTACGGAAATTTCTCCCTCTTCCAATCTCTGCCGGATTCTTGGGCCATCGATCAGGTCTTCCCGGTCATGCCCATTCATCGCTTGGACGAAAAACCCCGCCATCGCGCCGTCCTCGCCGACATCACTTGCGACTGCGACGGTAAGATCGACCGCTTCATCGACAAGGAAGACGTCGCCAAAATCCTTCCGCTTCACGACTTCAAACAAGGCGAACCCTATTACCTCGCTGTCTTTCTCGTCGGAGCCTATCAGGAAACCTTGGGTGATCTCCATAACCTACTCGGCGACACCAATGTCGTCGGCGTTCACCTCGAAAAGGGCAAGCCTGTTTACACCCACGAAGTCGAGGGCGACACGGTCGCCGACGTGCTTAGCTATGTCGAGTTCGACCCAAAAGAACTCGTCACCCGCTTCCGCAACTTCGCCGAGAAAGCCGTCACTGAAGGGCGAATCTCGCCCAAAGAACGCCGCGAGATTCTCGATCTTTTCCGCGAGGGACTTGCGGGATACACCTATTTTGAGAGTTAAGCAGTAGGCGTTTCAGCGCTCCATTTTCAGTATTTTGGTTTAAAATAATCCTTCCGGCTCACTTGATCTGTTCGGCAGAAAATGAGGTGTTTATTCTCACTATCAGGCAAATCTGACCGCTTTGAGTGGTGGGTGATTGTCACCATCACAGACTTAATCGCGCAGCTGTGTTTGATATTTGGGCTTATGTCTCTGCAGACCGATCATTCTTTCCGTTACTTGTGGGCGGGAGGATTTTTTCTCTGTGTCGTTATGGCATTATGGATGTCAATTGCAGTGTCTGTGAGGAGATTCCTAGATCGCGAACGTTCACCGTGGCTTCTACTTGCAGGATTGATACCAGTGGTGGGATGGATTTGGTATTTAATCGAATGCGGTTTCTTGCCCGCGCCGAGAACGAGAGGACGTAAGCTCGTAAGACGGATCGTAACAGCTAATGCCGAACAAGTAGCATTTTCTAAAGATTCATGAGTGGCTCAATTTTATTCCAATCTCTTTTCGATCATTCCCGGAAGAGCAAACTCAAACGTGATGCGGCTGTGGGCTTCGTTTTGGGCGATGAATTTGAAAGCATCTTGTTTCTGGAAGCGATTTCGTTAGGTTGAATTTGATAGAGAGTTGCTCTCGCAACTTTTCATGTGCTTTTCAATTCACTTTAAATAATTACTTCGCAGCGTTTCTATTTTTGGAAATATAAATCTGTTAACCCTTCATCACCGCATCGAGCCAAGCGATCATTTTCTTGCGATACGCGCCGCCGTCTTCAGAGAGGGCGGTGCCGTGGCGGCCGGATTTGACTTCGAAAAAAGTTTTCGGCTGGCTGGCGGCCTCGAAGAGCTGGCGAGCTTGGGCGATGGGCACGACTTCGTCGTTGCTGCCATGGATGACAAGCAGTGGTGTGGGCGCTAAATTTTTCACAAAGTCCATGGGTGCGAGTTCGTCGGTGACGAGACTGGCACCGAGTTGACCACCGACGATGCGCGCCATCGCGAGATACGAGGCGAAGGCACCGTCGATGACAATAGCGCGTAGCCCTCTAACTGGTGACTCGCCAAGGGCGGTGACGGTTTGCGCACCGCCAAGGCTATGGCCGTAGGAAACGAGGCGGTTGGCATCTATATCCGGCCGCTCGCGGGCGTAGGCAAAGGCGGCTTTGACGTCGTCGATCATACCGCGGCGATCCGGTGTTCCACCGGATTTTCCGAAACCACGGTAATCGTAGATAAGGACGTTATAGCTGGCTTCGGCGAGCCAGGTGCAGAAGCTAAGATGGTGGCCAATGGAACCGGCGTTGCCGTGGGAGAACACGACGGTGGCTTTGGCTGACTTGGCGGATTTGCCCTTGGCTGGAATGAACCAGCCGTGCAGGGTGATATTATTAGAAGATTTGAAATTGATAGACTCGAACTTGAGGTCCCACGCGGCAGGGGTGGAGGGCTCGTCGTGGGTCGGGAAATAGAACAACTGGTTGCCGCCTTTTTTGCCGACCATGCTATGGGCAAGTCTAGTAAGGTCAGCGTTAGGATCGTTGAGAAGCGCGCGGAGGTCATCTGCCGTGATGGATTCCTGTGCGGGTGTGATGGCAAGTGAGGTGAGCCAGAGACCAAGAATTCGTGCGTGCATAATTCACAAATCGACACCTGTTGCGGGATTTGTCGAGGGAAAGTGCTTGTTTCGTCACTTAGAAGCAGGCGGCAGGGCTGCGGTGGTGGTGGATCATTCCCCGTGGCTTGGCTCAGCAAGTTGAGTTTCTGCTATTTTTGGATTGCGCTGGAGAGGAGGTTTTTCGTTAGCTGCGAGGAGTGGATAAGCGATTTCCCACTTCCGTAGTAACATCAGAAGCTTGTGAGATTCTCTCCGCAATTCACCATCGTTCGCAGCGCACCCGCTTTTTCGCTCGTTGAAATGGCCGCAGTCTTGGCCATTCTCGGCACTTTGATGACCGTCGGTGTGAGTCTTTTGAGCAGCACCGGCGCTCAGTCCCGCAAGGCAGGAACGGAGATGCTCACCGGCTTGATCGAATATGCGCGGACCACGGCCATCACTTCGCGATCCTACGTGGTGCTAGCT
This sequence comes from Akkermansiaceae bacterium, assembly GCA_031382045.1. GTDB lineage: Bacteria > Verrucomicrobiota > Verrucomicrobiia > Verrucomicrobiales > Akkermansiaceae > Luteolibacter. The sequence continues at coordinate 5,238 of JANMYL010000223.1, read as the reverse complement.
ATCGCCGAGCCGGGAGATTTGCCAACGGCTGACGAACGCTGCCAAATCGGGGTTTTCAAAATCGGGGAATGGCCGGATTCTTCGAATTCTCCACTTGTCTTACCGGGCGTGCTCTTAAAGCGCTGGCAGACCTTGGAAACAGGCATCGTGCTGGCTCGCGGCGATGTGGATGGAGTGGCAAATCCACTTGACGGAGAGCAAGCCATTATCCGCTACCGAGGGACTGACGTGAAGCTCCACATCATCGCCTTCAATCCCTGCGGCGGGCTTCACTATCCGACAGGCTCTATGCCTGCAGTCATGCGGATTGCTGAAGGTCGTTATCGCGTTGGCAAGGCGGTTACCAAGCCGGGTGGTGGATCTGAATGTCGGCTGAAAATCGGTCGCGTCATGGCGAGGCCTTACCGGATTGACGGATGATCGTCTTCTTTGCCAATCGACAAGGCTCGTCTTTGATGGAAACTGTGCTCGCTATGAGCGTGCTCGCAGTTGCGATCCCGTTAGTTTTGGGGGCCTTAGCGGAATCCGCAAAAAGTGGGATATCTTCTGAGGCTGAAACTCGCAGTGCTTGGATGGTCCCCGTCTGCATGGACGAGATCCATGCATCCCGTGAAGGCCGCCCGCAGTATTTTACTCCGACTGCAGTGGCGCAGGCGTTTCCGCCCAAGGGCGATGTCTGGGCCCTGGCATTTTCTCCCGAAGGCAAGCCAGTCGGCAAGATAAGCAAGGCAGCTTACGACAAGGGAATTAAGGAACTCGACGGCCAAGCAGTCCGCTATGTCGCATCGCTCAGCGCGGCGGAAAACCCAGAAAAAGTGGAAACTGCGCCGATGCTATCCACCCGAATTTCTGTGGAATATCCTGCCGCGTCTCCAGCGGTCAAGCGGCGAAAAATCGACTTCTACACAAGTATTCCATGAATGCTAACCGCTGCCAATCTCGGGGATTCACGCTCGTCGAACTGATGTGCTCAATGGCGATTGGCTCGGTGATTCTAATACTAGCAGCAAGCGTGCTTGGCAGTTCTAGCGAGGGTTACGAGCGCGTAGGCGGAAGCGTAGCCAGCGAGCGCGAGGCACGGGCGTTGATCACGCAATTGGCTTCAGATTTATCAAGCGGTAGATTCCATAAGGACGGGGTGATCGGGAAATCAGTTGCTGCTTGGCCGGTGGACCGCCTCGGATTCCTCAGTCTCCAGCCTGGGCAAGCGCAAACAAACACTGGACGGATTGGCGATCTCTGTGCGGTGAGTTACTATGTCAAGGATCTCAGCATTGATGGGAAAATTGTCCGCTGTTTGATGCGCGGATTCCGCGAGAGCAGTGAGACTTTCAATGCATTGCGCGGCGAATCGATCGCACCGCTGTTCGCTGCAAATGCCGTTATGGATGAGCCAGTGGCTTTTGGGGTGGTCTCTTTCGAGGCCCGGCCCAAGTCGCGCGATGCCGACGGCAAATGGGTGGACTGGATTCAGAACGATACGACCGGTCCCAAATCGCTAGATATAAAACTCGTTCTCGCCCGCCGTGAACTTGCAGGGAGACTCAAATCGCCGGGCGATTGGGATGCCGCTGGAATGCTCGGTCGCCACAAGGGACTCGAATCTTACGCCACCACTCTTGGTTTTGGAAATCATGCAAATTGATGCGTCAACGAATCATCGCCCGGTTGGAGGTGGCTTCACCTTACCGGTCATTCTTTTGGTTGTCGCCGCTCTGCTAATCCTTGCGGTTGGAATTCTGCTAGTCGCGAGTATCGAACGTGATACGGCTCGTTCCTTCGCTGACCGCCAGCGTGCGGAACTCGCAGCCCAAGCCGCGTTAGAAGGAATCAGTAGCCTGCTAACGGATGAAACGGCGAACGATGATTTTCTCGTGATTCAATCGACTCTCACCGCTCCGATCACTGCCGGCCGCCAGTCCGCCCCGCAGCATTTCCTTGTGCGCGGGAAAGTGGCGAAGAATGACTATACATATCGATATGTCCCGATGTTTAGCGCGCGCTGCTTGCCGGAAGACCAGCCACAACTCGCGCCGCCGCCGCTAGAGTTATTGTTTGGAAAGACTGCAAACGAATGGATCGATTTTTCCGCGCTGCCTTATACCGACAAAGTGCGGGCCGCTTGGCTGCCGATCAAAGACGAGAAGGGCCGGACTGTCGCCCGCTACGCTTACTGGGTCGAGGATTTACAGGGCAAGCTCGACCCTGCGCTTGCTGGCAATCTTGGTGGACCAAATCTAACTCACACGCGTGCCGCTCACCCATTCCCAGCGCCTGGTCTTAATCCAGATCCCGAGTCGGATGCTGCAGCTCCTCTCAATCAAATCGGCCTCTTCACCATCGAGCCAGCAACCACTTCTGATAGCCAAGGGACGCTTGGCAAGACACTGATTGAAAACCGCCGGCTGCTGCTGTCGCCCGACTCCACACTTGCAGCTGCCGGTATCACTCCGCCCCTGGTGCGTGATGAAGTCGGCCGCCTCGCTAATCCACAAGCACGGGCCGTGGAGGAAAGTCTGGCAGCTAATCTCTATCCTTATTTTGAGCGTCCGCTCATTCCCTTCGTACCCGGTATCGATCCTGTTTTAGCGGGTCGGCCGCGCAAGAATTTGAATGCTTTGTTAGCTATGGCTCCGGACCAAGCCGTCGATGAAATGGCCGCCTTCGTCCGGGCTGCACTGCCGAATTTCGACAAGCGTAAGGGTGGCTTTCCCGAGGATTATTTGAAAACTCTGGCAGCTAATACGATCGACTATGCAGACGCGGATTCTAACCCAACCCTGAAATCCGGTGAATACCGCGGGCTGGATGCGTGTCCCTTGATGAGTGAGCTTGCCTTACAGGTGAACTACGTAGGAATCTCCGATCAGCAAGGCCGAAAAATCATGACTTTTCGTTTTAAGCTGTTTGCTGAGCTCTTTAATCCGACGAGCCAGCGAGTCGCGGGTGATGCCCGTCTCAGCTACGAGGTAGCACTGCCGATGGATGGGGTAGGGGCTGGGGTCGGTGGCGAGCCATTTGATTCGCCTGCCCTGCTTTCCGACCCAGCAGTCGCGACTCATGACCTTTCGCTCATCGACGGTTGCTACTGGACTCACCAGAAACCTGTGGAGCTGGAGCCGAATCAATACCGATGTTATCTTTTCGCCGATGTCACCTATCGAATGGATGTGGGCGCAGCCTCGGATGTGATTCCGAATGATACTCCTTTCAGTCTCAATGAAGCCCGTGCCGAGTCCGGCTTATCACTGATGTGGAATGGAAAAGTGTTGGAGCGTGCTGATGGTATTTTGCGACAGAGCGGCTTGATTTACTCAAGAAAGAATCGCATTATCACGGGTGGTTTCAAAACGGGGGAGCCGGAAACTATCACCAAGGCGGCTCTGCCAGGCCTTGTTTATGACGACTATCCGAAGATGTATTACAATATGGGCGATCCGCGAATGACGCATTATTTGCGGGCAGCGCCGCTGGATGAGAACGCCTATCCGGAAAATATAAGCCCTAACCGCCGGAATATTCGGCTTAATATATACAAGGATGACGTGTCCTCCAGGCCCAAGGTTTACACGCGCATGCTGCCCTCTGAGTGGCCGGATGGTGGACACAACGCGGCAGTTGGCACCTGGTCGCCCGGGGGCAGCGATAAGACGGCGATGACGGACTCGATGTTCGACTTTCCGTATGATCCTCAGATGGCGCTGGCCGCGCCGCAATCGATTTCTAATCGAGGCCGCTTCTACAGTGCGACGGAGCTCGGTCATATCTTTGATCCCATCATGCATGCACCGATGTTTCTCAGCAGTGATGAAACCAGTTTACTTCGGAACAAGGGGAAAATGCCATCATCCAGTTCGTCGTGGCCGGATGTCCGCGGCAGCCAAGCCAGCTCGTTCTACGGCGGGGGGAACAGCCTGCGCATCGGCCGCCCGGAGCACCCAGATTTTGATTTAATCACGCAACCCGGGCTTCATGCGGCGCGGCTGTTGGATATTTTTCATGCAGGGCGTTCGCGCTCGGAAAATCCGGTGGAACGAGAGGGACCGGTGACGCGCATTGCGGGCCATGTGAATCTAAACACTGCTTCCCGAGACGCGCTCCGCGCGATGGCGGCCGGCGCGCTTGTCATGGATCCGTTATTAGCCAAGCGTTTGGGACAAGACCACCTCGGCGCGCCAACAATGGCTCCGCCCGTATCACCGCTTCCTCTCTCCGCTCCCACAATGGCCAATGAGGCAGATCGCATCGCTGACGGGATCATTCACAGCCGCCCTTATCTGAGCACCGCTGACCTTGTGCGCGCCAAGGGTATAGACGGCGTGGCAGTTTTCGGGAACCGCTACTTGTATCCGGACAATACTAACATCGAGTGGAGTGACGCAGCTGCCGAGGAAGTTTTCGCTCGCGTGTATGAGGGGAGCACGGTGCGCTCACGAAACTTCAGGGTATGGATCGTGGCTCAAGCACTCGGCCCAGGTGCTGCTGCGGAGGTGCTCGCTGAGGTCCGCACTGTCCACACGCTGTTCGCCGATCCCGGCGAGCGAGCGGCTGACGGCTCTATTGTTCCCGGTAAATTCAAAATTACTATCTCCTCTTCCAATGAATTCTAATATCTATTTGATCGTGGTTTTTTTCATGTGCCTCGCACCATTTTCGCAAGGCCAAGATTCGAAGCATGGGCCAGTCGGTTTTGTCCGCATGCTCAATGCTGTCGCGATCGGGACTGGCAAACTCGAGTTCATGCTTGACGGAAAGGCGGCGCGTCCCGCCGGCTATCAGCTTGGCAACGTCACTGGAGGCATCGCCCTCAAGCCATCTAACTACAAAGTGGTATTTCGCCGGGAAGGCGTGAAAGAGGGCGAGACGCAGGTGCAGGTAAAAGTAGGAGATACCACTATCCTTATTCCCTTTGCGGAGGAGATCCCCGCCACTGATCACGAGCCTGCCCGCTGGCAAATTCGGATTTTAAAATTGAAGCAGCACGAATCGGAGGACAAGCCGACAGCCTCCTTTGTCTCGGTTTCTAGCAAGCCCGAACTCAAGGTAGAGATCCGGCAGGCGGATGGTAAGTGGGAGCCAGTCTTCGTCAAGCGGCTCGGGATTGCTAGGGCGGAAATCAGACAGTCGCAGGGCTATCTGTCCGTGCGCTGTGAGGGGCGGGAGCTTTCTTCGGTTTCAGTGGGAGCTGCCGGGAATTTTGTCTCGGTTCTCTACGACGACGAAAACGGTGTGCCGCAA
>JANMYL010000151.1:0-8906 GCA_031382045.1 Akkermansiaceae bacterium | reverse complement strand
GCTCGATGTCGGACATTTGGTGGCGTTCTTCGAGAGTCTTGCGTTCGGTGGACATGAGTAAAAAAGTTGAGAGTTTGGAGTTGAGAGCTTGGAGGAAGAGAGGAGTTTTTTAACCGCAGATGAACGCAGATGGACACAGATAAGAACAGATGATGCCGGACTGACTGAGGCTTGGAGAAAAAACTGAATTACAAACTCCTATCCCTTCTTCCATCTGCGTGTATCTGCGTTCATCTGCGGTTGAACCATTCTTCCGTTTGATTTCACCGATCCATCAGCGCGAACTTGAGTTCTGCTTCGGAGACGACCTCGCCGTTGACGAGGCAGCGGGCGCGGGTCTGGCCGATGGAGCCGCGCATTTTGACGATTTCCGTCTCGATGAAAAGCGTGTCGCCGGGGAAAACCGGACGCCGCCATTTCACGTTGTCCGCACTCATGAAATAGCCAATTTTCCCGCTGTTTTCCGGCTTGCGGAGCATCAGCACCGAGGAAACTTGGGCCATCGCCTCAAGCTGTAATACACCGGGCATGATCGGGTGGCCGGGGAAGTGACCGGCGAAAAATGGCTCGTTGATCGTGACGTTTTTCACGGCGATGCACTTGCTGTCGCCGAGGCAATCGACGATGCGATCTACCATCAACATGGGGTAGCGGTGCGGCAGAATTTTCATCACCTCGTTGATGTCGAGCACGCTCTCGCCGTCCGGGATGGAGATGGGGGCGGGGACCATCGAGCGCATGCGGGCGTATTCGGTTTTTAGCTTGGCGGCCATCATTGTATTCGGGCCGTGGCCGGGTTTCACGGCGATGACGTGGCCGAGGATTTTCACGCCGGAGAGCATCAGATCTCCAATGAGGTCGAGCGCCTTGTGGCGGGCAAATTCGTTGGTGAAGCGCATCGATTCCTTCGACATGATTTCATTGCCACGGATGACTACGGCGCTTTCCAGTGAGCCACCTTTGATCAGTCCCTTGTCGAGCAGCGGCTTGACGTCTTCGTAGTAAACGAAGGTGCGCGCGGCGCAGATTTCCTTCTCGTAGGTGGCGGGATTGACCTCACTGGAGAAATACTGGGTGAAGCGTCCTTCCGGGCCGACGTTGGTGACGGAGACCTTGAAGGTCTTGCATGGGACGATGGTGATGATGGTGCCATCGCCGGTTTCTAAATGGATCGGCTCGCGAATTTCCCAAACTTTGCGCGGCGCGTTTTGGGCGAGAGTGCCGACTTTTTTGATCAACTCCACGAACGGCCGGGATGAACCGTCACCGATCGGCGGCTCGTTGGCGTCCATTTCGATCAGCGCATTGTCCACGCCCATGCCGGTGAGCGCGGAAATGACGTGCTCGACGGTGTGAACCTTGACCGAGCCTTCCGCGAGGGTCGTAGCGCGCTCGACGGTCTGGACCTTGTCCACGCAGGCGTTGATGAAAGGCTGGTCCGGCAGATCGATACGACGGAATTTAAAGCCGTGGCCTTCTGGTGCAGGTTTGAGCGTGAGTGTGACCTTCTGCCCGGTGTGGAGCGAAGTGCCTTCGAGAGTGGCTTGACCAGCGAGAGTGTGTTGAACAGCAGCGGACATGGGGGCGGAGGTTTCATTTTTACCCGAGAAGTATCAAGCCGGAATGGTGAGGGTGCGAGAATGCGCGTCTCAGCGGGTGAGCCAGTCGCGGAAGATGAGATGAGATGAGTTGTAGCGTCGGTCTGCGACCGTCGGGCGGATGAGATGTCAGAGTGGAAGAGAGCTTCGCACGGGGCTTTGGCATCGACGCTCATAGAGCGACGCTACAAGGCTTTTCTTTGGCTCACCCCACCCGCACCCGGCCGTTCACGAGCATGGGAAGCAGCCAGTCGCGGAGGACGGTGATTTCTTGGTTTTGGAGTCTCAGCCCGCGAGGCCAGCAGCAGTGATTCTCTGTTCTAAGTCTCTTGCAAAGTCTATCGCCTGATCTTCTTCGATCAAGTTCACTGCTTTGGAAGCGTGAAGCAGATCTTTAGCATGGTCGTAGGCTTTGCGCTGCTCTCCGCTTGGTGCTGCGAGTAGTAGATAGATCTTGGGCTTCTCGGGCGATTGGGCCAGCCAGCGCGTGAGGCTTTCCCAATGGAATGCCTTGCTCCGGATAGTTTCCGACCGCTTGAGATCGAACGAAAGCTGCTGATAGACATTCCAGACTCCGTTTTTCCAAGCGTGTAAAAATAGATGGGATGCGTGCGGAAAAGCTCGGTGAAGATATTGGTGGCCTCGTCCCTCTGGGCTCCTTTTAAAGAAAGATAGGAATACCCTAACCTAGTGAGGTGGAGGAGCGCGGGGATTTTCACTCTGTAGTCTTCATTGTGGAGCATCAATGAGGTATTCTCGCTTGCTAATGCCTCCGTATTTCCCACACCACCAAGAGTCTGAAGCCTCCTGGTGGGGTGCGTCAATCGTAGGCCGTGTGAGATGCACGGGGCCGAGTTTTGACGATGCCTTCGGCGATCTCCACGACCCGACACCATGCGCGTCTCAGCGCGTGAGCCAGTCGCGGAAGGCGGCTTGGTCGGCCGGGAGGAGGGTGGCGACTTTTTCGCGCTGGGCGAGGATAGCGAGGCGCTCGGGGATTTTTAGGCAGTTGGCACCGAGCTCGGCTTCCATCACATCGAGAAATTTGGAGGGATGTGCGGTTTCGAGGGTGACGGTGGCGCTTCCCGGATGGGTGGATCGCCATTCTTGGGCGGCTAGCCAGCCGATGGCACCGTGCGGGTCGATCTCGTAGTCGTGGAGTGCCTTGACGGTGCGGATGGCGGCGCGCGTTTGGTCGTCGGTGAAGGAGATGCCGGAAATACGGGATTTCATCGCCTCCCACGAGCCGCCGAAGAGCGCTTGCAGGCGGACGAAGTTGGAGGGTGCGCCTACGTCCATGGCGTTGGAAATGGTGGGCACGCTGGGGCGCGGTGTGTAGTGGCCGGTGCGGAGGAATTCCGGGATTACGTCGTTGCGGTTGGTGGCGGCGACGAGGTGATCGACAGGCAGGCCGAGTCGCATGGCGAGCAAGGCGGCGGTGAGGTTACCGAAGTTTCCTGATGGGATGACGAAGGTGGGGAGGACGGTTTCCGGGAGCTGGCGGGCGGCGTGGATGTAGTAGAAACTCTGCGGCACGAGGCGTGCGAGGTTGATGGAATTCGCGGAGGTGAGATTGAGGCGCTCCGAGAGCTCGCGGTCGAGGAAGGCGGATTTGACGAGTGCTTGGCAATCGTCGAATGAGCCTTGGATTTCTAATGCGGTGATGTTTCCGCCGAGGGCGGTGAGTTGTTTTTCTTGGAGCCCGGAAACCTTGCCTTGCGGGTAGAGAATGATCACGCGGGTGCCAGGCACGTTGTGAAAGGCGGAGGCGACTGCGCCGCCGGTGTCGCCGGAGGTGGCGACTAGGACGGTGAGTTCGCGGTCCTCGCCGCGGGTGAGCCAGGCCATCAGGCGGGCCATGAAGCGCGCGCCGAAGTCCTTGAAGGCGAGCGTGGGACCGTGGAAAAGTTCAAGAATATGATCGCCCGGGCCGAGTGTGACGAGCGGTGCATCGAAGGTGACGGTGCCTTCGACGATGTCCGCGATCGCTTGCGGCGGGACGTCTTCGCCGAAGAATGCATTTGCTACGGCGATGCCGATTTCCGGGAAGGTGAGTTCCCGCCAGACTTCCCAGAACGAGTCGTCGAGCACGGGAAATTTGTCCGGCAGGTAAAGGCCGTTGTCCGGCGGCAGCGAGCGCAGGATGGCTTGCTTGAGATCGACGCGGTGGCTGGGATTGTGGGTCGAATGGTAAAGCACGGCGGGGAGCGCGGGTGATAGAGCCGGGGGAGGGGACTACACTTTCATCAGGTCCGCTTCCTTCGCTGTGGCGAGGTCGTCGATTTTTTTGGTGAATTTATTAGTCAGGTCTTGGACTTCTTTTTCAAAGGTTTTCTGACTGTCCTCGGCGATCACGTTGTCCGCTTTCATTTTTTTAGCGGCATCCATGCCGTCTTTGCGGGCGGCGCGGAGGCGGACTTTCGCTTCTTCTGCGAGTTGTTTGATCATTTTGACCATGTCTCTCCGGCGCTCCTCGGAGAGCTCGGGGATGGGCACGCGGATCGAGCGGTCGGCGGCGGAGGGATTGAGGCCTAACTTGCACTCACGGATGGCGCGCTCGATGTCGCGGGTGGTGGCGGGGTCGAAGGGTTGCACCATGAGCATCCTCGGCTCGGGTGAGCTGATGACGGCGATGCTCTTGAGCTTGGAAATGGCACCGTAGGCTTGGACGTGGACGTCGAGGTTCTCGATCAAGGCCGGGCTGGCCTTGCCGGTGCGCACGCCTGCGAACTCGTGGACGAGGTAATCGGCGCATTTGGTCATTGCGTCTTCGACATCGAAAATAGCTTCTTCTGGGTCCATAGGGATTTAAGATTTAAATATAAAATTTTAGATTTACTCGCCGTGGACGAGCGTGCCGATGGGCAAGCCGCGGAGGGCGTGTGAGAGATTACCGTGGGGTGCGAGATCGAAGATGATGATAGGCACGTCGTTGTCCATGCAGAGGCTGAAGGCGGTGGCGTCCATGACATTGAGACGCTGGGAGAGGCAGTTCTGGAAGGTCACGGTTTCGTAGCGGACGGCGTCCGGATTGAGGCGTGGGTCGGAGTCATAAACGCCATCCACTTGGGTCGCCTTGAGGATCACGTCGGCATTCATTTCGCTGGCGCGCAGGGCGGCGGTGGTGTCGGTGGAGAAGAATGGATTGCCGGTGCCGGCGGCGAAAATGACCACTTTGCCTTCGTCGAGTTGGCGCTCAGCTTTGCGGCGGATGAAGGTTTCAGCGACGTTTTTCATCTCGATGGCGGACTGGACGACGCAGGAGACGCCGTGATGTTCGAGTGCGCCTTCAAGGGCGAGCGCATTCATAACGGTGGCGAGCATGCCGACGTAATCGGCGGTGGCACGGTCCATCCCGCGTGCGGAGGCACTTGCACCGCGCCAGAAATTTCCGCCGCCTACGACGATGCCGAGCTGGAGTCCGCCAGCCACTGCCTCACGGATTTCGAGTGCGATGCGGTCCACGATTTCCGGCGAGATATTGTCGCGTGAGCCCGGTCCGCGGAGGGCTTCTCCGCTGAGTTTGAGAATGGCGCGTTTAAAAGGACGTGGATCGGTAGGGGCGTTGCTCATGCGTGATTGGGGCTGCGGGATGAAAGCGGAATCCCACCCCCGTTGGAAAGGGAAAACACGGAATCAATTCGCGTGGTCGCCCGTCACCTCTCATGACGAGGGTTGAGCCTGCGGCAAATGATATAGCTGACGAAGACGGCCCTTTTATTGAGGATTCGGGGTTGCATCCGGATGGGTGTTGAAAAACGATGCGTGCTTCCCCAATAAAAAATGATTTCAGGAAAAGTATTCATCGCCGTGGATTTAGGTGCAGGCAGCGGTCGCGTGATCGCGGCGAGGACGGATTTCGCTAAGCTGGAGCTTGAGGAAATCCACCGTTTCGACAATCCGGGCACGGATTTGCCGGGTGGTTCGTTTTGGAACATCGTCGGGCTTTACCGCGAGATTCTCGAAGGCTTGCGCCGGGCGGTGGAGAGGCATGGCGAGAATATCGTGTCGATCGGCATCGATACTTGGGGCTGTGATTTCGGGCTGGTGGATGCAAACGGCGAGCTTCTCGGAATGCCGCACCAATACCGCGACCCGCGCTTTGAGGGGATGGCGGAGGCGATGCACGTGATCTTACCGGAGGCGGAAATTTACGCGCAGACCGGCCTCAAGACGAATTTTTACAACAGCTCGCTGCATTTGCTGGCTGAGGCGCGGAAGAAAAGTCCGGCCTTGCTGCATGCGGAGCGCCTGCTCTTCATCCCAGACTTGTTGGCGTATTGGCTGACGGGCAGGCAGGCTGTCGAGCGGACAGTCGCCTCGACTTCGCAACTGATCGACCCGCGCACGGGCGACTGGGCGTGGGGTGTGATCGACGCGCTGGGCTTGCCACGCAAGATCTTCGGGGAAGTGGTCGCGCCGGGCACTGTGCTCGGTCCGATCCGGGAAGAAGTGGCTGCATTCATCGGCCGGGCGGGGATTCCCGTGGTGGCCACGGCTTGTCATGACACGGCATCTGCAGTGGCGGGTATCCCCATGACCGGCAGGGGAAATCTCTGGTTGTCCTCGGGCACTTGGTCGATCATGGGCGTGGAGGCGAATGAGCCGATCACCACTCCGGAGGCGTTTGAGCTCGGATTTTGCAACGAGCTTGGTGTGGATGACAGCGTCCGATTTTTAAAAAATATCGCTGGCCTGTGGCTCATCCAAGAGTGCAAACGCCAGTGGGAACTCGACGGTGAGAACTTCAGCTACGCGGAAATGGCGCAGATGGCGAACGACGCGGAGTCTTTCACCGCATTCATCGATCCAGACGACGCAAGCTTCGCTACCCCCGGTGACATGCCGGCCAAGATCCGCGCATACTGTGAGAAAACCGGCCAATCCGTCCCCGCAGACCATGGCCAGATCCTGCGAGTGGCCAGCGAATCGCTGGCTCTCAAATACCGCGTCGTTTACGACCGCGTCTGCAAACTAACGGGGCGCGATTTTACCCGACTTCACGCGGGCGGCGGTGGAATTCAAAACGAGCTGCTCAGCCAAGCGACCGCGAATGCGCTTGGCATCGAGGTGGTCGCGGGACCGGTGGAGGCCACGTCATGTGGTAATGTCATCACCCAGATGGTGGGCACCGGTCATCTGGCCGACATCAAGACTGGGCGGGATTTGATCCGGCGCTCGTTTGAATTCCGGATTTTTGCCCCGGGTGATTCCGCCGCGTGGGAAGCCGCGTTGGCAAGGTTCAAGGAAGTCCTCAAAATCTCCTGATTCATTCATAAAAACTTATGAAAGTCACATTTGGTATCACCCGCACAGGCGGGCAACTTGGCAAAGTTAAATTCCGCATCGGCCGCCAAACCGTGGAGCCATTATCCACCGCTCCGTGGTGTGACGAACCCGGCGCTGAGAAGCTCATTCCCTTGCTCCGCGAACTGAGGGGAGATTTCTTCTGCGCGCCATTTGGTGCTGGTCCCGCGTGGCGCGGTGAGGTGCATCCACCCCACGGCGAGTCTGCCAATGGCACGTGGAAAGTAGAATCATCCGAACTTGGAAACCTCGTCGCTACGCTAAAAACACGCGTCCGAGCCGGCAAGATTACCAAGATCATCGAAGCCCGTGAGGGCGAAACTAACCTTTACCAAACCCATCTACTGGAAGATTTCAAAGGCGACATGTGCATCGGACACCACGCCATGCTCGACTTCAAACGCAACGGGCCGGGCATCCTCTCCACGAGTAAAATCCAACTTGCGCAGGTTCTTCCTATACCGTTCGAGACCCCTGCCAATGGCGGATATTCCTCGTTCAAGCCGGGCGCATGGTTTCGTAAACTCGACAACGTGCCGATGGCGGATGGCGGGAAGGCCGATCTTAGGCACTTTCCCGCCCGCGAAGGCTTCGATGATCAGGTCATGATCCATCACAAGGACGCAGCTGATTTCGCCTGGACCGCAGTGGTTTTTCCGGAGAAAAAGTTTGTCTGGTTTTCCTTGAAAAACCCACAGCACCTAGCATCCACCGTGCTTTGGCACTCCAATGGCGGCCGCCACTATGCCCCATGGAGCGGCCGCCATCGCGGCGTGCTAGGCATCGAGGACGTCACCGCCTATTTCCACCTTGGGCTCGCCGCATCGTTAGCGGATAATCCGTGGAAGGAAAAGGGCGTGCCCACCTCCCTTGCGCTCGGTCGCAAGAAATGTATCCGCATTCCTTATCTCATGGGCGTCGCCCCTTTGGTAGAAGGGTTTGATTCCGTCCGCACCATCCAGCGCACCTGCACTGGTATCCGTCTCACATCCGCCAGCGGCGCACAGATCGATCACATCGTCGATAACACCTTCATCGAATAATTACCCTGTCCCTGAAATTCATTCAGGGACAGCACCACGAAAAATACGCAGTTTCCTTCGCTACATCGGCTGCAAAATCTTGTGAAGTTACGACGGCTTTGTTGTGCGGGTGATCTAAATACCTAAGTTGGTAGAAAACTGCCGACTGTGACCGGAAAATCAAATTCGGGAATGGCAGCTAAGCCGATCCAGTCGGAGGCAAATCCGCTCTTCCCTGCGTTCCTAAAACCCGCAAACTTCGCCCCATGAAGATCGCGGACACCGGCAGCGCCCTGAGAGAAATTTTAAAAAATACGCCAGCCCCCCGCGTCCTCGTGCCTACCATGGGTGCCTTCCACCCAGGCCACGTCTCGCTCATGCACCGCGCCCGGGAACTCGCCGGGCCCAGCGGCACCGTCATCGTTTCCATCTTCGTCAATCCCATCCAGTTCGACCGCGCCGCGGACTTAGCCGCCTACCCGCGACCGATGGCAAGGGACCTCGCTGCTTGCGAAGCCGCCGGGGTGGATGTCGTTTTCGCGCCCAACGCCGAGTCGATGTATTGCCCAGATCGCTCCGTCACTATCACCGAGAACCTGCTTTCCAGTGGCCTTTGCGGCGCAGCGCGCCCCGGCCACTTCGACGGCGTTTGCACGGTGGTTCTCAAGCTCTTCCTACTATCCGGCTGTGAGACCGCCATCTTCGGCGAAAAAGATTTCCAACAGCTCGCCGTGATCCGCCGGATGGTCCGCGACCTCAACGTGCCCGTGGAAATCGTTCCTTGCCCCACCGTCCGCGAGGCCGATGGACTCGCCATGTCGTCGCGCAATATCCGCCTCACGCCAGAACAGCGCGCCGATGCTCCGCGCATCCGGCGAGCGTTGTTAGCCGCAGCGACGCTTGCTGCTCCCTCGGAAATCCTTGCTGCCGCCCGCGCCGCCATCGAAATCTCGCCGCTCGCCTGCATCGACTACCTGGC
>JANMYL010000205.1:0-4337 GCA_031382045.1 Akkermansiaceae bacterium | reverse complement strand
AGCTCACCGGTTTCCTTCTGGAGGGTGTAAAGCACCGCAGTTTTCAAGCCAGAAAATGAAAAATCCAAATGTGGTTCATGGACCATCGAACGCGGGAAATCATAAGCCCGAGGATTTCCGCCAACGGCGATTTTTTCAATCTCGGGTCCGCCGGGATACGGCAGACCTAACATTTTACCCACTTTATCGTAAGCCTCGCCCGCCGCATCGTCGCGGGTGCCACCAAGCTTCCTGTAACGGCCCGCACCCGCGACATCCAACAGCAACGTATGGCCACCAGACACGATCAGCGCGACATGCGGCGGAACTGAAGTTTCTGCGAGAAATGGTGAAAGCAAATGACCTTCGAGGTGATTGATCCCCAGAAATGGTCGCCGCGCTGCGCAGGCCATACCTTTCGCAGCTGTGCTACCGATCAATAGCGACGAGGCAAGCCCTGGTCCGGTGGTAGCGGCAAACGCGTCGATTTCGTTCATCCGCACACCCGCGTCTTGCAGCGCTATTTCCACCAACCCCCGCAAGTGCAGTGAATGATTTCGCGAAGCCAACTCCGGCACCACGCCGCCATATTCACGGTGGAGCGCGATCTGCGAGTTGATTTCCGAAGCTAGCACTTCTGTCTGTTGCCCGACCTCGCCACGGACGATAGCCACAGCTGTTTCATCGCAGGAGGATTCAATTGCCAAGAGGAGTGCCACGCGCAGATTCTTAGCGGGAGCACCCGCCAGCATCCGAGAAAAAAGCGCTTTCCACGGATGTTTCCGCAATGGTGGACACTGGGATTGATGTACCAGCTGAGAAAACCCTGCGGACTCGACATCCGGCAGTAGCAGGTTCATAACCCAAAGCGTTCACCTTTTCTAAAAACTACCATGTCAGCTGAATTCAAAGACTACTACGCCACTCTTGGTGTGCCACGCGACGCCAGCGCCGCCGACATTAAGAAGGCTTTTCGCAAACTGGCGCGCAAGCATCACCCGGACGTCGCCACGGACAAGAAGGCCGCGGAAGCTAAATTCAAAGAAATCAACGAGGCCAACGAAGTTTTGAGCGATCCCGAAAAACGTAGAAAATACGACAGTCTCGGCGCGAATTGGGAGAATCCCTATTCCGCTGCCGGCGGGCGGCGACGGAGCGGAGCGCCTTTTCAAGAACCTGAGGTCAACTTCGGCGGCACCGGCTTCAGCAACTTTTTCGAGCAATTCTTCAGCGGCGGCACCCGCAACGAAACTGGCCCCACTCAAACTGTCCGCCAACGCAAGGGCAACGACATCCAGGGCGACATCCTCGTCACCTTGGAGGAAATCATGCAGGGCGACGTCCGGCCGATTTCCATCCAGATTACCAATCCGCGCACCGGTATGGCCGAGACGCGCTCCTTCCAAGTCAGAATCCCGGTCGGCGTGATTGATGGTAAGAGAATCCGCGTTACAGGCCAGGGCGAAGCGGGCGGCGGTGGCGGCCCGGCAGGCGATCTCTATCTGCGAGTGCGCCACGCCGCGCACCCGGATTTCCACACCGAGGGCTCCGATCTGTATTATGATCTTGCGCTAGCGCCTTGGGAAGCGGTGCTCGGCACCCAACTCAGCGTGCCGACCTTGGACGGCCCGATCAAACTGCGAATCCCCGCCAACAGCGAGAACGGCCAGCAACTCCGTGTCCGCGGCCGCGGCCTGCCCAAGGGAAAAACTGGCGAGCGCGGGGATTTCCACGCCACCATCACTGTGCATCTACCACTCGATCCGCCTGCAGATGAGATCGCTGTGTGGGAAAAACTCCGCAGTGTTTCAAAATTTAATCCACGGACTGAGCCACCAATCTCTACGTGACACGGGCATTCCTGCCTGTTCTTCCTCTCCCGCCCCGGAAGATGCAGGCAGAAACACCTATATTACGGAACGACTCCCCATCTCCTCAGGCGCGTCTGAGAGAGTTCCATAAAAAACGCCGCCCGGCATAAATCCGGACGGCGTTTGGATATTTCTAGTTCCTCAGGTTTAGGCAGCTTTCGGAGCGTGTTTCGCTTCGAGAGCTTTCTTTGCTTGGGCAACGATGGCCGAGAAAGCGGCGGCGTCGGTGATCGCGAGATCCGAGAGAATCTTGCGGTCATCTTCGATACCAGCGGCATTCAAGCCTTCGATGAAACGCGAGTAGGTCAGATCCTCGTTGCGGCAGGCAGCGTTGATACGCTGAGTCCACAGACGGCGGAATTGTCCTTTGCGCTTTTTCCGGTCGCGATACTCATAAGTCAGCGCCTTACGGACAGCGTCCTTGGCGTAACGAAAGAGTTTCGAGCGGAAACCGCGGAAACCCTTGGCACGGAGCAGAGTCCGCTTGCGGCGGGCACGGCTGGCCGGTGAATTAGTGGCACGTGGCATTTGTTATTATTTCAATTTGAACAGACCGTTATTTTCATTTCCTTCCGCAGTCTCGACTGTTCGTGTCTCCCTCGCGGGATCAGGCTGTGTGAAGGCCGTCCGATTAGCGGACGGGACTATTATTCGTTGCTGCGATTTCCAGGTTACCGGGAAAAAGGAAGATTCTCTCTGACGTTACGAAGGTCAGCATCGGAGACGAGAGCAGCTTGGCCAAGACGACGCTTGCGTTTGCTGTTCTTGCCTTGCAACAAGTGGCGAGCCCCTTGTTTCCGACGAAGAATTTTCCCTGTCCCAGTGACTTTGAAACGCTTGGCAACGGCTTTCCGTGTTTTTGCTTTTCCTCCGACTCTTGGCATGGGACGCGAAAACTAGGTGCCAGCGGTTCCTTGGCAAGAGGAAAATAGGAAATTTCCGCAAGCCGCCGCCTCACTTGAGTCGCGGGAATTTCACGGACTTGGAACCAGCTTCATTCGGCGGATGCTGACTCCTTTCCAGTTGTCATTCACAGCCCTCAACTCAAAGGAAGATTCTCCAGCGGGTAAGTTGATCGTGCCAAGTCCGACTTTTTCCCAAGTCAGGCCTGGACCGGTGCCTTGAATTTTGACCGGAACGGAAATCGTCTTCACGGCCAAAGTCAACTTGGTCGAATCCGGCGTAGCGACTTCGGCTTCGACTTTCCATTTACCGGCCTGCGGCGTGCTGAGTGGGTATTCGATCCGCCATCCCGGATTTTTCCAATCTGTCAAATACGCATCCGGCCCGGAATCCCGCAGCTGGATATTACCGCTGAAGTCGCCATGCGCATCCGCATCTGCCGCGTGGAATGTCAGGCTACCATCGGCCGCAGGGGTGATGAAGGCTTGTTGCGAGATGGTGAGCGGACTGGAGAAATCCAGACGCAGGACCGAGACGTCGGCATCCGTGGCGGCCTCTGGCAGCTGGATCACCACGCCCTCTGTCGAACCCGTGGCGATGACGGCGCTTCCGGACTTGAGCAGCTTCCCAGCGGTGGGTAACTCTTTCAAGGTCGGCAATAACAATTTCCCGTCGGCAGGCCATTCCCAGACATGGAGAAATAGGGTGACGCCGCCATTCGCAGCGGCTTTTTGGGTCACCCTTCCCCATTGCAGCGGGCGCGGGAACGGCCCTGCCTCGGTTGCGTAAATTGCCTCGCCGTTGACATCCATCCAGCGGCCAACAGCTTCAAGACGCTCGACGCTTTCTGGTGGGATCACGCCTTCCGCAGTGGGACCCACGTTGAGGAGAAAATTCCCGCCTTTGCTGGATATTTCCGATAGATTGCGGATAAGTTCGCGGGTGCTTTTCCAGTTGTGGTCGTTTTTCTTGAAGCCCCAGGTGTCGTTCATGGTCATGCAGACTTCGAACATTTTGCCAGGATAGCCGCGCGGCGGGATATGCTGCTCGGGCGTCATGGTATCACCGGCGAAGCCATCGCCGAGCCGGTTATTATTGAGAATGTCCGGATACTGGGCCATCAATTCAGCAAACGGTTTGACGCGCTGCGGAGTCATTTCTACGGGCGTATCCCACCAGAGGATATCCGGATGATAGGCGGTGATAATTTCTTCCACCTGCGGCAGTGCGATAGATTTTAAATAGTGATCGTAATCCCCGGCCTGCGCGGGGTCCCAAGCCGAGTTTTTACCCAGGCACCCGCCACCGGGATGCACCCAATCTTGCGACTGGGAATAATAGAGCCCGAACTTCAATCCCTCGCTGCGAACAGCAGAGGCCAGCGGAGCGAGGAGGTCCTTTCTCGCCCCAGAATTTATCACATCCCAGTCGGTGGCCTTCGAGTCAAAGAGGGCGAAGCCGTCGTGATGCTTGGAGGTGATGACCACGTATTTCATGCCAGCCTTTCTAGCAAGCTTCGCCCATGCGGAGGGATCATATTTCGTGGCTGTAAAATCTTTGGAGAAACCCTTGTAATCCGCCACC
>JANMYL010000147.1:0-27049 GCA_031382045.1 Akkermansiaceae bacterium | reverse complement strand
TGATGACCGCACCGGAGCCGTTGACGACGGATGAGGTGATGGAGGAGCTAGAAATCAGCCGCGGCAATGCTCACTCAAATCTCAAAGAATTGGTTGCTTGGGGGCTACTCCGGTCGGTGTTGAAAAAAGGCGAGCGCCGGGAATTTTTCGAGGCGGAAAAAGACGTCTGGCAGATATTCACCATCGTCGCACGGGAGCGGAAACGCCGCGAGATTGAGCCTGCATTGGCGATTCTCAGCAAGTGTGCCGAGGTCAGCGAGACCATCAATACGCCGGAGGGAAAAGCATTCCACGACCAAATGCGGGCGCTTGAGGATTTCGTAGGTTTCGCTTCGAAAATGTCCGACCGGATTTCCTCGCTGAAGCACGGTTTTGCATTGCAGCTTGCTACGAAATTGCTCGGTTAAGAAAAAAATTTCACCCTGCTTTTCAGTTATTCCTGAAAAGCTAAGATAGACGGAAATAATAAGATAAGGAAGCCACTATGAACCCTGTGATTGTAATCTTCGGAGCCAATGGATTTCTTGGCCGCTACCTCACACGCCACTGTGCCCGCAACGGTAAAGAAGTTGTCGCCATAGGCCGCAGCCGCGAGGGCTGGAGCGGTGACGGAATGTTCCTCGAATGGGACGGCAAAACCGCAGGCCCGTGGGCGCTTGCGCTGGAGGGCGCGGAGGCAGTGATTAATTTAGCAGGACGCAGCGTGAACTGTCGCTACACCGCGCAGAACCGCCGGGAAATAATCGACTCGCGAGTGGACGCCACGCGGGTGATCGGCGAGGCGATCGCTGGCTGTAAAACACCGCCTAAAGCTTGGCTCAATGCGAGCACTGCGACGTGGTATCGCCACGCGGAAGATCAGCCGCAGGATGACTGGCTTGGCGAGCCGGGTGAGGGATTTTCCTGCGAGGTGGCGCAGGCGTGGGAAGACGCGTTCTACGGCGCGGCAGTGCCAGCGGAGACTCGTAAGCTCGCATTGCGAATCGGCATGGTGCTGGCGAACGAGGAAGCGACGGTTTACGACGTGCTGCGTAAACTCACGGCCCGCGGTCTTGGTGGGGCGATGGGTTCCGGTAAGCAACGAATCAGTTGGATCCACATGGAGGATTTTCTGCGGGCTGTGGATTTTGCGATCAATGACCCATTTCTCGATGGTACGATCAATGTCACCGCGCCGGAGTTTCCGACCAACCGCGAGTGGATGCGAACCTTCCGCGAAGCAGTTGGGATGCCGCTAGGTTTGCCTGCTAGCCGCTGGATGTTGGAAATAGGCGCGCGGCTCATGGGCACGGAAACCGAGTTGGTTTTGAAAAGCCGCTGGGCCGAGCCACTGCGACTACGCGATGCGGGATTCCGCTGGCGGTGGAGCAGGACGGTGGACGCAGTGGCGGACCTGCACCGGCGGCGCGGGCTGGAAGGATTCTTCAAAGCTGCACCCGAGCGCAGCACCGGCGCGCGTGCTTGGTTGCCAGCCGCGACGCGATGAGATTTGTGTGATTAAAAATTTCGGAGTAATAAAATTTCAAAATAGATGTCTTAACTGTCTAATTTTGAAGGTGTAGGCTGAGAAATTAATCTTGTGAGGGCTTTTTCGGTTTGCCCTGAAGGAAGTTGTTGCCTATGTGTCTCGGACTTTGTTCCTGAAAAGTTAAAGTCCACTTCAAATTTCTCAGCATGATTTTCCGATCTCTCTCTCTTCTCACATTAGCTGCTATCGCGACGTTTTTTACGAGTTGCGGCAGTTCTGGCCCTAATGTTCTCTCAAAATCCTCAATTGGTTCTGGCTCCAGAGTTCACGTGAAAAACGAAAGTTTCACGCTCCCTTCTGCTTCATCAATCACCTTGGCTGCCGCCTCTGGGAAGCCTCGAGACAAGCACTCGATGCCGGTTTACGCATTCAGCGATCGTAACCGGATCGTCCGCACCACCGCCTACACGTGCAGCGAGTCTGATCACTTGATTTATGGCGACAAGAATGCCACCGGCACGGTTCTTCGTTACAATGACCGCGTCCGCAGTGCTGCTGCCGACTGGTCGTTCTATCCGGTGGGCACCACTTTCCGCATCAAAGGTCTGCCTTATCTTTACGTGGTAGATGATTACGGCTCGGCACTTCTCGGCACCGGCACCGTGGATATTTACAAGCCAAACAAGGAAACCATGGATCAATGGGGTCGCCGAAATGTCGAGTTGACCATCGTCCAATGGGGTTCGTTCACTCGCAGTGCTGAGTTACTTTGTAAGCGCACCAGCTACGACCACTGCCGGAAAATGTTGGCCAACATCGTCCGCCAACGTCCAGATCTTGCGAGCGTCGCTAAAAATTGAGTTTTCTTGGATTTGCGCGGCCTGGTCGTGAATCCCACCGATTTTTTTATTGGATCGGCGCAAATAAGCGTGCAGCTCGGCACGCCGCGCGGAATAGAAATGACTTACCCGTGAAGTCGCTAAGCTTTGCCTCCTGGGAGTGGACGAAGTCAGCAGCTAACATCGCCTCGACCTCGCGGACGAATTTCCTGTCCGCTGAAAACCCTGTGATCTCGAAATTCAGTCGGAATGAACGGTTGTCCAAATTCGCTGTGCCCACCGCCGCCAGCCGGTCATCGATGAGCATCACCTTTTGATGCAAAAAACCCTTGTGATAGCAGAATAACTTCACACCAAAGGGAATCGACTGCTCGTAGTATGAAAACGCCGAGAGCCACACCAGGAGTTGGTCAGCGCGCTCAGGAATGAGAATCCGCACATCCACGCCGCGGATGGCGGCAGCTTGCAGGGCGGTGAGTACACCCTCGTCAGGGACGAAATATGGCGAGGCGATCCACAGCCGTTTCCGTGAGGAATTCGCTGCTTCCGCCACCACCAATTGCCACGAATCCGCCGGATCAGCCGGCCCGGTGGGAATGACCGCCGCCACTTGGTCAGCCACCTCCGGCTGGGTGTCCCAGTGCAGCTCGGGGACATGATTGGAGGCCCAAAACCAATCCTCTAAAAACACCAATTGCACCGCCTGCACGACCGGCCCCTGCATCTTCAAATGCGTGTCCCGCCACTCGCCAAACTTTTTATCGCGCCCCATGTATTCGTCGCCCACGTTTAAGCCGCCGATGAACGCCGTCTTGCCATCGCTGACCACAATTTTCCGGTGATTTCTGAAATTAAGTTGAAACCGCGACCACCAGAACCGGTTTATTCCGAACGAGTGGCACTCGATTCCCGCCGCTTTCATTCGCTTCAAACAGCGCTGCGGTAATTTGTGCGAACCGATCTCGTCGAACAAGAAATAGACCTTCACCCCTGCCTTCGCCCGCTCGATAAGTGCCTCCTGAAAGCGGGTGCCGAGAGTGTCGTTTTTCACAATGAAAAAGTTCACGCATAGGTAATTTTCCGCCGCCGCTATCACCTCGAAAATCCTCCCGAAGGTCTTCTCCCCGTCGATCAATAGTTCTAAGTCGTTTCCGCGGGTGAAGGGTAAGCCGCCCAAAAACTGTGCCGCCCGCTCAAAGGCGTCGTCATCTGGGATGTCCACTTCGTATTGAATTAACCGCTCCCGCATCCCCGTCGCCAGCCGTCCTAACCGACTGTCGTTTTCCCGCCGCCCACCGACGTCGCGCGCAAACCGCGTCCGCCCGAGCAGCCAATACAGCGGAATTGCGAGAAACGGCACAGTCAGCAGCGAAATCACCCATGCAATAGTTCCCTGCGAAGTCCGCACATGCATCAGCGCGTGAAGCATATGCAAGATTCCGATCACGTAAAAAATCAACAGTGCCGACAGCCCAAGCCAAGTGGAATGTTCAAAATTAGGGAACAACATCGCCTCAAGCTAACCGCGAAAGCCGCCGCTCACAAGCCTTCACCATTGTCACACTGAAAGGTAAATCCACACGTTTATGCTTGTTGTTTCCGGCACTTCGGAATGCCGCACGATCTGCTGTCGTCTGTGGGGAAATGGAAGCTTTGCTCTATGTGGTGCGGAACCCTTCTTCTCCGTGCTGACGCAATATAATGATAGAAGCTCTGTCCCGTCGCAGCAGGGGTCGCATTTAGGATTAGGTTTTGAATGGAGTTAACCGCGATATAGCGGTCTTCAGTGAGCCACAGTCCCACTGGCCCGGGGCTGTTGCGGTGGTGCCGAGGTAGCCGTAATTGAGCAAACTGCCGGATTGCGCGCAGAGTAAGCGCGAGACCGGAGCCAGCGGCCCCATGCCCATGGTTGCGACCAAGCGCCCGTGATTCGCCAGTTGGAAATCAGCCAACCGAGCGAGATCCGCCGTTGAGTGGAGCATGGCGGCGGCTTTGAAAACCGCGGCTCCGGCAGCAAACGCCTGCCTGGCAGCATTTTCTAACACGCTGGTGGCCGGGAGTTTATCGAAATCGTGATAAGACGCAATCCATGGGATTCCCCGCACTGCGAGTTCCGCGAGAAGATCGCCCATTTCGGGAATGCTTGCCACCTCGATGTCGACGCAATTCGCCCGGTCCAATGCGCTTTGCAGCAAGTGCATACGTGCATCTGGAGCGAGAGCCACAACGCCGCCTTCTTCGAGCCGCCGGGCGGTGAAAAGCAGGGGAATTTCCGCCAAATGGCTCCACTGCGATGCGTCGATTCCTTCACCCTCGGCAAATAATAGATCTAACCGGATTTCCACGATGTCGCAGGATGCCCGAGCCATAACCGTGGAGATTTCGTGGAGATCTCGCGAGTTGCCAATGCTTCCGGCGATCAATGGCCGCGAATCTTCCTGCAAAAATGTAACATGCGCCATGGCCGATTGATGGGTGACAAAGTGTGGCTCGTCAATCGCTTGTGGCCGCCGTAAGTGGTAATTACCGCGACAACTAATAATATTTTATTAGAAATTCGAAATTTTCTCTCGTCAACTTGAAAGCCATGTTCCTAGTTTCTTTCAAACCCACATCGCATGAACGCTTTTTTACGTAAATTTTTATCGATCCCCGCTTTCGCATTCATCGCGGTGTTTTCAATCGGCAGCGTCCACGGCCAAGCTGCCAAAGCAGTTATCGAAAAACCGATGTTTGACGATCTGCCTTCCCCGGAGTTTCCGGGAGGTAAAAGTAAGTCTTTCAAGGCCAAGGATTGGCTCGAAATTGAGATTAAGTTAAACCTCTTGCTCAGCCCAGAGCCTATCAGCAAAACCTGTGATAAGGTAACCGTGAAGTGGTATGTTGCGGTAAAAAATCCTGAAAAGCCTGGCACTTTTCTGAAGATTACCAAGGCTATCGAATATGTGAACGTGCCGTTGTCTGAAGATGTTTACTGTTCAGTTTATCTCTCGCCTTCTTCGATCAAGCGACTCACTGGTTATGACCGCGCCGGCAAGGGAGCCGTCGAATACGTAGGCATTGAGGTGCTCATCAACAACGAGAAGGTCGCCCAAGAAACCAGCAAGGGTAAAGTCGGCTGGTGGAATGCTCCTTCCGACAAGATTTCCGATACCGACCTGGTGCCGCTTCTCAATAAGGCCGAAACTCCCTTCGCGCCGATGTGGTGGGACCGCTATGCGGAAGTCAGCGCAGAACGTCGCTAATCGGGCTCGCCACCGCTTTTTTCTCCAATCTTTCCCGAATCATGGCTGACAATCAGACGACCGTCGCACTCAACATCGGATCTCAACGTATCGGCATGGCCGTTTTTGAAGTTTCGAAAAGTGGTAGCTTACTTATCACGGCCTATGGTTCCGAAACTATCGTCGCAGACCCCGCGCTCGATTCTTCCAAAATTTCCCAGACGCAGGTAGCTATCGCTGACCTCGCCAAGCGGCTTAAAGTCGGAAAAAGCAAAGCCCGCTATGCTATTTCTGGGCAGTCGGTTTTCACTCGTTTTGTCAAGCTTCCACCTCTACAAGATGATAACATCGAGCAGCTTGTCACCTTTGAGGCACAACAACATGTACCTTTCCCACTGCAAGAAGTCATTTGGGATTATGAGTTGATCGAAGGAGCAGTGGAGAAAGAGGCGGTTATTGTCGCCATCAAAGCGGATGCACTTGATGAAATCAACGTCGCCGTCAACGCCAGCGGCCTCGGCACGGCAGAAGTTGATGTCGCCCCAATGGCAATTTATAACTCTTTTCGTGCTACCTACGGCAATCCTGAGGAGCCAATATTGCTTATCGATATCGGGGCAAAAACGAGCAATCTTCTCTATATTGAAGGTCGTCGTTTCTTCACTCGCAGCATTGCCATCGGCGGGACGTCAGTCACAGCTGCTATTGCCAAGGAATATGGCATTCCCTTCATGGAGGCCGAGCATCAGAAGATCACAAATGGTCTTGTTGCCCTCGGAGGCGGTCACGCCGAAAAATTAGACGAAGCGGTGGCAGGGCTTGCAATGGTCATTCGCAATGCATTGACCCGCCTTCCCGCGGAAATCGCTCGCACAACCAACTACTATCGCAGCCAGCACGGTGGAAGCGCTCCTCGCCGAGTGCTTCTGGCTGGCGGCGGAGCCAATCTCCCATACACTCTCGAATTTTTCCAAGAGAAGCTCAATCTGCCGGTCGAGTTTTTTAATCCGGTTCGGAACGTCATCATCGGCAAGAATGTCGATCCGGGTGTCATTCAAAAAGAAGGCCACCTGATGGGCGAGCTCGTCGGTCTTGGCCTCCGCGGCATCGGGAAATCTGCCATTAACATCGATTTGGTGCCCCAAGTAGTCGAGGAACTACGTGCAGCGGATCGACGTAAGCCTTTTTTGATCGCCGCCGCCGCTATCTTGCTTAGCGGCATGGCAGTCTGGGCCACCTTCGAAAATATAGCGGCTTCTAAAGCCGTGGAAGAGACTAAAGCCATGGAGGGATCGCACGAGCTGCTCGCCGTCCTCAAGGCAGAGATTGAGCCTCTCCTGAAGAAGGAAGATAGCCTTCGCCAAATTGCTACCGGCTACACCGATGCTGAATCTGCTCACGTGTTTTGGATGGATCTTCTAGC
The DNA here is from genome assembly GCA_031382045.1 of Akkermansiaceae bacterium. Taxonomy (GTDB): domain Bacteria; phylum Verrucomicrobiota; class Verrucomicrobiia; order Verrucomicrobiales; family Akkermansiaceae; genus Luteolibacter. The sequence goes on along the minus strand of JANMYL010000147.1, from coordinate 20,095 downwards.
CGAGGTCCGCGGTGCATTGGCCAGTGACGCGGTCTGGGTGACCGACTTAGAACCACTTCACGGCTACATCCCACCACCGCCCGGCGCAAAAATTGCCAGCGGTAAATCTGATGCCAAGGGCCAGAACGGCAAGGAAGATAGCAGATCAGACGGCAATGACCATGGCGGTAAGTCCGTGGTGAAATCGGATTTTGCTAACGCCATTTATGGCAGTTCATCGCTGGTGGATTTAAAGACCGAGACGCCTGATTCAGTTAAAAAGCGGGCTTCTGCGATCGCTGCAGCTCCGCTGACTGCCAACGCCGTGCGGATTAGTGGCTACTGGCGGGAAAATCCAAAAAGCCAGAACGTAGTATCCGAATTGTTGAAAAATCTACGCGACAAGTCCACGGCTTTCCGATTCAAGGTCAAGGATGCCAAAGGTATGGAAAACATCCTTAACGACGATCAAATCCTCAACAACACGGTAGTCGCTAAAGCGGGTCAGTTAGGCCTCCCCTTTGAAATCACCCTGCCTCTGACGCGCGAAGTCGTGATCAAGTAAGATTTATTAACAATTTGCCTTCTGAATTATGAGTTGGATTAAGGATAATAAGTTCATTGTCGCCCTCGGCGGCGGAACCATGGCAGGAGTCATTGTGCTGCTTTTCGCCGGCTTCAAAGGCTCCGGCGACTACGCCCAAGCCAAGGAAAAATTTGATACTGCCGCCACCGAGGCCGGAGATTTTGAACGACTTGCGCTTTACCCTCAAGCTGCTAACCGGGACGCTAAGCGTAAGTCGCTTGAGGGCTACCGCCAATCTGTGGATTCCCTGCAAGCTGCCTTCGAGGCCTTCCGGCCGAAGGAAATCACCAACATCGCTCCTCAAGAATTTACGACTCGGCTGCTGGCTGCCAATGCAGAAGTGCGCAAAGCTTTCGAAAATACTGGTGGCAGCGTCCCAGAAGCATTTTTTGTCGGTTTCGAGGGTTACAAAACCACGTTAGCTCCGGAAAAAACGACGGGGGTTCTCGACTACCAACTTTCGTCGATTAAGAATCTGCTGCTCGCGCTGGCCAAGAATCAATCGGTCACACTCAAGAATCTCCACCGCCCAGCGCTGCCCGAAGAAGAAGGTCGGGGATATGCGCCAGCAGCCATCACTGTCGCACGCGCGTTTCCTTTGGAAATTACATTCACCGGATCTGAGAAATCGATACGTGAGTTTCTTTCTTCCATCACCCAGCCAAAAAATCAATACGTCGTCATTCGCTCGCTGCGCGTTACTAACGAGAAAAAAGATCCGCCTAACACTGCCGATGCCAAGTTTGCCCCGCCAGCTGCGGCCGATGAGGAAAACTCAGACGCCATCAGTGGAGGTTTTGTGCTACCCAACGAGACCACTCCATCACCTGCGACTGCTTTAGTAGAAAAAGCGCCTAAAGCGCCAGACACCAGTCGTATTCTCATACAAGTGCTTGGCGATGAAAAAGTTCAAGTGTTTCTCCGGCTCGATGTCCTTCAGTTTCTTCCTGCGAAGAAACTTCCTTAACCCTGACAACCGCCCATCTCATCATCATGTCCTGGTTTGCTAAAAATTACGAAAAAGTCGCCTTGGGCGGAACCGTGGCCGCCGCACTCGGCCTCGCCTTTGCGGGTTACTCCAAACTCACGGGCGTTAAGCAAGACTTCGCTGCAGACCTTAGTGGTCAGGGAAACAACAACGCTGCTGTCCGCGATGCAGATCTTATTGCCAAGACTCAGGCATCACTCAAGTTAGACCGCACCACGAGCCAAGCACTCGACGGCGATCGCCCGGTGGATCTATTCACTGGCATTCCACTCTTTATCTCCAGTCTCGCGCCGGAAAAGCCTCTCGACCTCCTGAAGGGCGAGCCAGTTCATCCACCGATTCCGAATGTCTGGTGGATCGAAAATCGCCTCGACCCCGGTTTCGCGGATTCCGCCAATCGGGATCCAGATCAGGATGGTTTCTCCAATCTCGAAGAATTCAACGCCAAGACCGATCCCAACAGCGGCAAGTCGATTCCATCCTTAATCGCCAAGTTAAAGTATCTGAAGGATAATAGCATCACTTGGGTAATCCGACCAGGATATGGCTCGGAAGGCAGTTTTTCCTTCAACTATCAGGATAACAAAGGCGGTGCCAACAAGACAGGAATGGCTGACATGATTGCTCCCAATGGACTTTTCTTCGCCAAGCCGCCGATGAAGGACCGCTTTAAACTTCTCGGCTCGGAAGTCCGCAAGCAGCACAATAACAAGACCGACATGGACATGGACGTGACCATCGTGCGGATTGAAGATCAGCTTCCGAACAAGAAGGGCATCGTTTACGAAATCCCGTCGCCACTCTCGGAGGACCTCAAGAATCAGCATCTAAAATACGATCGCACAGCCGTTTTTTCGCTCGAAGCACTCGGTCTTAACGGCAAGGAGTTTCAGGTGGAGGAAAACACCCAATTTGCACTTCCGCCGGATAATCCAAAAAAAGAATATCTCGCCAGGATTGTTACTCCAGAATCAGTAACCATCGATTACACCAATTCTGCCGGCGAGACAAAGGCCTTTGAAATTACGAAGGGCAGTCTTCCTGACTCTGCAAAATAGAATCTCTTAATAAATCGCTTTCCAAACGTCTAAAACATCTCCAGAAAACTCCATCTCACTATGCAAAAAACGCCAATTCACCGCTCAAGCCACACCGCCCTCGTGTTGATGGCCGTGGCATCCTCCATGCCTTCTATCGTAACCGTTGCTCATGCGGGCGAAGGCAGCTCAAGTCTCAGTGGCCTTGCTCAGCGCGAAATGAACCGCCGCCAAGATGCCATTGCACAGGGTGATACGCTTTTGAATGAAGGCCGCGTTGCATACGCCAAGGGTGATTACCAGCAAGCGGTTGACAAATATCGGCAGGCGCTCGATCGCCTTCCTCCTGGTGCACCCATGGTTTCAGACCGCCGTCAAAGTTACACTGCGCATTTGAGTGACGCCAGTATCGCTCTTGCCATGCAACATCGCAAGGTTGGAAAATACACGGAAGCCCGCACTCTGCTCGATGGAGTTCTCGCTATTGATCCAGAAAATGCTGCAGCAAAGCAAGAGCTCGGTTATCTTGATGATCCGATCCGGACCAACCCCGGCCTCACTTACGAGCACACTCAAAATGTCGATAAGGTGCGCCGCGGGCTTTACACCGCAGAGGGCAATTACAATCTTGGAAAATACGATGAAGCTAAGCGCGAATACAGCAACGTGCTCCGTCTGGATGCTTATAATTCTGCCGCTCGTCGTGGTTTGGAGAAAATCGCCTCCGCCAAGTCTGACTATTACCGGGCTGCTTACGATCACACACGTGCCGAGCTTCTCGGACAAGTCGACGCTGCATGGGAACTCTCAGTGCCCGCAGAAGCGCCTATCGCGGACCAATCCAATTTTGGTAACGAGAATGTCAGCACAGGTGTTGCCTACATCACCGAAAAGCTCAAGAGCATCATCATTCCTAAGATTGATTTTACCGACAGCACCGTTGAGGAGGCTATTGATTTGCTTCGTATGCGTTCTGTCGAACTCGATACCACCGAGCTCGACCCTGCACGCAAAGGCGTGAATTTTGTCATTCGCCGTCCACGTCCTGCCGCCTCGGCCCCTGCCGGGGATGCCGGACTGCCTGCGGGTGCGGATGAAGTCCTACCACTCGCCGCCGCAGATCCTGGGGCGCTCCGGATTCGTGAGCTCAGGGTTCGCAATGTGCCTCTCGCAGTCGTTCTCAAATATATTTGCGACCAAACCAAGCTTCGCACGAAGGTTGATGACTTCGCTGTCACGCTTGTGCCACTTACTGAAGGCGGTGAGGACAACTTCACCCGTACTTTCCGCGTGCCACCGGACTTCAATACTGCGCTTGAAACCAGCGGTGGCGGAAGCGAAGGCGGCGATGTTGCGGCCGATCCATTCGCTGAGACTAAGACTGGCGCAGCCACCTTGACTGCACGCAAGCCGATCCTTGAACTCCTCAAGGTTAATGGCATCAGCTTTGGTGATGGCACTTCCGCCACATTAAGCAGCTCTGGTGTCTTGCTCGTGACCAATACCCCCACCGAGCTTGATAAGCTTGAGCAACTTGTCCAAGCTATCAGTAATAATAAGCCCAAGCAGGTAAAGATCACCACCAAGTTTATTGAAATCTCTCAAGAGAATAACGAGGAACTCGGGTTTGATTGGATTGTTGGTCCCTTCGGTAACCCGAGTGGCAATGTTTTCGGCAGTGGTGGTACGGTCGGTAATGGAACCCCTCGGACTTCAGGCGATTTCATCAATCCCGTCAATGGTGCGACCATTCCCGGAATTCCTGTTTCCCCGACGCAAGCGGTGTCACGCATTGTCACCAGCGGGTTGCGATCTGGCGATTCTGCGGTGGACCGCAATTCGATCGACGCAATTTTGAATAATCCAAACCGGACTGCGACTCAGAATAGTGTCGCGCCTGGTATCATGTCTCTCACTGGTCTCTTTTCAGAAGGGCAACTTCAGATGATGATGCGCGGACTTTCTCAGAAAAAAGGTGCTGACTTAATGACTGCGCCTTCGGTGACTGCCAAGTCTGGCATGAAGGCCACCATTGAAATTATTCGTGAATTTATCTACCCAACCGAGTACGAACCCCCAGAAATTCCAGATTCTTTTGGTGGCAGCAGCACTCTCACCAGTGGTTTAGGTGGTTTGGGTGGCTTGCTTGGTGGCAGCTCCTCAGGTAGCTTCCCCGTCACTCCCGCTACGCCGACTGCATTCGAAACCCGAAACACCGGTGTCACCCTCGAAATCGAGCCTACCATCGGCGAGAATGACTTTGTCATCGAACTGCGTTTCGTTCCAGAAATTGTCGAATTCGAGGGTTTCATCAATTATGGAAGCCCGATTCAGACTTCAGGCAGCAACTTGTTAGGGGAGCCAACTATCTCAGTGATCACCGAGAATCGTATTGAAATGCCTGTGTTTTCTGTGCGGCGCGTTAATACGACACTCACTATTTACGATGGCTACACAGTGGCTGTAGGTGGTTTGATGCGTGAAGACGTCCAAAATGTTGAGGACAAGGTGCCTATTTTGGGTGATATTCCAATTATTGGCCGTCTTTTCCAATCCAAAGGCGAAAACCGCATTAAGAGTAACCTCATCATCTTCGTGACTGCACAGATTATCGACGCGACAGGTCGTCCGCTCAGAGGGGCGGATGCTGGCCAGTCGCTGCCGGTTGCTGGCGGTGCTGAACAAATAGGTGACGGAGTGCTTCCTCCGCTGTAAACTTACAAGTGCATATTGTTTAAACGTTGTTCTCAAAAAAACTCAGATGAAACATTCCGCCACTCTTCGCGCGAGAAGATTTCTTGCGCCCATATTAGCTATAAAGGTGCTTTTGGTGTCGTTTGGAATGACGCTCAGTGCCTTTGCTCAGTATCCAGATTTTCCTGAAAGTGCTGATTTGTGGCGTGAATGGATGTCTGTCCTACAGCGAGAGCCGAGTTTGGTCAGCGGGCCACGGCTGTATCTGATGACGGATCGGGTGGTTCTTCAAACCAGCCCGGATAGAGCATCCTTTCAAAGTGGTAGCTATCGGATGATTCTGGCGGATGGCAGCGTACCGGATGTAGATGGTGATGCAGACTATTACACGGATATCTTTGAGAATGGGAATGGCTATGCAGACAGGGATAATCCTTTGCTCATTCCCCTTGGTGGAAATCCTCCACTTCCACTACCGACTGATGCGTTTCCAATTTTGATGGCAGACGGCACGGTTCTGGGAATATCGAGCAGTACTTTGTTGGTTAACACTCAAGCCAAATTAGTAAGGAACGGATCCGGGTCGGCCGTACGTATTGTTGCTGCACCTTACTCGAATTTAAAACGTCCTGTTTCATTTAGGGATTTTTCAAGCCAGTTTTATTATTATTATATAAATCCAGGTCAGACTGAGGGGGTTTACAAAGATTATCCGCTCTCGCTTTACACGTTGGAGAAGAATTACTTGAGCCCCGATGATGGTAACTCTCTTGAAACCAGCATTGAACCTGGCGTATATAATGTGGAATTCCCTACTATCGTCAATGCGCCCACTGGCAAGTCGAATTTACAGGTAGCCCACCGTCTAGTTCCTAATGGCTCCCTCACCAGAGGCTTACAAAAGCCAACTTGGCTAATTCGTTCGCTCAGTTCCATCGAGAAAGATAATGCCGCTCCCGTCGCCCAAAAGTGGGTGAACGGCAGCTTGAAGTTTGATTCATATCTGCCATTGACCCTCACTTGGGATGACATTGTCGGTACTGGTTTGGCATCGAGCGCTGACTACATTGAGATAACGGTGGAAGACGATCTTCTCGGCCAAGTCAGTTACACGTTCCGTGTGAGTGCTATTAATTCGTTTTTGTCTCTCAGGTTAGCTGACTCAACTAAGCTTATCTATGGGAGCATTGCTCAGCGTATTGCGCGATCCGATCCAAGGTATCCAGCGCTGCATGAGCCGATCAAGGCTAACATTGTGATGAAGTATTTCCGTTATGCCAATCGGCAATCTTCGGCTGATCTTTCTTCGGTTACCGTTCGCGTTCCGGTAGAGATGACAGTGACTTATAATTCATGGAGAAAAGAGCTTTTCCCGGGGAATGCATCCAATGATTCCATTTCTGGACCAAATGCAGATCCCGATGGTGATGGCTTGAGTAATCAGCAGGAGTATGACCAAGCAACGAACCCAACCGTGGCTACAATTGGGATTAGTGCGCCCACCCGGACTGAGATTACTTTCAATTCTGCCACACTTGGTGGAACAGTGAAAGTAGATCCAACCTCGACCAACGTGATTTCTGAACGTGGAGTGGTTTATTCGCGCACCAGTTCAAATAACAACCCGCTCATCGGAGGTTTTCAAGTGCTCAAAGGTGTGAGTCCTGGGACTGATGGTGTATTCACAGTCAATGTGACGGGCCTCGCCCCTAATACTGCATATTCATTTAAGGCTTATGTGATCAGCACCTCTGGCACGTCATACACTACGGTTAGTACATTTACTACGTTGGGCACGCCAGTAACGACGCCAACTTTTGCCAACATTACCGTGAACGCAGCGACTCTAGGAGCAACTGTCTCCGGAAGCGGTTTTACAATATATGAGCGCGGTGTGGTTTACTCCGCCTCATTGACCAATCCCATTCCGGTTTTAGACGGGCCCGGAGTGAGTCGCGCCCAGTCGCCATTGGTTGACTTTGGGACTTACACGGTCCCGGTGACCGGATTGAATAGCGGCACGCAATATTCGTTTAGTGGCTATGTGGTCACCGATCTCGGCACCTTCTACAGTGCTCCGGCAGCGACTTTCACAACTCTCCTTGCACCTCCCGTCACGCCTCCGATCGTGACCACGCCGACTAGTAGCGGCGTGACCAGCGTATCCGCCACTCTAGGGGGTGATATAACCAATGCTGGGAATCCAGCATTCACTGAAAGAGGTGTGGTTTATTCGCCCATAGTTGATAATAGCGATCCGTTTTTGGGCGATTCAGCGGTCCTCCAAAAAATTGAAGTCGGATCGGCGATTGGTGTCTTTACCACCAATGTAACGGGTCTTTTACCGGAGACAGTATATGCGTACAGAGCTTATGCAATCAACGCAGTTGGCACCAGTCACACAATAGACGCGGGGACTTTCACCACTCTTCCTGCCGCAATTGCACCATCAATTATTTCTCCAACGGTGACAAACATCACTGCAGTGTCCGCCATTCTTGGCGGTGAGGTGACTGGTGGTTCTGCGGTTATTCAGCGTGGCGTGGTTTTCTCTCTGACAGCAACCAACCCGAACCCTCTAATGGCAGGCACAGGAGTTGTTTCGTTCGGCGCGTCAAGCACAGGAACTGGTGTCTTCACCGTTAACGCCACCAATCTTTCTCCCGGTAAAAATTATTCTTACAAAGCCTATGCGATGAATTCGCAAGGGACGTCTTACACGGCGGTGGGCACTTTTACCACGTCTCCTACCTTGCCAGCCGTGACCTCATTGACGCTTGCCAGTGTCACCTCGAATTCTGCTGTCTTGGGAGCCAACGTGTCGTATGATGGTGATTCTCCAGTCCTTGAGCGTGGCTTTATCTACTCCAAGGCATCGGTTAATGGAAATCCTGTCATAGGTGGTCTTGGTGTGACTAAAGTTTCCCTCTCGGGAGCGACCGGTGCGATGTCCTCAAGTATTTCGGGGCTTCTTGCTGAAACTGGGTATGTCTTCAAGGGCTACGCAATCAATGCAGTGGGTGTTGGCTACAGTGTTACGTTTCCTTTCACCACTCCGCAGATTCTAGTCTCAAATCCCACTGCGACTTCTATCACTGTTAATTCGGTTACTTTGGGGGGCACTGTCTCAGGTCCTGCAGCATCAAGTATCTCTGAAAGAGGAGTCGTTTATTCGGTATTTAGCGCCAATCCATCCCCCGTTATCGGTGGTGTGGGTGTAAGCCGATTGAAAAATCCAACGAACCTTCTTGGAGCATTCACCGTTCCTGTCACTGGACTCGTATCTGCTACGAAATATGCCTACAGCGCCTACGTGATCACTGCTGCAGGGACGTTTTATAGCTCACCGGCATCGAACTTTACCACTCTCACGCAGCCTCCACTGACACTTCCAACAGTGATCACTCCGAACAGCGCCGCCATCACCACCACCACCGCCACTCTGGGCGGGAATGTGAGTAACGATGGCGGTTCTCCTATCACCGCAAGAGGCGTGGTTTACTCAGTTAGTAGCATAAACGACAACCCGTTCATCCTGGGCACCGGAGTGACTCGGGTATTGGGCACGGTTGGCACGGGTGTATTTACGATAAGCGCTACCGCTCTTATTGAAAACACGACTTATTCCTTCCGGGCTTACGCCACCAACAGTCTCGGCACGAGCTACACCGCTATCGGAACCTTTACCACCACCACCATCACCTTGGCGACGATTGTTTCTCCGACGGTTGCTTCCGTCACAGTCAATTCGGCAGTTTTGGGTGCAGATTTGGTCAGTAATGGTAACTCGTCGATCACCGAGAGGGGCGTTGTATATGCTCTAACCAGTGTGAACAGTAATCCTCAGGTAGGCGGAGCGGGTGCAATGAAGGTTATTGTTCCTGGCACCGCAACAGGAGTATTTTCTAGCAATGTCCCAGGGCTTACAGCAAATAGAGCTTATACTTTCCGAGGGTATGCTATCAACACTATCGGCACGAGCTACACGACAGCCGTCGGGACATTCACTACCGCCACCACGCCGACTATCGTTTCTCCGACGGTTACGGGCATCACTTCTACGTCCGCCACGCTTGGTGGAAATATCACGTCGGATGGTGGTGCGCCAATTGCTGGTCGCGGAGTAGTATTTTCGCTCACCGCGACCAACGGCAACCCGCTCTTCGGAGGCATTGGTGTGACTGCCATCGCCGCCCCGACTACGGATGTCGGTGTGTTCACGGTCGAAGCAGGTGGTTTAACACCTGGCAAGCTGCATTCCTTCAAAGCATACGCCGTCAATGGTGGAGTGATATCTTACACTCCAATGAGCAGTTTCACCACCGCAGCAGCTTTAGTCACGATTACGAGCCCGAGTATCAGAGACTTGACTACGAATTCTGCGACTCTGGGTGCGACTGTGGTGAATGACACAGCGGCACTGTCAATTACGCAGCGTGGCTTTATCTACTCTCAGACATCAGTGAACGGGAACCCTGTCGTCGGCGGCCCAGGTGTGACACAGCTGACAGTCTCGGGAACGACTGGTTCGATGTTAGGCTCTATTTCTGGACTGCTGGGCGACACGGGATACACCTTTAAGGCCTACGCAACGAATAGTGCTGGCATTGCTTATGCGGCTCCATTTGCCTTCTTCACGACCTTCCCGACACTCACGGTCACATCGCCCACCTTTGCCGATGTTACTGCATCGACTGCTACTTTGGGTGGCACGGTAGTCAGTGATGGTGGCACAACTGTCAGCTCGCGTGGAATTGTTCTCAGCCTCAATCCTAGTGTTGCTCCGGTAATTGGTGGGGCAGGGGTGAGCAACGTGGTCGGCTCCGGAACTATGGGGCTCTTTACGGTACCTGTGACGGGTCTTACGACGAGTAGCGATTACTACTTCCGGGCCTACGCCACTAACACCACAGGCACGAGCTACAGCAGTGTTTCTACTTTCAGAACTCAGCCGCTGTTACTTTTGGGTCAGGCTCAAATGCAATGGGCTCCGGCACCACAGCCATCCCAGATGCCCGCGCTTTCACTACAAAGTCCTCCATTGCAACAGGCTGCCGTCGCAGCGTCTCCTGCGCAAGCTGTTCCTCAATTCATCTATCTCAAAGATATCTCCGAAAGGGCCGATCAGAGAGCTTGGATCATTGAAATAAGCTCGGATAACAAAGAATGGCTACCAATCGATGAAAGAGTATGGCTTGTCACCGAGACCACCACCGAAATCAAGGCAGTTTGGAATTCAACAACCAGCAGCCCACCGACTCGACTTTTCTTCCGAATCAAAGCCCAACCGGCTAGCTAAAGCACCCGAAGCACATATCAGGCTCGAACCAGCCCTTTTCGGGGCTCAGCCGTGCCTGATATGTTTGCTCACAGTCTTTCTCAATTGGAGTTAGTTTGTGTAGCGAAAGCTGCTTTACGCACAGTGCCCCTCGACATCACCGATGTTGGGGGGTATGTCTGGAAATCCTGTTACGAATTTCAAGATCATGCACGTAGTGGCACTGACGGGCGGGATTGCCTCCGGAAAATCTACGGTTTGCCGTTTGTTACGCGAGTGGCTACCGGCGGTGGCTGTTTTTGACTGCGACGAAGCGGTTCACCGCCTGCTTGAGTCGAATTCTGAGGTGGCGGTGATTGTGGCCGAGTCTTTTGGAAATCAGGCACTCGATACGAATGGCCGAATCGATCGGCACTTCTTACGTGGCCGTGTTTTTGCAGATGATGCTGCGCGCTCTCGGCTGGAGGAGATTCTCCATCCGCGGGTGCGGCAGGAATGTCTTGATTCGTGCGAACAGGCTGGTAAGCAGGGGGCGGAATTGTTTGTCGCAGATGTTCCGCTCTTCTTTGAGAAGGGATTCGATTTCGGGCAAACTCAAGTGCTCGTAGTTGCTTCTTCCCGTTCCACTCAGATTCAGCGGCTCAGGGCGCGCAGTGGGTTCGATGATCGTTTAATCGAGTCGATCCTAACTGCCCAACTTCCGGTTCAGGAAAAGATGTCCCGTGCGGACGTTGTTTTTTGGAACGAGGGTCCGCCCGCAGTTCTCCGCTCTCAAATTCGCCGTTTTGCTCAAGCTTTTCTCATGACTCTTCCCAACGACTCCACTGCTCCGGAATCCCCATCCGTGCTTGCCGCCGACACCCTGCCAGTGGCACCGGTTTCCATCGATATTACTCAATTTCGTCTCAAGTCGCTCGCTGAGCTGCAAGCGATGGCGGAGGCGGTTCCGGCCCGAATCCAAGGCGGCATCCCAAAAAGCCAGCTGGTCTATGAACTGCTCTGCTTTTACGGTTACGAGGGCACAGGCCTTGTTTGCGAGGGTATTCTGGAGTTGGGGAATGACAATTTCGCGATGTTGAGAGACCCTCAACGCAGCTTCCGTCCCGGTCCGGATGACATCCACCTAAGCACAAATTTAGTCCGAGATCATGGTTTGCGCATGGGGCAGCGACTCAAAATTCGAGTGCGTGCGCCTCGTGAACGGGGTAAATATCTCTCTGGTTACGAACTCATTGAAGTGGAAGGCGCGCCGGTAGCTGATTACCATTCACCCAAAGAATTCGACCGCCTCACGCCGCTGTTCCCGGATCAACGGATTCACTTGGAAGGGGAGGGGAATGATTTCCTCGGAGTGCGCGCTATCGACCTCATTGCTCCACTGGGCAAAGGCCAGCGCGGGATCATCGTCGCTCCACCACGCGGCGGAAAGACGATCCTTCTCAAGCAAATCGCTCGCTCAATCCGCATGAACCACCCAGATGCTGAACTCATCATCCTGCTACTCGATGAGCGTCCGGAAGAAGTAACCGATTTCGAAGAAACAGTCGGCTCGCAGGTGTTTGCTTCGACCTTTGACGAATCGCCTCGTCGCCATGCGCAGGTCGCAGATTTAGTCATCGAGCGGGCCAAGCGGCTTGTTGAGCAAGGCAAGGACGTCATCCTGCTTTTGGACAGCCTCACCCGCCTCGCCCGGGGCCACAATTCGGCGATGCAAGGCGGGCCGATTGGTTCCGGCGGCGTCAGTCCGATGGCATTGCAAAAGTCGCGGAAGTTTTTCGGCACCGCCCGTAATGTCGAGGAAGGCGGCTCACTGACCATTCTCGCTACCGCGCTGGTAGAAACCGAAAGTCGTCTGGATGATGTGGTTTTTGAGGAATTCAAAGGTACTGGTAACATGGAGGTCCGCCTCGATCGTGAGTTGGCCGAGCGTAGGGTTTACCCCGCAATTCACATTCCCCAGTCCGGTACTCGTAACGATGACCGGCTCTATCATCCGGATGAATTTTTAAAAGTCGTAGACATCCGTAAACAGCTCGCCGGGCTTCCTATAGGTGATGCCATCGAGACTTTGCTTTCAAATCTCAAGGCCACCAAGACCAATGCTGAGCTGCTGCTCCGGGGCTTGCGCTGATTTTGAGATGTAATCTGAAGTGCTGCCCTAGCGGATCGAACCCAGCTCCATGCGGTGCCGAGCTCGTCTTTATAGGACATGATAGAACTTATAGTAGCGGCCTGCGGCGTCTGAAGGTATAGAAACCAGAGGCCCGAAAGTAGTAGTAAAGAGAAAGGTCCGTTGCGGCAGCTCTTTATTGATGAACTTAAACTTTAAGAATTTGAGGATTTGTGACGCTGTAGGCTCCTCGGAAATAATAAAATGCCTATCTCGTGGCGACAGTTTTTACTCTTTTTTCAGTTAGCTTCGTAAGGATCTACAGGCTCTAAAACCGTTTTTCTGACGGCCATTTTTCAGACCTGTTTAGAGACTTTTTTCCCACAACTGTCCCGTTGACAGCGCTAGGTCCGGTGCATAGCCTCGCGCGCCTTGCGCTGGGATTGGGAAATCATTTCTCATGCTTCCAGTCGTCAACGCTCCTAACTCGATATCACCACAACGATGGCAACGAAAAAGAAGGCGGCGAAACCTGCCGCTAAAAAAAGTGCTCCGAAAGCCGCCAAGTCCGCGGTCAAAAAAACGGCAGCAAAGAAGGCAGTCACCTCAAAGAAGGTTAAATACGTTTACAATTGGGGAGATGGCAAGGCTGACGGCAACGGCACCATGAAGCCTCTTCTCGGCGGCAAAGGCGCTAACCTCGCCGAAATGACTCGCATCGGTCTACCAGTGCCTCCGGGCTTCACGATCTCCACTGAGGTCTGCACTTACTTTTACGATAACGCCCGTACCTATCCTCTTTCCCTTCAAGCGGAAATGGAAGCCGGCGTGAAGAACATGGAAAAAATCATGAACTGCAAATTCGGCGGCACTTCTGGCATGCCGCTGCTCGTCGCCGTCCGTTCCGGCGCACGTGATTCTATGCCCGGCATGATGGACACCGTCTTGAATCTGGGCCTCAACGACGAGACCGTGAAATCCCTCGCTACCGTCACCAAGAACGAGCGCTTCGCTTGGGATTGCTATCGCCGCTTCGTCCAAATGTATGGCGATGTCGTGCTCGGGGTGCTGAAAGCCGAAGGCGAAGACCATGAGCCCTTCGAAGTAGAAATTGAAACTTTCAAACATGCCAAATACGGCAAGGACATCATCGACTCCGACCTCACGGCGGATGACCAAAAGGAACTCGTCAAGCGCTTCAAAGCACTTGTCAAAAAGCGCACAGGCCACAGCTTCCCGAGTGATCCCTGGGAGCAACTTCGCGGTGCCGCTGGCGCTGTCTTCGGCTCGTGGATGAACGACCGTGCTATTGTCTATCGCCGCAAATATAACATCCCAGCCGCGTGGGGCACCGCAGTTAACATACAAGCCATGGTCTATGGCAACACCGGCGAAACCTCCGGCTCCGGCGTCGCCTTCACCCGCAACCCGGCGAATGGCGTCAACGAATTTTACGGCGAGTTTCTCATGAACGCTCAGGGCGAAGACGTCGTCGCCGGCGTCCGCACTCCCGAGCCCGTCAGCAAACTCAAGGCTGCGATGCCGAAGCCATTTGCCGAGCTGATGAAAGTGCGCTCCATCCTCGAAAAGCATTTCAAGGACGTCCAAGACGTCGAGTTCACCGTGCAGGAAGGCAAGTTGTTCATGCTTCAAACCCGCAACGGCAAGCGCACCGCCGCCGCCGCCCTTAAGTTCTCGATGGACATGGTGAAGGAAAAACTCATCGATTGGGAAACAGCCGTGTTGCGCAATCCTGCCGACCAGCTCGACCAACTCCTCGCGCCGATCTTCGACGTCGTGGAAGCCGCCAAGGCAAAGGTCATCGCCACCGGCCTTCCCGCCGGCCCAGGTGCTGCTTCCGGCAAGGTTTATCTCAATGCCGAGCGCGCAGTTCTCGCAGAAGCTCGTGGCGAGCGCGTCCTCCTTGTTCGCACAGAGACCAGCCCGGAAGACCTCCGCGGAATGATCGCTGCCGAAGGCATTCTAACCTCCAAAGGTGGCGTCTCCTCGCACGCCGCACTCGTCGCCCGTCAAATGGGCAAGGTTTGCGTCTGCGGCGCTGCTGGCGTGGACATCAATTATGAAAAATTGACTGTCACCGCATCCGGCAAGACCTTCAAAGAAGGCGACTATATGAGCATCGATGGCACCAGCGGCACTGTCTATGGTGGCGAGCTCAAAACGGCTCCATCAGAAATCATCTCCGGTATCGTTAGTGGCGATAAGGCCGCCATCAAAACCGAGAAATACAAGAGCTTCCTCCAACTCATGAAATGGTGTGAACAAGCCACTCGCATGGCCGTCCGCACCAATGCTGACACACCCGAGCAGACCCGCATCGCGATGGCCTTCGGTGCCACCGGTATCGGTTTGACTCGCACTGAGCACATGTTCTTCGAAGGCGACCGCATTGATGCGATGCGCGAGATGATTCTCGCCACGACCCTCGTAGCTCGCAAGACCGCTCTCGCGAAACTCCTTCCCTATCAGCGTGAGGATTTCACTGGCATCTTCACCACGCTCAAAGGCTTCCCGGCGACGATCCGTCTGCTCGATCCACCACTCCACGAATTCCTTCCTCACACCAAGGAGCAACAACTCGACCTTGCTAAGAAGCTCGGCGTGAAAGTGGAAACCATCATCCAACGCGTCGCCGAACTTCACGAGTTCAACCCGATGCTCGGTCACCGCGGTTGCCGTCTCGGTGTCGCCTATCCGGAAATCACTGAGATGCAGGCCCGCGCCATTTTCGAAGCCGCCGCAGACGTGGCGAAGAAGAAAATCAAGGTGAAGCCCGAGGTCATGATCCCGCTCGTCGGCTTCAAGCGCGAGTTCGACCTCCAAGCGGAAATCGTCCATCGCGTGGCGAAGGAAGTCATGGCGGAAAAGAAAGTGAAGTTCGAATACCAAGTCGGCACCATGATCGAAGTCCCACGCGGTGCTCTCACCGCCGACCAGATCGCAGAAGGCGCCGAGTTCTTCAGCTTCGGCACCAACGATCTCACTCAGACCGCACTCGGCATAAGCCGTGACGACATGGGCGCGTTCTTGCTGCCTTACGTCGAGAACGACGTTTTCGCGAAAAATCCATTTGCCACACTCGACACCACCGGTGTCGGCCAGCTCATGGAAATCGCCGTTGAGAAAGGCCGAAAGACCCGTCCGGACATCAAGCTCGGTATCTGCGGCGAGCACGGCGGCGACCCAGATTCGGTGGTTTATTGCCACAAGCTCGGCCTTGCCTACGTTTCTTGCTCGCCTTACCGCGTGCCAGTAGCCCGCCTCGCCGCCGCGCAAGCCGCAATCGAGGAAAAGCGTGCTGCCAAGAAAAAGTAAACTGTAGCGTCGGTCTGTGACCGTCGCTCTAACTATCAAGTCGTCCCGGGCAACCGGGGCGGCTTTTTTTGTGTCGAATTGCGGGGGGGGCTTCGTGATTTTGGAGCACTCGGTAATCGACTCGACAATACTAGTAAAATACAGGGTGTCAGATATTTTGAATTTAAAATTATGAACTGCTATGTTTTTAAGGCTTGTTGCCAACAAACGGATAGCTTGCGGGTAATGTTATAATACATAAATATCGTCTGATGATAATCATTTTAGGTGCTCGCTACCTTAATGCTGATAATTTTTAAGGCTCTTTAGCAAAATGACCCAATGATTTTGCTGGAGGCCTGAAATCCTAATTTAAAAAATGACTCAATATCTCAAAAACCTTAAATTCTATAGCTTCTCAGGCCCTGCCAGCGGAGGATTTTCTATGAAATCTACCTTGCTACTCCTTTTCTTGGCGATCACTGGTTTTGCAGCCGAATTTCCAACGGCAGGGTTGATACTCGACCTCGATGCCGCAAAGGGGCTCACTATAGAAGACGGAGATAAAGTGGCTAAATGGCGCAGTGAAATTCAAGGAGAAGAACCGCAGGATTTCATTAAGCGCGATCAAGGCCGCGAAATCCCCGGGTCCGGCCGCCCGCAATGGCGCAGTGCCGTGGCGGAGCTAAACAACAAGCCTGCTCTTATTTTTCGTCAGCAGGAATTGTGCAGTCTCGACGAGGATTTTTTCGATACACTAAGCCAAGGCTCGGGGAATACGTGGATTGCCGTGCTCTCAGTCCACGAACAACGAGTAGGATTAAAAGACGTAAATTCATTTTTTGGGAATCTGCGAAATAGTGAAAACTACGAGGGCCTGTGGGGTTGTCTGGATGATGACAACACGCCGTGGTGGGGCGGTCGCAACGGGCAAAGTTTTGGTCGATTCGATGTGAACAACCCACGGCTTGCTGGACCGCAGTTAAAAATAGGCGCGTTTTATCTTGTCGCAGGACGGATGGCCGCAGGCACTGGCTCAGTGGCAATTGAGTTTTTTGTGAACAATGCTATACCCTTTACTCGAGCTGTTTTTCTTGTCAATTCTACCGCGAATCCATCGCGAATGGCGATTGGTCAGGAGCGCGATGCTGTCGACCATCCCGGGAAGGAATCATTCGATGGTGAAATAGCGCGTTTCCTAATCTGGAGGAGACCGTTAACGGATACGGAATTGCAAGCAGCGGTGACCCAACTTGTGACGGTATATGGCTTGGCTGGTGTTTCGACAGATTTAAAATAACGGCAGAATGTGAAATAGAAATCCGTTAGACTGCGCAAGCCATCGGATTTAGGAAGGCGCCATCAGGAAGGAGCTGTCCTGCAACCGGGGTGAACGTCGCCATTGACCGATCGAATCTGAACGCCTAACAGCCTAAAAGAAAAGCAAGAAAAGTAATCGCCGGAAGTTCATGGTCTGCCTGATCAAGGAAGAGGTTGCGGATGAGGTCAAAAATAGCCCTCGCAACGTCCCGTCTTGCCAGTCTCCGAATGCCTCCTTGGCCACCTGAGAGCATTATGAAAATCATAAGTGTATTCCTCCCGACGGTTTTTGCGGAATAGCGGGACTCCACTTCAAGACTCGCTCCCCTTACCTTTCCGTTTCACCCCGCAATTCCGCGAAGAACCAACTAAATCCTATAACTAACTAGACAATACGAATCTTCCCCCAGACATTCGTTAATAGCTTGAATCAGGTCCGCACAGAGGCGGGAGTGTTTGTTATTCACAGTCAGTTTTTTCTAAAACCAGACTGGGCGAATCCCCGCCTCTGCCTATCTAACTATTATTTGTTAACAATCTGAAACCGCCGTTGTATCATGTAAACTCAATCGGAAAAAAATTTTCACCACCACCACATTGAGATGAGTGAGATGTCAACATTCGAGGTAACTATCTTCGATGATGGGCAGTATTTTATTTAGTTTTAGAAATTGTTTTATCTAGTTCTTGATAAGTTGCGATGGGCACGTAGCCAATCTCAAATCCCTTGGGCGGCTTGACGATGAGGGCTGGATCAATCTCTGCTAGTTTACCAACCGTGGGCGGAGCAATGTAGTTGAGATCCTTGGTCCAAGCACGATGAAGTTTCTCAATTTTTTTCTGCAATTCTTCGCGCTCTGAATTGGTGAGGTCGGCATTTAGCATGGCAGGCTGGTCTGCGAAGCGATACCAACTGTAGGTCAAGATGCTATGATCTCCCAAGCGAACTTTGAATGGCCCAGCGACGGGGCCCGGTGACATGAAAGAGCTCTTGGCATCGGTTGGGGTGTCGTAGGGTTTTTGAGGTTCTTCTTCGGGGTGTTCAAAGGTGGCTTTTCTCAGACCTGCTGGCGCTTTATCCGCAGTGGTGTGCACCCACTCTTCATGCCCGTTAGTCCTGTCGAGACGATAATATTCTGGCAGAGTGACGGCTCCACCCTTCGCTGAAATGAAGGGCTTGACGATGCTGGTGTCCCAAGTGAAGCAATACGTGGTAGGGTCCGTAACGGACGCCTTAGCGAAGGAATTCCAGTTGATCAGCACGCGCTTATCCTTTTTGGCATCCTCTGGACGGATTCCCCACGAGGAACCCTCGCTGGCTTCAAAGTCCAGGACGAAAGTGCCCTTGGGATCGAATTCGCCTGTGACAGGTGGGCCGCCTTCGAACCATGTTTTTAATCCATCCCAAAGTGCTTGTTTGGTGTAACAAGTCATCCGATGCATAACTACGGACTGATCGTTCAAGTTAAGGGGAAAGGAAACTGGATCGATTTTAGCGTATGCCTCGTTCTTGTTGTCTGTCTCAAGTGCGGCGGGCACATACTGGCACTCAAGTGCAATGTTTTTGATAGGGTTAGATGGGCGCACGTCAAGCTGGCGTCCCACCCACTCGGGGTTATCCAGTGTAGAACGAGTCCAGAAGTAGGGAGTAAAAAAGCAAACTGGTCCTTTGAAATTTTTTGTATTTAAGAATAGAGTCCAACTTTGATTACCTGTGGGAACGTCTTTTCCAGCAGTAACTTTTTTAGCATGGGTGAGTGGTAGTGGAACATAACCATAGCCGAAAAGCTCGCCACGGGTGCCTTGCTTAAGATTAATACCATCCAGCGGAAATAGCAGCCATGGGCTTAACTGCGCGACGCCATAAAGCCCTTTGGGATCTTCCCATGAGCCTGCTCCTTGTGAAGGACCATTAGCAATCTCACGAAATTCTGCGGCGACTCCGCCCATTAAGAATTTAGGAGTGGCCGTGGGAAAATGAGTCTGACGCCACCAGCCTAAGCCACCTTCAATGGTGGTGTACATTTCGTTAGGCTTTTTGACCTCTTGCTCAGGAAACATCCATGTACCAAAGAGGCCGGTCTGAGTTTCATGACCAGGATACCGGTTGAGTAGGGGCCAAGCCGCGACGTACATGGAGAAACCTGCATTGTAGTTTGGCGGTGGAAACTTGGCATTTATTGAGATGAAGCCAGCCATTTTGATGTCGGCACAATATGCAAGCGGTCCGATCCACGCGAACGAGAGAGCGATGATTGCGCAAATATTAGTTTTTAAATGTAAGTCTTTCAAAGTGCGAGAGGCAAGGAGTCGTAAATTGCGAGAGACAGGAGGATTTAGAGTGGAGCTCATTGGATCAAACATACTCCCATGAACGCTGGCATTTAGCAAAACGGGAGATTTTCACAGCCTATTTTATTTCCCTTGATTCTCCCAAGCAGCTTAGCGGAGATTTTAGCAACAGTCTAGCGCCCGTGATGGTGATGGCTGGCGGCAGCAGAGCTTTCCGTAATCCGGAATACTTGAGGCTCTGCTCGTGCTTACGGTGGCTCAGGTTTTTCAAAATCGACAGTCGCAGCGAGCGAGTCTTTTATCATAGGATCGAAACAACAAAATAGCAGAATACCTTTGATCCTCAAAAACTAGGTCAACCCAGATAGTAATTAGGTTCTCCAATAATGCGTGCATCTCATTCATTATGAGAATACACCCGAAGGGACTCGAACCCCTAACCTTCTGATTCGTAGTCAGTGGACAATCCTTGTGAAATATCATTCTAGCGGTTTAC
>JANMYL010000183.1:0-8605 GCA_031382045.1 Akkermansiaceae bacterium | reverse complement strand
CAGAGGAAATTGGTTTCCAAGTTCGGCAAGGCTTGGAGGCCGTAATTGTGAGCGCGGTCCGTGGGATGGACTTCTTGTTCGATGACAAGGGTGAGGAAGAAGCGAAGCTTGGCGATGAGGGCGGCGAGCGGCTGGATGTCTAGGCCGTAAAGGTTTTTCTGAATGAGGCCGAGTTTGCGGAGGTAGTTGTAGCTTTTCCCCTCCATGCCGCGCCGTGCGTCGGCCCGCATGGCACTGGGAAGGCGGGTGAGAAGGCGGGAAATCCAGAGTTCGTTATCCGGATCCACACAAGTCAGTAGCTCAACCATCCGGTGGAGCATGCCCATGGGAAATGCGCCGGAACCGCAAGCGGGGTCGAGGATGCGGACGGCTTCCAAGGTATCGACTACACGGCTGGCAATCGGAGCGAAATCCGCCGCAGTGCCGACTCCATAACAAAGACGACTGAGGAGCTGGAGGTCTCCGGAGGTGGAGCTTTTGTTTTCGAACTGGGTGCGGAGATGAAGGTGCAGTGCTTCATTTACCATGTAGTCCACGATCCGGCGTGGGGTGTAGAAGGAGCCGGAGGCTTTGCGGGCACTGTTCGCGGCGGCCTCGTCAGTGTCATCGATTTCGGCGAGAAGATTCTCGAAGACGAGGCCTAGGAGTTCAGGATCCAGCGCGACGTCTTCTTCAAGCGGGGTGTTTTCGGCGACCGTGAAACGATAGCGGTCGAAGATGCGGTTAAGCCCCTCAACGGGGCGGCGGGTCTTCTTTTTCCCACCGACTTCGATGGTGAATCCGTCCTCGCGAGTGGCGTAGAACAGTTTATTTGGGATGTGAATGGCACCGTCATCAATGGTGTCGGAGGCGTTGTCTTCGGGGAGGGCATCGAAGAGGCCACCATTGAGATAGGGGATGCGGTCGAAGAGGTCGTAGTCGAAGTCGGGGGACAGCTGATTTTTTCCTAAATAGGCGAGCTTTTTCGAGGCTGCATCGGCCACTGTGCGGTCGCTGGCCGCTTCTGCGCCAGACTTCCGGCGCTGGTCCATCGGACGGTTAAGAGCTTGGAAAAATATATTCTGTAAAACGCCACGGGAGTAGTGATTTCCGGATGGCTCGTAATTGCCCGGTGCGAACACCCGCCGCTGATCAGCGGCGTCATAGAGTTCGAGGAGCTGTGGTGGGATGAGGCCCATTTCTTTCAAGAACCATGAAAAAAGGGTGCGGCAGATGAGGCGGACAGTGAATTGCTGAGTGGCAAGCTCACGGTTGCGGGTGCTGTCCTCGGTGTGGTCTGGGAGACGAGCGAGTTTGATTTCGGTTTTAGTCCAAGTGAACCAGTCCACGAGTTCGCGGTAGAAGCGTTTATTGAGCTCTTGAGTGGAGAGAAGTTTTTGCCAAGCGTTGTCGAGGTCGGTGAAGGTGCGGATGACACCATTTTCTTCGCCTAGACAATGAAGTGAAAAACGCCTGAGCAAATCAAGGTGGGCGCGGTGAGGTTGAGCGCAGTCGATGTCACGAATGAGAGAAACGCGGGTAAGGACGTCACGCGTGCCATCTTTCATGTTTTTACGACGATTGATGATGGCGAGTGAGATACTGCCACCATGGCGAAACAGAACTAACACAGGCTGGGGCACCAGCCGATTTAGAGCGCGAGTGATGGTTCCGAGAACATCACGGCTATGAGGCAGTCCATCTTCGCGGGGATGAAGGTCGAGAGCGAAGAAGATGTAGGACTCAATAATTTTACCGCTACGAGTTAGTTCGAAGGGTGAATCGAGCGCCAAGCCAAGTTCGTTTTTTGAAGGAGCCAGTTCGCTTTTGGTGATTTGAAACAGAAGGTGGACTGACTTCCACTTGGAGAGATGAGCATTCTCGTCATGAAGGAATGCGTTGGGATCGAGGTTACTTCTAAGATTCTCGACTGAGTTAATAGCGAGTGTGCGTTCGCTGTGGTAGCCGAGGGCTTGGAACAGTCCCAGCGCTGCACTCCTTAGCGGATTTACGGCGAGCGCGGCGAGGGCGGTGGTGATGGTGGGGCGGAGATCGGGCATGGGAGAGGTGAAGAGTGAAGAGGAAGAAGTGAGCAGTGATCAGTGGAGAAGAGCGCGGCCTTTGGAGGTGAGGCGGTATTTTTGGAGGCGGCTGTTGGGTTTTTCGGGGAGGGTGCGCTCGATGAGGGCGGCAGCAAGCATCTGGCGAATGCGCGTGTGGAGCGTGCCGGAGGCCGTCTGCTGGCCGATGGCAGAGGCGATTTGTGACTTGGAGAGCGGGAGGCTGGCAAGAGCTTGGAGTGTTCTGTGAAGAATTGACTCTAGCCCCGACTCTAGCCCCGACTCTAGCCTCGGCTTTAGTTGTTGCCCGACTGGGTCGGTGATTTCGGGAGTGGTTGACTTGTGAGCATTCACTGCTTTCAAGAAATCTGGCGTGTAGCGGAACTCTAGGGTGATGCCAGTGCCATCAAAAGTGATGGAGGGTTTTTGAGTTCCCGCATCTTTGCATGCTGAGAAAATTCGCTCAATGCCGCGACCCCAGGTCTCTATTTCTCCAGAGCGGAAGAAGACATTGGCGATGGCAGGATTGAAGGGCGTGGAGGGGTGCGTCCTGAGAAGTGTTTTCGTGGTCCAGCCGTCGGGGAGCACACAAGGATTCCAGATGCGGAGGCGGTCTTCATAGACGCGAATCTGCACAGGGGCACCGACGGCGTAGTCGCGATGGACGATGGCATTGAGCACGGCTTCTCGCAGGGCGGCATCGGGGACCGGGTAGCGTTCGATGCGCTGGATACCTTGGTAAGTGATGGCGGCTTT
Organism: Akkermansiaceae bacterium; assembly: GCA_031382045.1. Lineage (GTDB taxonomy): Bacteria > Verrucomicrobiota > Verrucomicrobiia > Verrucomicrobiales > Akkermansiaceae > Luteolibacter. The sequence continues at coordinate 5,810 of JANMYL010000183.1, read as the reverse complement.
GAGATACTTGGTGCGAACGAGATCGATGGTTTTTGCGACTTGGGTAAAAAGATCACCTTGGATCATGTCGTGGTAAGCGAGGTCGGACTCGGAGCGGAAGAAGCCGACCTTGACGAAGGCTCCGGTGACGAACTTTTCGGGGTCTTGGTGGAAGAGGAGGACGGCGGCACGCTTGAGGTAGGTGCCTTCGGTGAGTTGGAGTTTTTCGATGAGTGCGGCCTTGGCGGAGCGGAGGTCTGCTGGGTCGAGACGACCGCTGTGGCGGGCGAGATCGCGAAACTGGCGGATGGCAGCGGTGGAGAGGTTGGTTATTTTGACGCCGGGCATGGGCACGCCATCCCAGGTGCGGCCTTGGCGGCGGAGGAGGAAGCGGTCGAGCGCGGCACCTTTGAGTTCCTGCAAGGTGCTGCCACTGCGCTGGAAATAATGGCCCCGGTAGCTGATGGGATTGGGGTAGGGATCGACAACGATCTCAATGAACTCGACTGCCAATTCTTTACGAAGGTTCACCGCGATGAGGATGCCAAGGACATCGCGGACTTTGTTGGGGATGTCTTCGAGTAATTTCGCGGCATTTGCTAAGCCGACGACGACTCCCTTGTCGTTCCGCCCGATGTGTAAAGTGCCGCCCTCCGCATTTGCAAAGCCACAAATCCAGCGCAGGAATTCATCCCGCCAAGTCTCCTTCCATTCGAAATGCTGGGTTTCTCTCATGGCTGATTGTCTTTGATGACGAGCCAAGTGACGAGTTCGAGGTCAGTTTTTTCGTGGACTTGTTCGTGGGCGTTGGGCAGCACAAACCCACGTCCGGAGAGGAGGCCGGAGGCGGCGCGGTGGCGGAAGGTGGCAGCGAGGGAATCCACGGCTTTGTGGAGCAGCGTGTCGTAGGTCTTCATGTCACTGCCGTGGTGGGTCTGTTGGTCGAACAGGTTGCAGAGCTGGGCGTAGGCTTCCGATTTCCCCGAGCAGAGGATGCGGAAAATATCGAGTATCTGCTTGGGGTGGGCGAAGGTGAAGCGGACGTTGCCATCCTCGAGGACGTAAACGAGGAAGTAGGGATGGAGCGGGTTGATGGACTCGCTGGGGCTTCGCTTACCGTCGGCGGGGCCACTGCGTATTTCCTCTTGGCGGAGGCAGAAGATGACGCCGGGGCCGATGGCTTTGTAGTCGGGATGAGGTGGGACGCAGGTGTAGAGGCCAAGTGGCGCGGCTTCGAGAGCGGCCTTATTTGCCTCGATGTATTTCAGGAGTTCGAGCCGGAAGTCGTCGAGGGTGAACTCGGTGAGTGAGACGCTGTCTCCAAGGTCTTCGAGGTCGAGGACTTCATCCTTGAGGCGGAGGAGTTGCTTGTCCCGGTAGCGGAGGTCGTCGGAGATGATGTCTTCGATTTCATCGTTGGTGAGAGGATTGTCTGCGAAGGTGGCAGAGAGGTCCACGAGGGCCATGCGGGCTTCGACACGGTTCTTGAGGTTGATGTATTTGTTGAGGTCTTCGGTGGGCCAGAAATTGACAAGATGCACGGCATGGCTGGCGCTGCCGATCCGGTCGATACGGCCGAAGCGCTGGATGATCCGGACGGGGTTCCAATGGATGTCGTAATTGACGAGGTAGTCGCAGTCTTGGAGGTTTTGGCCCTCGCTGATGCAGTCGGTGGCGATGAGCAACTCAATTTCTCCTTGCTGCGGCATGGAAGGGATCTTGGCGCGGTGCTTGGCTCGCGGGGAGAAATTGGTGAGGATGTGATCGAAGGCGCTCTGGCCGAAGGTGGTGTGAGTGTTCCCCCCTCCACAAACGAGTGCCATCTGGATGCCGAGTTCTTGGGTGGCCCACTTGAGGAGCGATTGGTAGAGGTAGGTGGCGGTGTCTGCAAAGGCGGTGAAAACGAGGATTTTTCGATTCGGCTCGCCCAGTTTGTTGGTGGTGGGCTTGGCGACTTTGGCGGCGATGAGTTTCTTAAGTTCCGCGAGTTTGGCATCGGTCTCCGGGGTGACATTCTGCGCGGCGTTGAAAAGGATGCGGAGCTGGTCCTTGTCGGTTTTGAGGGCTTTGAGCCAGTCGTTGAGATTCAGATGGCACAGTTGAAACTTGAGCTTACCGCCGACGAGCTGCGCTTCCTCGAGTTCCTCGTCCTGACCTGCGTCGCCGAGGTCGAGTTCAAACTCGTCTGACTCGGGATTTTGGTTTGGAACTGCTTGGAAATTTTTGATTTTACGCTCCAAGTTTTCAATTCGGGTGATGGTCCGCTCCATGGTGATTTCAAACGACTTCACGGAACTTTCGAGACGTTTGAGGAAATTCACCTTCATCATGCCGATGAGGTGATTCTCACTAACGATCTGAGAGAACGGTGAGACGCCCCGATTCTCGTATCCGGATTTGAACTCATTCTTGATGTAGGATGAGGGGTTGAACAGCGAGAGCTTGTAGCCGGCGATCTCGTCGTTGAGCTTGTCGTAGGAGAGAAAGCGGCCCTTAAGATCGATCTCGGGGTAAATGGAAATGGGTTTTTCCCGCTTGGGAAAACCACCGAGTTGGGCGATGGTGGCTTTGTAATATTTCTGAATGTGCTTGCGGGAGCGGGCGATGGTGAGCTCGTCGAGGAGCTTGAAAAAGCCAGCTCCGAGATTCTCTAGCAACTCGCCGGTTTTCCGCTCGTGGGTCTGCTGCTTCGCCCAGTGGGTGAAGACTTTCTGGGCAGATGCGAGGGTTTCCTTGAGGCTTGCGATACCGAGTGATTCGGCGAAGGCCTCGTCTTTATTCTCGGTGAGAAAGTAGATTTGATTGCGGAGGTCTTTGAGGTCGTTGTTGACCGGGGTGGCGGAGAGTAACAGCACTTTAGTGCGGACACCGGATTTGATAATGTCCTCCATCAACCGCTGGTAACGGCTCCTACGGATGATATTTCCCTGCTCGTCTTTCTTGCCGGGCGTGTTGTTGCGGAAGTTATGCGACTCATCGATGACGACGAGGTCGTAGTTTCCCCACATGAGGGTTTCCAGATTGATGTCGCCCGTAAAACCGGTCTCGCGGCTGAGGTCGGTGTGGGAGAGCACGTCGTAGCGGAAGCGGTCCGCGACGAATGGATTGAGCAGACTGTGGGCGGTGTAAACGGTCCAGTTTTCCCGCAGTTTCTTGGGGCAGAGCACCAGGACGCGCTCGTTTTTCAGCTCGAAATACTTGATAACAGCGAGGGCTTCATAGGTTTTCCCCAGACCGACGCTGTCGGCGATGATGCAGCCGTTGTGCCGGAGAATTTTGTTGATCGCGCCCTTGGCACCGTCCTTCTGGAACTCAAATAGCGCCTTCCACACATCGGTCTCAAACAGGCTGGTTTTACCCAAGTCTGCGTCGGTCTTGCCGATGTCGCCCAGGAATTTTTCGAAGATGTGATAGAGCGTCTTGTAGTAGATAAATTCGGGTGAATGATTGTCGTAGAGCTGCTTGAGATGGTTGAGGACGTCTTGCTTCACGTCCTTGACCAGCGTCTCGTTGTTCCACAGCTCGTCGAACCATTGCTTGAGTTCCTTTCGGTCGCGGTTGCTATCCACGACGAGGTTGAGTTCGATGTTATTTCCCGCTGTGCCGAGTCCGAGGCCGCGCACAGTGAAGTTTGAACTACCAAGGATGGCGTCCTCCACTCCGGCGGTGGCGACGTGATACATCTTCCCGTGGAGGAGGTTGGATTGCGTAATGGTTTTGATATCCACCTTCTGCTCAATCCATGCCGCGCACTCCCGAGCTACACGTTTTTGCTGGAGCTTGTTGGCGAGACTTAAGCCCTCAGCATCGACGAGAAAGGATTTTTTCTCCGTCTTGCTGGGGTCGAGGCGGCTGACGAACGACGGCTCGCCGAAGAGGAAGTCGAGGTGTTCGATTTGGTCGAGTTCCGTCTTGAGTGCATCGTAAGCATAGATGGTGAAGTAGGCGGAGACGATGGAGAGTTTCGAATCGAGCTGTGTCTTTTCCCGAAGGAAATCAGCGACACACCCCCGAGTGTGATTGTCGCGGAGGCCGGAGTTATTGGTTGGTGCAGGCATTGAGTTGAGTCAAAAATTATCGCGGTAACTGAAATCAGGGAGGGGGAGTCATTGCGAGGATTCAAGAAAGTCTTTGGGTGACTACTTCATCGATTTTTAGCTATGACCTGAGCATCGTGGCCAGCCGTTAAAGGCTTGCACACTCTTTTTCAACCCGACAACCCGAGAAAACTGCCCAGTGCCTGCAGAAGCGCGGCTCATATTTGTTTTACGGCGAGTGAGTTGCTGGTCATTTGGGAGGCACTTGAGCTTGTGTTTTGCGATTGTGAAACCAGACTGTGTATTAGTATAGATTATCACGCGTCGTGTTTTTTGGGAGATGCCGAGTGTTCCGCAAAATTGGTTTTAGTAGATGCCGCGCGGATTGATATTTTGACCTCATCGAATCCTATTGCAGTAATCACCGAAAAAACTCCGACCTCGACTGCAACTCCGCCCCCAATTCGATTTCAAAATTAACATAACTACCAGCCGGTGGTTTGGCCCAGAAATCAGGTGCTCATCAGGCAAGACAAAGAACCGGAGGGATCACAAGTCTGCAAATCGGGGGGCATGGCTAGGACGAAAAACCCCGTCTATTCGACTCTAGGATTGCCAAAGTTCGATCTCCGACTAGGAATCTGCCCCCGGCGCGAAACCGTGCCCGCTAACCAGAAGCCATTATCCGATTATGAAGGACCTCAGCAAATACCGTAACATCGGCATTTTCGCCCACGTTGATGCGGGCAAAACAACCACCACCGAACGCATTCTCAAACTCACCGGCAAGATCCACAAGATCGGTGAAGTGCACGATGGCGCATCCACCATGGACTTCATGGACCAAGAAGCCGAGCGCGGCATCACCATCCAGTCCGCTGCCACCACTTGCTTTTGGAAGGGCCACCAATTCAACGTGATCGACACCCCCGGTCACGTGGACTTCACCATCGAAGTTTATCGCTCGCTCAAAGTTCTCGACGGCGGCGTCGGCGTGTTCTGCGGCTCCGGCGGCGTCGAACCACAATCCGAAACCAACTGGCGCTACGCCAACGATTCCGGCGTTTCCCGCGTCATTTACGTCAATAAGCTCGATCGCATCGGCGCAGATTTCTATCGCGTCGTCGCTCAGGTGAAGAAAATTCTCGGTGCTCATCCGCTGGTGATGGTCCTGCCGATCGGCACTGAGTCCGACTTCGTCGGTGTCGTTGATTTGCTCACGATGCAAGCACACATCTGGGACGAATCCGGCCAGCCGGAAAATTTCAAGATCGAGGAAATCCCAGCCGACATGCTCGACAAGGCGAAGGAATACCGCGCACAACTCATCGAGACGGCTGTCGAACAGGACGACGCCATCATGGAAGCCTATTTGGACGGTAAAGAGCCATCCATCGACGAAATCAAAAAGTGCATCCGCAAGGGCACCATCGACCTCGCCTTCTTCCCGACCTACTGCGGCTCTTCCTTTAAGAACAAGGGTCTCCAGCTCATGCTTGACGCTGTCGTCGATTACCTTCCTTCCCCCACCGACGTTAAACCACTCCCTGAAGTGGACGCAGAGGGCACCCCCACCGGAAAATTTGCCGTCATCGACCCGAAAGCCCCGTTCCGTGGCCTCGCTTTCAAGATCATGGACGACAAATTCGGTGCGCTTACCTTCACTCGAATTTACTCGGGCACGATCAAGAAGGGCGATACTGTGCTTAACTCATTCACCGGCAAGACTGAGCGCATCAGCCGGATGGTCGAAATGCACGCCGACGACCGCAACGAAGTGGACTTCGCGCAAGC
>JANMYL010000120.1:0-14447 GCA_031382045.1 Akkermansiaceae bacterium | reverse complement strand
CGGTTCCAGCCCTGGCTGAAAACGCCAAGCAGCCATTTCATGCCTGCCACCAGATTCGCTTGGGGAGTCTCCAAGTCTCCAGAAGCAGGTGAAAATGGTTACCCATCAACACCCAAGCATGCACGCAGCACTCGCAACTGCCATAGGCTTCCCCCAGGCGGGGGAGGAAAGCCTCGCAGTCGTCCTTGTTTTCAAAAACCATCTTGCCCCCGTCCCCGCGAGCGATCAGTAAATCGCCCCAGGATATTGGAAACGCAACGAACTCACCATAAGCATATTGTGCTTTCTACTACATCATACGTCAATCATTTTGTGAGACTGCGGGGACTGAGCCCAAAAAACTTTAACCCCAAAGGATTAACCGCAGATGGCGTCAGACTCACGCAGACAGAAAGAACGACAGGGAGGCACATTGGCATTCTTATTTGTTATCCCTTCTTCAATCCGCGATTCTAACGTCCATCTGTGGTTCAATCTTCTGATTGATAAGTCTTGGAACTTTACCCTATTTTTCTATCAAAACCACTGCCAGCTATTCTAAAAGAACGCTAAGAACGTTAAGTTTGCTTTATTCAGGATCGAACCCGTATTAATTAGCTCTACCGCCGTCGCACAATCATGCAACCAGCAATGGCGCTTACCACCATTGCTAACGCCGATGGCTCAGGAATGGCCGTCAGACTTGAAGTGGACTTCCCAACGACAATGTCGCCGTTTAATCCGCTTATTAAGCCAAGGTTCAATGCATTTATGGAGATATGCAAAGCATTCGTACTGATCCCGGATGTGCCGATTCCATTCCCCGTGGGTAGTTGTTCATTGAGCATAATGGACAAATTGGCTACTATATTCGGATCAATGCCCAGACCTGCCAGAACGAGCAGTGTATTGGGCGCTGGATTGACAGGAATGGTGATGTTAACTCCACTTATGGAAATCACTAGGCCTTCCAAGACTGAGGTGCCCACCGAGTTCAAAGCACTGTATTGACCAGAACTTATTGAAGTTGAACCTATTGTCGTAGATGTTATATTGAGAAAATCTGGGGTGAAGAGAATTCCTGGAATTAAAGTAATCCCAAGATTGTGGGTCGTTGCTGCCCCCGTAGTGAGACCAGTCGTTGCGACACCGGTAACATTCGAAGAAGCGGATGTAACCAACGCGTTATTTGTACCATTTTGAGCCGACACCCCACCGATAACTTTCAAATCGTTGACAGAAATTACTCCATCTACTTGAGATCCGGGGGTGGAAGATGAAATCTGTGCTTGTGCGAGAGGGCCAACGGCAAGTGTGACCAACGAAAGGGCGGAAACAGCTATCTCTAGATCTGTGCCACTAGCAGTTCCAAAAATCACTGCTCCATGAAGTTGGGATGTCAGCATAACTGAGCTTGTGGTAATAGTGGCGTAGAGCAGATATGTCCGCGATGCGAATTTATTTTTCATGTTAATATGGGGGTAGTGAGTCCTCAAGGACCTCTCACAAATTAAATCTATCAACATTTTTAAACTAGCTCAAATTAAATCTGTTAAATTAAAAAAGTAATTTTTATATAACGTTACCAAAAAATAATTTCTATCTTAAATAAAGTTAGCATAAATAAAACTAAAAAAATTAGGTAAATATTATAATTTTTTATTGACATGTATTTTTTAGTATTTGGCCACAGATAAGGATGAGCTCCTTGCATTAAAGGTAATTTAAATTCTGTTTTTGCCTTACTAAATTTGATTTATTTTTCCTCATGGGGCGCGCATTAAAGCTGCTAGAATAATTGGTGGTGTTAGCGAAAGCACCGGGATCAAGCAGCTTAAACATAGCATGAAAGAGTCTTATGGAAAAAATTAGCCAGTCACTCTGGCGACTAATAAGCGGTGTTTAACTTCGGCGTCATGAGGCAGCATAGATCTTGGCGCGATGGGATAGCGCTTGGGGCTAGGAGCATCTTTCATCTAAATTATTTTTAACCCACAGATGAACTTCACGGTGTGTTGTCTGAGCCGCTGGATGGCTTTTTGGAGACTGGTCAGTCCCCTGCATGCTTGGCTTCTTTAGTTCTTTGAGGGTTGGCGAGGGTTGGCGCTTTACTTTTGATCTCTGCCTCGTTGCGAATGCCGGTTTCGTGAAAAATCTGCTCCTCCATGAGGGTCATCATGTTGTGGGTCAGGCATAATAAGCGGGCCTAGCAGGTTTTCGTGTTCCGGGTGCGGGCCCAAGATTTGGTTTCACCCAGTTTGTTTTTGAACTCATCCAAGACCTCCTTTACGTCCCAGCAACACTTGTAGAGCAGCACGACGATACCTAGAGCAATGGAGGGCGGCAGGTTTGTGATATAGGCATAAATAATTCCGGTTTCCGAATCTTGATAGGTGACGCGCCGCACGGTCACGCCGACGCTGGTGGCGACGAGTTTGTCGAAAATCACTCCTTGGTTGATGGGATCGACCCGGTCGAACGGGTGGATGCCGAGGATTTCGAGTTTCTTGTTTTCTTTTTCGCGCCCCCGAAAATCAGGAAGGTGATTTTGATCCAATAAATCGACGGCCGGCCAGCGTCCTGCTAATACTTGGCAAGGCCACGCAGAAAGAGGTTTTCGGCTTCAATGTTGGATACCGGTGCATATTTTTTACAGAAACTAACATCTATTTATTACTTCGAGGTGTCACTGCAACGAGTTAAAATTTGTAACAAACGAAGCAAATCATCTTCTGTAATGTCCACAAATGAATCGAGGCTTCTTAGAGCACTTACGATTTCTTCATGAGTTGGCGCTTCATTGGTGGAGAATTGTTTCGTCTCCTTCTGATTTAGCGATGCCGGATATTTTCGCCATGAGAAAACAATATTATAGATTACAGCAACGGCTACCATGACGCTAGCGTTCGCAATCACGGGAAAAGCCACAAATTTATAACCCATGGCATGAACGGCTGGACCACCGAGAACAGCAGTGAGGGCTGTAGCCCCTCCCGGTGGATGTATGCATTTAAATTGATGCATCAAACCGATGGCCAAAGCAACAGAGCAAGCCCCGGCCAGTTGAGGACATGAAATCCATTGCCCGCATGCCACTCCCATAGTTGCAGATAGAGCGTGTCCCGCGATTACCGGCCAAGGCTGCGAAAGCTGTCCATGCGGAACCGCGAAAAGAAGCACCGCACTGGCTCCCATCGACGCGACCACCATCGGTGCATGCCCCCATGCCGGACTGGTTATAGATAACAGAACAAGGATGGAAAGGAAGCCTCCTAAAATCGAAACAAATTTCTCTTTCGTGCTGACCTCGCTGAGTTCAATGCCCCACCATGCGCTCCAAGAACGGAAGTTTCGTGATTTTACCATGTGGCCTTAAAAAATTTTTTCCATAAAACAAGGCGGGCTCGCAAGGCTCTTATTTCAGGGGTTTCGCTGAGCGCAACCGCCTGATGATTTTATCTCGCTTCTATATCGGCATACAAACTGTTTAGATGTGATCTCCTCTTTAAGATAGATTTCTAACAATTTTCGCGATGGAGCTAGCAACCGTATGCAAACATCATAGTATCCGAGCGCCAAGTAATCTGCTTTCCGGATACCCCACGGAACGTGACGAGTGAGACCAATGCGAACCCCTTCAAGCCCTGCCCCTTCGCAATAGCGGTAAGTGTTAATATGAATCATAAACGCGAATAGATTTATTTTCAGAGCAAACCCGTTCCATCTCTTGCTGACGGTGTTTAGCGTCGAGGATGGCGCGGCGCGTAAGCAGCCCAATGAGCTTGGGTATGGGTGAGCGATCGGTCACCGGCAGCCGGCCAATGCCATGAAATATCATTAGATCCACCGCCTCGGAGAGATAATCATCGGCATGAATGGTGATAGGTTGAAGGATTCCAGCATCAAACACAGTGGTTGCCGAAGATACGGCGAGGGCAGCAAAAAGATCGGCTCTCGAAATAATAGCAAGCAGGCCGCCATCAACGTCGGTCACGGGAATAAGCCGGACATCATGCCAAGGTGAACCCGGTGTTCCGAGGCGCGAGGCTACCTCGGTAACGAGTTCGTCCGGTAAGACGGTGAGAGGATTTTTTTCCATCACCACCCCGACCATGACTCCGTGGAGAAAATCTGGCTCGTAGTCACTGGGGATACGGACGCCCCGACGAGCGAGTTTTTCCGTCATGATCGTTTCACGCATCAGCAGCCGCGAAACAAGAACAGCTGCACCGCACCCGAGCAGCAAGGGGCCGAATGCTGCGACCGCATGTGTGGCCTCGAAGGCAAATGCTACGGAGGCCAAGAAGGCGCGTGATGCCCCGGCGAAAGTCGCCGCCATGCCTATAAGAACACCTAGTCCTATGGGGAATTCACTAAAAAATGGTAGCTGGTGAAGGGCGTGGGCACAAAGGGCGCCCGCGGCACCGCCGACGGTCATCAACGGCGCGAGAGTTCCACCAGAAGTGCCGCTGCCCAGTGCGATCCACCATGATAAAAATTTCAACGCGGCCAGCATCGCAATGGTTTTTACAGCAAGTTGGCCATCTAATAGAATCCGCAGGTTGTCATATCCGACACCCAGCGTGCTGGGGGCGAACCAGCCGATAACGCCAACAGCGATCCCGCCGATAGCGGGCCACCACATCCAATGCACCGGCAGTTTTTCGAAACCATCTTCTAGCGCATAAACTGCTTTTGTGATAATGACTGCAAGCAATCCGCATGCAGCTCCAATTACGAACGAAGCTGCAGAAATTGAAAGATTAGGCGTGTTGTTAAACACGAGTGGAAACATCGGCAGCGGCTCATGAAACAGCGATCGCAAGGCCATCGCCGTTCCAGCGGCCAGTGCAACCGGAAGGAAACTCCGGCCACGGTATTCGAATAATAAAAGCTCCACCACTAGCAGCACCGCAGCGAGCGGGGTGCCAAAGATGGCCGTCATGCCCGCGGCTGCGCCGGCAGCTAGAAGTATTTTGCGTTGAATTGGACTGGTCGGAAGCCATTGTCCGACCAACGAACCGATGGCACCACCTGTTGCAATGATGGGGCCTTCCGCGCCGAATGGGCCGCCCGTTCCGATCGATATGGCAGCCGACAACGGTTTCAAAATTGCCACGCGGGCCGGGATTCTGCTTTCCGCAATTCCGATCGCCTGCATCGCTTCGGGGATACCATGTCCGCGGATCGCAGGACTCCCCCAGCGGGCCATTACCCCAATGATCAATCCGCCGATGACGGGCACAGCTATCCCCCATGCTCCCCAACTGCTGAAATCAGGTTTTGCCTCGCTCGCGGATAGAGTTCCATGCCAGAAAAAATTAGTGCATAGATGGATTAGCGCGATCAGGCCAACGGCCGTCAGCGTTACGATCGAGCTGATGATAACGGCGAGCAGAGGAGTCCGTGCGCGTTGCCATTGTGAGAGTCCTTTCTGATGAATCATGAGCTGATTTTTGCAAGGCGCTTCAAAATTTCAGGACCGATGTTCTTGAGTTCCGCGGTGTGGCTCGCAGCCAAACGGTCAAGACGTTTCAGCCCTTCTTTCGTGAGGCCGAGCACAACAGCTCGGCCATCGGCGGGACAAGGGCGCTTGTAGATCAGCTTGGATTTTTCCAGACGTTGGACGAGTTCCACAACGGTGTTATGTTTCAGGCAAAGCCGATCCGCCAAAGTCGCGAGATTGGGCGGGCCGACACTCGATCCGCGAATGGCCAGCATTGCCTGATGTTGTTGCGGGGTGAGGTCCTCGGATGCCGCCGCCTGCTCGCTGAAAAAGAGGAATCGTCTTAACGCGTGACGAAAATCCGCTAGGCGCTGGTAATCTTCGTCAGTCAAAATCTGCTGAATTGGCACGGCGCTTATTAGATCGCAATACGATATATAGCAATCTTTATAAATAAATCATTACGGTAGGCCACGAAGCAAAATTAGCTGACTTCGGCTTACTTATTTTGCAGGCGTCAGGGAAAGCTTGATGGGCATCTCTGGGGTCTCTCTGATGTCAGTGAAAGTGGCGGGATAAACCGGCTTGAAACAGAGAATGAAAGAGTCTTATAGATAAAACTTAACCAGTCACTTAGGCCACGAACCCTACTCTGGGAGCAGTAATGCTCCGGGTGTAGCATGGAGGAGTGGAAACGCAGGCAGCCATTGAGCTCCATAATCAAAGTTCCTGTGTGCCGACCTTGTCCTGACAAAGGGATGGCAACATCGCCCTCATCACCCAGGGAAGGCGAGGGCGACAAGGCGGAGTCCTAAAACCTGTGCATGTGTGGAAGTTTCAAGCGTGAGAATCGAGAGAATGGGGTTGGTTACGGATTTCGAGATTTTCGGTCATTGCGATGGGTTTAAAACTCCAGTTTGGCGAACTATTCATCGACGGTAAGTTAGTGATGAGCGGCCACAGGGTTTCAAGACGCCGCCGAGCAGCGTGCCGGTTTTCAGCGGGCGATGATTCGGGATCGTCAGATGATGGGTTCCGCCGAGTGTTGCAGTCAGTCTGATGTGGGAGCCGGGCGGTCCGTCGGTAAAATGACAGCGCACGACGTCGCGGGCTTATTTCCCGGAGTTCTTCAAGGGTATCGCCTTAGGTGGCGATGGCGTGACCGAGGGCGGTAGCGACAAAGCCTGCGTCCAACTCATCCTCCCGCACCTCAAAGGTGATTTCGGTTATGAGTGGAAAACAAGGGGGATTAGGTGTGTTGCCAAGGATGGATGTCTGTTAATTTGGGAGGATTTGAACCGCAAAGGCGCGAAGGTCGCAAAGGGACGCGGAGCCGAGACGATGAGGTTTTGAGGATGGGATGAAGCGAAACGCGGAGCTGCGGAGGGAGCAGAGGAAGATGCGGAGAGACGGGCGATGATGACGGTGTCATTTTTTCCAGGCGAGCGAAACCTTGCGTCCTGCTTTGGCGCAATCCAGGAGATATAGGTTGATGAGGTTCTGATAGGGGATGTCTGTCTCCCCGGACATTGACTTGAAGTAGTCGATGATAGCGGGATCGAGACGAATGGTGACGGCTTTTTTGAGCTGCTTCGCGTAGGGATTCCGTTTGGCCTTTGAAAAATCATATTCCGCTTTCATTTCTTTTTTTCCAAGTAGGGTTGCTGTTCCTTTGTTCCGGCCCTTCTGGCCGATATGATTCTGATGGATGAACCGGTTTTCCGGAAGCAATGGACCACCACTAGGATGCGTGGCTTGCTGCTTTGCCCCATGATGATGAAACGCTCCTCATCCAAAGAATGTTCGGGATCTAGAATTACAAGCGCATCTTCGTCGTAGAATACCGTTTTTGCCTCCTCAAATGAAACTCCGTGTTTGGCGGCATTGCTCGCAGCTTTTTTAGGATCCCATTAGAAGAAGAGGTTGCTCATCCGAAAAGAGCAATACGGTATATTGCTGGATGACTCAAGGCATGTTTCTTAAAATATCGGCGACGATCTCGAATTCGAGGCCTTTGGATGGGTGGACGGTGAGGATGGGGATGCTGGGAAGACGGATGGATTGATGATTTTCGATTGATGATTTTGGATTTTTGACGGGGAAGAGGGAGAGCGGCGGGTGATGATGGCGGTGACAAATTCGAAAGCCTTTGAATGAGGATGGAGATGGGGATGCTGGCTTGGTCGGTAGCGAGACGGTCGGCCATGAGGCGTGTCTTGCCGGTGCCTGCTGTGGGCTAATATGAGCAACGTGCCGTCGACGTGACGAAAGACCTTATTGTTGCTCGGGATTAGGACAATTCATCGCATTGCGGGAATGCTGATGAATGGGGAGCGGGAGACGAGGTGAAAGGAAAACCAGAGCGACACTGTCTGACTGGCCAGTTCATGTAATTCTAACCGTCTGTTACCTCTTGCACAAAGGGCAGTGCATGATGTCGCGAGGTTCCCGAGATGCGTGCGCAGGCATCCGTCGAGGGAACGAAGGTCATTGCAAAGCTCCCGAAGCGCCGCGCTGAATGTCTGAAATCGAATAACATGTGAATAGGGTCAGTAAGAATGCCAAGCATGAATCCGAGTTGAAAAACTGATGGAATTGTTGAAATGCGTCACCTGCCCCCTTTTGCCTGCCCCTATTGATGGAGACGAGGTCGCTCAGCGGCATCACGCGCCAGGAGCGTTGAATGCGAGGATGATTTTTTCGGCGAAGGCAGCTTGGATTTTTGACGTGGCGGACTCGATGGCTTTTTTCTCGGCGACGAAATTGCTCAGATCGCTGCCGACTCCGTAGCCGCTGGTGGTGGCGAGAATGCGGCTGTCGCTGACCCTGACGGCGGAGAGTTCGACGCGGGCGCGGGCGGCGGTGAGATGGCCGATTTGTGTGGCGCGCTCGGAGGTGGCGACGCCGAGAATGATGACTTCGACGCCTTTGGCACGTGCCTCGATGAGAAGCGCCTCATGCTCTTTTCCTTCCAAGTGGGCACCTGCCGGAGTGGCGGGGCTTTCGGCAGTTATGACCGTGATGATCGCAGTCGGGGCGGGAGCTACGGCTTGGCTGGGGCGGGAGAGCTGCACCATCTTGCAGCCGTTTGCTTGGAAAAAGCTTTCTAGGGATTTTTCCGCAGCGGGATCGGCGGTGCGAGCTTGGGGCGTGACGCTTATTTCCGGAATGCGGAAGGCAAGGGCCGGGCGTTTGGCGTCGGCGGGAAGATTTAACTTTTGTTCGGCTTCTGCCGCGACTTGCTCTGTGGCGGCTTTACCTTCGAGTTTTACGATGGCGTCGTTCACTTGGGTGGCGAGTTGATCGCCGGCTTTCATCGGATCCTCTTCGTTAGGCACGATGAGTAGCACCGGCTTGAGCAGGCCGGTCTCGACTTGGACCACGCGGCACTGGATGGCCGTGCGTTCGCCGGCTTGTTTCGATTCGCCAAAAATGTAGTATTTTGCGCCGACCAATTTTCCGATTTTTGAGGCTTGGTCCTGGGTCATGCCGGCGGCTCCCAGGCTTTGTTCGGCGAGCATGTCACTGAGTCGTTTACGATCCACGAGATCGTAGTCGGCCTTTCCCGAGAGCTGGGCTTCTAGGACTTCAAACACGAAGGCCCCGACACCCGTCGTGCCTGCGGCGGTGACGGGCGGGGTGATGGCTACGGAAACAGTCGCGCTGGCGGATGCCAAGGTGGCGAGTGATGCGAGGAGAAATGCGGCGAAGTGGCTGTTGAGTTTCATGGGGATGTGGGAGTGATGATGATGGGGCGGGCTTGGGAGATTTGGTGGCCGAGGTCGAGGATCAGTGGCTCATCGGCGGGATCGGGCGAGTTTGTCTGAGCGGAATCGCGGATTTTTGGGGTGAAGCTTAGCAGGTCCGTGGCGGAAATTTTTTGTAAGATGGCGCCGGTGCTGGGAGAAATTCCCAAATCCAGAGCGGCCAAGTGAAGTGTGCCGTTGCTGGCAAACAAATCTGGCGGCGGCGGGCAGAATACGTTTTCCCATGAGCCTTGTTCTTTCGAGTCGGCGAGGATTTTTTTCGAAACGCGGTTGAGTTGGGCAGCGGCGATGGCCGTGATTTGTGGCAGCGGTCTCGGGTCGTCGCTTTTGAATTTTCGGAAATAGTGATCTGACAGAATGGTGAGCGCGCCCCTGTCGATGGAGTAAACGTCGCCGCTGTAGTTCTTGAGGATCGAGAGCAATTTCGTCTGCGTTAACAGAACCGTGCCGAGAACGGAGCCGGTAGGCAGGTCGATACGGGCGATGGTGTCTGCGAACTTATTTCCATCCAATGCCTGGGGCAGTTTGCGATAAGAGCTAAATTTCGAAGCATTCAATTCGATCGACCGCACATGGACGGGGCATCCCCAGAAGCCCGCGACGTGGGCGGCGACCTCACTGACATACTTGGGCTCGACTGTTTGGTCATGGATGAGGTCGATCCGGCAGTCGGCGGGAAGAGTCAGGAACTTGCGGGCGGTGGGCAACGATGTGAGGGGTTTCGCCCCGAGGTCGGTGAGAATACCGGTGAGCTCCTTTTGCGCTGCCGAGTCATTTACTTTGGTGGCGGTGATCAGCGCGCATTGGGCGTCGGCGATCGCGAGGTCTTTCTGCCCGGCAGAAATTCGGGCGCGGATCATGGCCATACGGACGGGCGGCGAATTAAGGATCCAACCATTAGCGCTTCCGACGACATTGCCGATCGTCGGGCCAGCCTCGCCTTGGGCGATGGCTAGATCGAGAAATCGCACGGTGGTGCGCTCGATTTTACAAGTGGAGGCGGAGTTTATCCGCATGAGTTGGAATTCGCGCTGCGTATTATTGAGCGCGCGATAAGCGTCGAGGATGATGGTGGAGCACAGGCTGTTCCATTTCCCCCTGCGCTCCAAGAGATCGACAGATTCTTGATAGCGACCGAGATTCATCTGGGCCAACACCAGCGATTGGTAGAAATTCGGTCCGGCGGCGAGTTCTTCGATGGGTTGGCCGCCGCGGGTGAGAATGTCCCAGCCCTTTTGAGCATCTCCCAAACGAATCCAGAGTTCTCCGAGATGCCGCAAATCTTTTTCCGCGTTGTCCTTGGCTAGCTCGGTCATCGGAAGCTCGAAAATCCGTCGTGCTTGGTTGTGGATGAGGTCCAATTGACCTGACTTCTTGAGCTCTCGGATGCGTCGCAGCGATTCATCAGTCGGGTTGTATTCGTGCTGGAGGGGGTAGAGCGCTCCGGGCGTGGCTCGCTGATAGAATGTGGCGGCGGCCTTTCGCATGAGCTCCGGCTCATCGCTGGCGAGGGCGAGCGAGGCGTCGCCGAGGCGGATGGAGAGTTCCGCCTCGGTGGCTTCGCTTTGCCGCAATCCGTTCCAGCCCTTTTTGAGGCTGATGATGAAATCCGCTTCAGCGTGACGAAGTGCAGGATCATCGGCGAGCGGACGGGCGATGGACTCGGCGGCGGCGCGAATCCCTTCTTGCAGCAATTCCTTCACAACGCCGGCGGGAGGCGACTCCAGCAAGGCCCCCGACCAGGAACGGCAGGCGAGCATACGCCCGGTGGCGACATCCACGGCGAAGAGATCGGTGCCGATTTTTTGGGAATTCTGAAAGTGGATGAAGGGAATGAGGAGCAGGTCGGCTTTGACCATGCGCCCGAGGTCCGTGGCGGCGTTCGCGTTGATGACGTTGGTGGCAGCGAGGGTTTTCTCATCGATGAGTTTGGTCGTTTCCGTGCGTTCGACCAAGGTGGCCGCCGCGTCGTCCGCCACCACATCTTCAAGCACGGCGCGGATGAGGGGCGAAATATTGCTCAAATCCGCTTGCGCGCCTCCCGAGCTAACTGGTTCTAAGAGTGCGCAAATCATCGATTTCCCTTCCTGATTCTGTTTTTGAATGGCTGAAACTCGCGGAGCCAGCCCGGCGATGCTGGCGACGTGGCGGGCGACTTCGCGGGGTAAGTCATTCGCCATATCTCCGGGATTCTTGACGGCGAAAATTTGAGGCGCACCGAGTGCCATAGCTGTGCCAACCGGATTGACGAACACCCGCAGTTCCATTTTCGGTAGATCGAGCACAGAAAGCACGAGAAAGCCGGATGGCAATATGCGGAGTGCGGGAGCCGAGCCGCTTCCCGCAGCACGAAGTTTTTGCTCGAAGACGACCGCAGACAACCCCGCCCGCGAGAGGACTTCGGAATCCCAGCCGTTCAGTAGTTCTGCTTGTAACCGCGCGTCGAAAGCTGGCAGGGCAGCACGCATCGGAGACTGCTGTTCAAAATCCGAAAACGAGGGCAGGAGAGCAATCCGGGTCGAGGCCCAGCCATGAGAGACAGCGAGCAAAATCAGCGCTAAAATTAACTTCGGTTGCGATGGCACATCGTGATTTTTAGAAGAGTGGACGGTCGTGTCAACCGCTCAGGCTGGATCGCGGTAATCCGTGATTTTCCGCTTCCGAAATCTGTTGCGGCGGGCATTCTCGCGGCATGCGCTACGCGGAACGTCTTCAGCAACGGATTGATCAAACGGGCTCCCGCCTTTGTGTCGGGCTGGATCCTCGGCCTGGGGACGGCGGTGCTGCGGCGGCACGAGATTTTCTCAAGCAAGTCGTCGAGGAAACGGCGCAATGGGCGGCGGCTTACAAGCCGAATATGGCGTATTTTGAGGCGATGGGCATTGAGGGCATTCGCTTGCTGGAAGAGCTGCTCGGCGGGATGCCGAAGGATGTGCCAGTGATCTTGGATGCAAAACGCAGCGACATCGGCGAGACACAGAAATACTACGCACAGGGCTATTTCGCCGGTTGGAATGTGGATGCGGTCACGCTCAATCCCTTCCTAGGTTATGATTCGATCGAGCCGTTTCTCGATTGGGCGGGGAAGGGGATCTATCTGTTGGCGGTGACTTCCAATCCCGGCTCGGCGGATTTCCAACGGCAGAAGCTGGCGGACGGGCGCTCGGTTTTCGAACTTGTGACTGCGCTGGGCGAGCGTGCGAAGCACGAGGGGCGCGCCACGGATGTCGGCTACGTGGTGGGGCTGACGAACGCGGCGGATGTTTTGGAAAAAATGCCGGATGCGCCATTGCTTGTTCCTGGGCTCGGCGCGCAAGGCGGAGATCTCGCATCGCTGGCTGCCGCTGCGCGCTGCGCACCGGATGTGATCAATGTTTCCCGCGGCATTCTCTATGCGGGGGATGACCGAAGTTTCGCGGAGAGGGCGCGGGATTGGGCGGATAAGATCGCCGCTGCTTACGGGAAATGAATTTGAGGTTTCTCCTGCGCGCTTTTAGTATCAGACGACTGTGAAAGACAAAAAAACTTTACCGATCGAGCCAATGCCTGCGCGGTATTCTGGCTTGCTACCGCAGAAGGGCTGGCCGGCGAGAAATCTGAAGTTTCTCCGCCACCGGATCGTGCCGGGGATGTTTCAGCGGAGGAATGGTGACGTGCTGGAGCCGGTGCTTGCGCCGCCAGATTTGGACAAGGTGCGCATCACTTGGATCGGGCACGCTTCGTTTTTCCTGCAATTTGCCGGGCACTCGGTGATCGTCGATCCAAACTGGGCGAAGTGGCACGGCCCAGTAAAACGCTCGCGCCGACCGGGGCTCAACCTCCACGGCGTCCCAGAGGTGGACTTAGTGTTAGTGACTCACGCGCACTTCGACCATCTTCATAAACCAAGTTTGAAAATCCTTCAAGCGCGCGGGGGAATCGTGGTCCCGATGGGCAGCGGCTCGCTCGTGAAGCGGCTCGGGTTTCCAGCGACTCACGAGATGAAAATTTGGGATGCCCTGAGCTTCGACCAGCTTGAAATCATCCATACGCCATGTCACCATTGGGGCGCGCGCTTCATCCACGACGTCCACCGCGACTATGGCGGCTACATCGTCCGGGCTGGTGGCAAGAGCGTTTTCCATTGCGGCGACAGCGCTTATTTCGAGGGCTTTAAAGAAATCGGCAAGCGCTATAAGATCGACATCGCGCTGATGCCCATCGGCGCTTACGAGTCGCCGAGCGGGCGAGATGTCCACATGAATCCTGAGGAGGCCGTCCGCGCGTTCGCGGATCTAGGGGCTAAGCTGCTTATTCCAATGCACTACGGGACATTTCCGCTAGGGAACGAGCCTCACGACGAGCCGGTCGAGCGGCTTCTGATGGAGGCTGACCGTCTCGGCATCAGTGAGCAGATTTTAATTCCAGAAGAAGGCGTCGGCATCGAGTGGTGATAAAATTTTTTCGGGAACAAATTGCATTCTCAGCTATCCTACCCGCATGAATCGTCGCCGCGCGCTCTCATTGTTGCTCCTCATCCCCACTCTTGCTTCCTGCGAACCCGAAAAAGCCATGAACCCCACTGACAAACACGCCGCCAAGATGCCCGAAGTCCCCGCAGGTGCGGAAATCGCGACGCTAGGCGCGGGTTGTTTTTGGTGCATCGAGGCAGCTTATCGCCAGTTCGACGGAGTTTACTCCGCGACTTCTGGCTACATGGGCGGCAAGGTGAAGAACCCGACCTACGAACAAATTTGCGGCGGCGACTCTGGCCACGCGGAAGTGGTGCAGGTGGTGTTCGATCCCAAGAAAATTTCTTACGAGAAGGTGCTCGCTTGGTTCTGGGATCTCCACGATCCAACGACGCTCAACCGCCAAGGAAACGACTCGGGAACTCAGTATCGCTCGGCGATTTACTACCACTCGGAGGAACAGCAGAAAGTCGCGGAAGCCTCAAAATCTGCCGCTAAGGCGAATTTTAAAGATCCAATCGTGACCGAGATCACCAAGGCGGCGGAGTTTTATCCGGCCGAGAACTATCATCAAAATTACTACAACGAGAACAAGTCGAAGAACCCGTATTGCCGGTTTGTGATCGAGCCGAAGCTAAAAAAGCTCAAGCTCGATCACTGAGGTTTTGACGGTTCAGCGTTGGAAACTGTCTTGTGCCGGACTTGTGCCGAGGGTGATCTGGACTTCGCCGTTGGCCGAGAGGTGGGTGAGGCAGTGATAGACGTCCTCGGGGTCGGCATTGATTTCAGCAGCGATTTCTGCGG
>JANMYL010000114.1:0-7172 GCA_031382045.1 Akkermansiaceae bacterium | reverse complement strand
TTAGAAGGAAGCTACCGGGGCGGAAGAAAATTGTAAAGGTCGTTTAAAGGCCCGTCCCTTTAAAGCTCGGGCTTTTGGCGACCTCTTCCAATGCAACACGCTTTAGGGCAATGCGGAGTGCAAATTCCTCAGCGACTTCCGCTTCTTGCATCTTACGATACTCGCAGTCGTTCATTGTGGTTTCTTTCATTTCTTGCAGAACGATTGAGGCCTGCCAACCGCTACCGGGGGGCAACCTTCGATTCAGATTGTGGCTTCTCATTACCGTCCGGCTTCGCCTCGGAGGCGGTAGCGGGTTGGCCAGCGCCGCCTTGTTCGCTTTGTGTTTTTGGTGAGCCTGACCAACCCCACCCGACGTTCGGAGAAATCTTAGGCAAACCATCATAGAGCTTTGAAGCTTCATCGTATGACTTAATAAAGACTTGAAAAATCTTCTTCGTCTTACCCCACTGCTTACTTTCGAAGTTGATTTCTGCCTTGTCGTCGCTAGATGAACATTCTGCGAACTTTCCCTCTATCCACCCCGACCCCCCTAAAGTCTGAAAATTCCACTTTGGTTCATCCACGCTCGTGTCGAAATACCTTGGATTAATGAAAAACGCTGAGCCTGTCTTCTTCTTGCCGGGTGAATAGGAGACATCGTCATGAATCTCGGTCGTCACCTTATTGTTCCAGTCTCTCACCGTCGTCACACGGAAAATTACAACCTGGTTCTCTTGCGCTGTGCCGCTGAGTATCCACTTGTATGCGCCCAGGTCCTCCGGAGCAACGCTGCTCGCCTTCTCCACTTGTTGGCCGAAGCAGGTCTGGCAAAGAAGTATGAATGCGACGATGTGTTTGTATTTCATATTATTAGCGAACAGTGTAATTAGTAAGATATCACGGGGTGATATCAACGAACATTTGGCTTTCCAAGCTAATTCATAAAGTACTGATTTAACAAGGGGTTTTCTGGAAAAGATACGTATATCGGGTCGGAACCAGCGGGGCGCCCATGCCCGACCTGCCATTACTGATATCGCGTGAAAAAGACTCTTGATCGGGCGTTCCCGGGGACCGAAGGCGGGCAGGAACGGCGCTTCGGAGTGCGAAGATGCCGACCGGGAACAGGTTTCCAAGCACCGGATACAGGTGAAAGCTGTCCAGGGGAAAAGTCTGTTTTAAAGGCCTGTTTCAAAGGCCAATCCCTCTGACATACATGCCAACCACCGTTCGATTTACCATCGCGATGGGAATCTATAGGCTCCAACAACCGCTTCTGGCAGAAAAGCTACAAACACAAAACGCAGACCGCGTCGCATGTTTATGCCATTATAGATAAAAAGCGCGTCACACGTCGCTCCGGGCTTGTTTAACTAAACGGCGCAGACGAAGTCTCTGCTATCGCGTCGACTTCGCAGCACCCTTTATTGTTAGGTGTTTCAGGCTATTTCGATTTTTTGAGGAATGCAATGATGGCAAAGACCAAAAAAACGATAAAACAGACCTTGGCAATCCATGCAGCGGTGCCTGCAATACCACCAAAGCCGAGGACAGCGGCAATAATGGCGACAATGAGAAAAACTACAGCGTAGTGGAGCATATTATTCGGTGGTGTCTTTTACTGCGTCTTTGATTTCTTTGGAAGCGTCTTTAACCGCATCCTTGGTATCTTCAGCGGCGTCCTGAAACTTTTCGGCGGGTCGTTGGTCAAGCGCGTCGTTGACTTTGTCTTTCACTTTTTCGGTGGTTGTTTGCTTTCGTTCGCAGGCAGGCAGCGCCAAAAGAGTTGCTGCCAAAATGAGTGAGTAATGGAGTTTCATGATATTTGATTTTCGGGGTTCAGTGATCCTAACGTGCTGTTTGTCTACAAAAGCGCAGGAAAATGTCGAGTCGCTTTGTAACTAGCAGAAGTGAAGAATATGGTGCGGCGGATGGCAAGGTTTTTGGTGGTAATTCAGGTGCATATTCAGGGTTGTTCTTTTATAAATTGAGGTTTTCACTCAATTTTGAGTATTATCCTGCAAAAATTATCTTGTGCAAAATCAAAGGATTTGGAGGCTTTTTGCGTATTGGGTGAGTAAATCTTCAGACAAGGCTGGTGAAATTGGAAATTAAGTCGGTGAGGTGATGCGTTTCAGGCACTGCGGCTTGAGGACGGAGGAGGCGTTTGCGGGGTGATATCGGCAGTTTGTGACATGTTTACACGGCCTACTCCCATTTGGACCGTATGGAATGGGGTGGCGCGGAGACGACAGGAGCACTTTGACAAAAGGCCTATTCCCTTGGCATGGCAGCTCATCATCAGCTAAACGCTGGTCCACCATCGCGGTAAAAATGCCTTCGAAACTGCTTGATTATTAAAGATCCTAGAATTAAGTACGGAAGTTATTCATGTCACGCCATGAAGCAGCAAACTTGAAAAAACCGCTAATTTAATCTAACTGTGAAACTTCTCCTCATCGCAAGTGTCTTGCCACCGCTTTTTGTAACCCACGCTAATGGTGTCACAGTTTCATCTTTCAGCACGCTTTGGACTCCGATGATCGGGAATTATGATAAAACAGGAGATCAAACAGGTGGCGGTGACATGGTGGGATCGGGCACTGATTATGGGCTATTCATGACATTTGATGACAGTGGTTCTAGCAGTAATACTGATGGAACAATAGGATTTCGCATCCGATTGGGTGAGGCGGGCGTGACAAATCCCACTCCAGCTTTAAAAGCGGCGGCATGGATTGGGATCGATGCAGATCTCAACGGTTCGGTGGATGTTTTTATCGGAGTTAATTTTTCAGGCAGTTCGAATACTTTTGCTATTTATGATGCCGGCACCGGCGCGAATAACTCACCCAGCACCACTACGGTTTCGGGTACTCCTTATAATTTGGGTTATACCATTTCACCTCTCAACTACAATTACCGTGCAGTTGACTCAGGAGCAACTAAAGACGGAGGAAACACAAACGATGCTGCCACGGGGAACAGCAAGCCAGATTACTACGTCAGTTTTATGCTGCCTTTTGCCGATGTCGTAGGTTTTCTCGCTACTCAAGCGATAAACATTAACGATCAAACGCCACTGCGCTACATTTCTGCCACTTCCTCTTCTGCGAATAATTTAAATGGAGACTATGGTGGCATGGATGGTAGTCCAAATCCAGCTGCCACATGGGCGTCTCTTGGCGGGTTCAGTCAAATCGTGAATTCGAGTGGCACGGTTGTCGTGCCCGAGAGCAGCACCCCGCTGCTCGCGCTCGCCGGATTTGCACTTGTCGCTTCCCGTCGGAAGCGCGCTGCACTGTGATACTCATGTGCCGTCAAATTTAAGATGGCGGCGTGGTTGCTGTGTCTCACAGTAACGAACCAAAGTGCCGCACTGTCGTGCACTAAAATTTGTGGTAAAACGGTTCTGCACTTTTACCGGCGGGACTAGCTCGCTTGACTTCCTCCATTAGGGTTTTATTCGTTCGGTGGTCTTCACCTCAAGTGCATCCAAATCCACTTGGTTTTGATTATGAATCTCATCAACGACATCGAAGATTTATCTAAGCTTTTCTACTAGATTGAGCTCGGGGCCGAGGCTTAAATTATCCATTTTCTTCGTGGTTCAGATACCAATGATTTCAGCGAAAAACGTATCTCTAGATGATAAGACTATTCAACGGGTATTAGACCAGGCTGGTCTGGAAACTGCGGGTTTGCAGCCGTAACAGACAAAGATTTACGCTGCCTGATCTGCATGGCTTCATTGGCCGCTTATTTAGCTGACTGGAGCCTTGGGAAGTTGAAGACAATGACTAACACCAATGCGGAAACTTATCTCAAAGTTGGTCAGTGGGTTCATCTTTTTGCTCTGAAATAGTGACTTGCGGCGCGGGTGGCGGCTGAGTGAAATTTGGCAGCGGGCGCACTAGATTCGTGGGTAGCGGAAAGACGCGATCATAAATGCCGGGCGCGATTTCGGTGGCTTGTGAGTAAGCGTCGCGGAGCATTTCCATTTTTGCGTCGAGGTTGTCGATGTGATGAAGGGCGAAAGCTTCGGGCGTGCGCGGGAGGACGGGCGAACCGAATTCATACTGTCCGTGATGGCTGCCGATGAGGTGGAGCAGGTGGAGGCGAGTCATTTCGGTGGAGGGCTTGAGGGTTTTCCATTCCTCGGCTTGCTGGCTGGCTAGAAGGTCGTTCCAGAGCTTGTTGACTAGCTCGATGCCGAGCGGGATGTGACCGAGCATTTCGCCGTGGATGCTGTAGATTTGGCCAAACCCATCTTCCGGATAGGAATTTTCCCAGAGTTTTCCGCAGTCGTGGAAGAGTACGCCAGTGATTAGGAGGTCGCGGTTGAGCTCGGGATAAACTGGGCACAGGACGGCGGCGGCGCGCATCATCTGAGCGACGTGCTCGACGAGGCCACCGCGGCGGGCGTGATGGTTTTTTTTCGCGGCAGCGGTGCGCCGGAAGCGGTCACCCATCTGTTGGAGGAAATGGGCGCAAAGCCCGTGTAACCGTGGGTCGCTGATCGATGTGCAAAAGCGCTCGATATCGGCGTAGTCGTGTTCTTGTTTTTCGCGTGTGAGAGGATCGCCAGCGAGGAAATTCGCGATGGCGGTGTCATCGAGGTGATGCCAGGTGAGGTGGTTCGGATTGACTCCGTATTGGTTCTGCGTCCACTCGCTTTCCAGGCAGATGATCGTGTTGTCAGTGAGTTTTTCTGCAGCACTGAAGATGGGTGAGTCCGACCAGATTTTCAGCGAGAAATGGCCGGTGGCATCGGCGAAAACGAGTTCGAGATAGGGTTTCCCACCCTTGGTGGTGCGTGCGTTACGCGACTGGAGCTGGGCGTGGATGGCGGCGTGGATGGGGACCTCCCCGGCTTGTTCTTTGACGGCGGCGATGGTGATAGGGCTCACGGGGAAGAAGTGGATGGTGGGATTGAGTTGATGAAGAGTGTGGATTCGATTCTTTGGGGAGCTTCTGCGCTCTTGCCTAAAACTGTGTCGATTTTTAGTGAGACGAGTGTCTTTGCCGAGGGCGCGAAAGACAACACGCGAGGCGCGTGTGCTCCCCTTTTAGGTGCCATGAATTTGATGTCAAATTCTCAGTCGCTGGGATCCAGCCACGGCAACCTCGCCCAGTTTTTAACTGCGGTGGGAAACCTCTAGCATGATTGCCTTGGGAATTGAGATCGGACTCGTGGAAATGTAGCCCTTAGTTTATTCATGCCGGAGCGCGTCGATGGGATCCAGGCTGGCGGCGCGGCGGGCGGGCATGAACCCGAAAATGATGCCGATGGCGGCGGAGAAGACGAAGGCGATGATGTTGATCTTGGGATCGAACAAGAATGGAGCGCCGACGACCTCCGCGAGTGCGATGCACAGGCCGTAGGCAAGGGCGATTCCTGTCACGCCGCCGATGCAAGAGAGAGTGACGGCCTCGACCAAAAACTGGAGCAGCACCTCGCGTGCTCTTGCACCGATGGCCAAGCGAATACCGATCTCGCGAGTGCGCTCAGTGACGGAAACGAGCATGATATTCATAATACCGATGCCGCCGACGAGCAGACTGACGCCAGCGACGGCACCTAGCAGTGATGTCATGACCTTGGTGCTGGAGCTGATGACTTCGGCGAGTTGCAGCGAGTCGAAGACGTTGAAATTATCTACCTCGTTGGCGGTGATCTTGCGACGCTCGCGCATCAGCGCGCTGACGTCTGCGACGATGTTAGCGCCCGGGTAGCCCTTTTCCCCGGAGATCATGATTTGATTGAAATTTTTGCCTCCTTGGCGGCCTGATAGACGATGAATGATGGTGGTGTAGGGGGTGATCATATTATCGTCCAGATCATCCCCGAAGCCGCCTTGCCCCTTTACGCCGGTGACGCCGATGACTTCGAGAGTCATGCTTTTTACCCGGATTTTACTGCCGGTAGGGTCCACGCCTTCGCCGAAAAGTTCCTTACGAATGCTTTCTCCGATGACACAGACAGGGGCTGATGTGTCGATCTCCGCATCCGTGAAAAATCGGCCAGTGGCGATGGTCCAATTCGCGATGGCGAAATAATTGGGAGTCGTGCCTTGGATGTCGAAGTTGCTGCTTTTTTCCTGATAAACCATGGTGGCATTGCTGGAAATGAAGGGCGCAACCGCAGAGATGCCAGGGACCTGATTGCGGACGGCATCCACGTCTTGAAGGCTGAATTGCGGGGCGCCGCCACCACCCCAGCCTTGGCCGGGACGTAGGACGAGCAGGTTGTTTCCCATTTTTGAAATTTGCTGTTTCACCGTCTCGGTGGCACCCCGGCCGAGGGTGACCATGGTGATGACGGCGGCGACGCCGATGACAATGCCGATGACAGTGAGGAATGAGCGTGTCAGATTCCGCCTAATTTCTCGGATGGCGATGAGCAGGGCGTTGAAGATCACGGGGGTGAGAGTTATTGGTTATGAGTTATTGGTTATGGGTTAAGAGTTATTGGTAAAAAGTTATGGGTTAAGAGTTATTCTTATAACTTTTAACGAATAACCTATAACTTATAACCTATAATTTCTCAATTTATCGTATCCGATGAGATGAGTCCGTCCCGAACGTGAATGATGCGGCGGGCGCAGGCGGCGACTTCATCCTCGTGAGTGACCATAATGATCGAGATGCCGCGGTCTGTGTTGAGCCGGCGGAGAAGTTCCATGATTTCTACGGTGGTTTGAGAGTCGAGATTTCCGGTAGGTTCATCCGCGAAAAGAGTGTCTGGCTGGGTGACGATGGCACGGGCGATGGCGACACGCTGCTGCTGGCCACCGGAGAGTTCTGCAGGAGTGTTGCGCTCCTTATCGGATAGACTGACTTGGGCCAGCGCCTCGCGGGCCATTTCGTGGCGTTGTTTTCTGGAATAACCGCGGTAGAGCAACGGGAGTTCGACATTCTCAAGTGCTGAGGTACGAGCGAGTAGATTGAATCCTTGGAAGATGAAGCCGAGGGCGTGACGGCGGAGCAGCGAGCGCTGGTCTTTGTTGAGGTGCTCCACGGCGATCCCTTTGAAAAGGTAGGAGCCTGCAGTGGGCGTGTCGAGACAGCCTAACAAATTCATCAATGTCGATTTGCCCGAGCCGCTGGGACCCATGACGGCGAAAAACTCGCCGCGCTGAATGGTGAGTTCCACTCCACGAAGAGCGAGTAATGCAGCATCGCCCGAG
>JANMYL010000057.1:0-2252 GCA_031382045.1 Akkermansiaceae bacterium | reverse complement strand
GCGATGACTTTTTCCCCGTCGAGCAGGTGGTTGAGGACTTGGCGGGCGCTGCCAGTGGTGGCGCGGGCGATTTCCTTCTCCTCAGTGGCGGACGGGTAGCCGACTTCGATGAGGAACATGAAACGATCGAGTTGGGCTTCTGGAAGTGGGTAGGTGCCTTCTTGTTCGATTGGATTTTGGGTCGCTAGGACGAAAAACGGCGGTGACAGGGCGTAGGTGGTGCCGAGGACGGTGACTTTGTTTTCCTGCATCGCCTCAAGCATCGCGGACTGGGTCTTGGCCGGGGCGCGGTTGATCTCGTCGGCGAGCACGATGTTGGCGAAGACGGGTCCCTTGATGAATTGAAACTCGCGACGACCGCCGACGCCGGATTCTTGGATGATGTCGGTGCCGGTGATGTCGGCGGGCATCAGGTCGGGTGTGAATTGGATGCGGTTGAATGAAAGGTCAAAAGTCTGTGCGACGGAGGAAACCAGTAGGGTTTTGGCCAGTCCCGGCACGCCCATCAGCAGCGCGTGGCCGCGGGCAAACAGGCAGATCGCGAGTTGCTCGATGACGAGGTCTTGGCCGACGATGGCTTTTCCAAGCTCGGCGCGGAAGGCTTGGTAGGTTTTTCCGAGTTCGTCGATGGCGGCGACGTCATCGGCTGGGAGTGGGTGGTTGAGGTCGTGCGGGAATTCCATGGCAGCAGGGTAACTGCTCCAAAACTAGAAGGCAGAGGTGCATTGTCCAGAAAGGATCTTGAACTAGGGAGTTCGGCTGATACGAACGACGAGCTTTGGAGAAGCTAGTGAAGAGCATCTCATGAACCGTAACGGATTCCATCACATCCCTCGTTTTCAAAGCCAGAAGCTGTGAACCCTTGGAGGGAATGCACACTGTGGCGTGGACAGCAGTTTTCCTGGCAAAAAAACAACTCAAGCAAGGTGCGAAAGCCATTTAGAATGGACTATCACAGTGCTTAAAGGACTGCGCTCAGGCTAGGTCTTTCACCTGCACCTGCGCCCACCATTCCTTGAAGGTGTTGATGAAAATATGGTGATCCGGGTCAATTTGATAGGCGTCGTGTTCTTCGATGGTGTTGAACTGCATCGTCAGCGCATAGTCCCATGATTGATCGATGACTGGACGTACCATAACTTTCGCGGGTATTGCCCAGCGGCCGCCGGCCACCAAATCGATCTCGAAAAGTGCCGCCAGACCTTGCTCGAAGATCGCGCGGTCCACATCATTTTGAAACTCTTCCTTCAGCCAGAAATAAACATGATGATCCATGGCCGGTGAATAATGTCCTAGAGCTCGCACCGCAAGCCAGATTCCGCTAAATTTGGGGTAGGCGGACTGGATGGTGATGGAGGAATTCCTGCGGATTTTCATGGAAGGCATTGATACAGCGAAGGCAGATGCAGGCCTTGCCCGATACAGGAAGCGCGGCGATCAATTCTTCCGAGATTACGATTTTTCCGCACCAGCAGGCTTTGTCCGCCCTGATCTCACAGAAATTTGGTTTTCCGCAAAAGGGGCAGAAATTTTCATCGGTTTTAAGAGACATCTTACATGAGGATTGGGATTCCGACAACCACTCACACCCCCGCGCCATAGGGTCGGCAAGTTCGATTTCGGTAAATTTTCGCAATAGATGGATGAACTATAAATGAATTCCGCCCGAGACCTGTTTCATCGAAGGTGTCAATCTGAACATTGCGACAAACCGAATTGAAGTAGAGAATGGAAGAGCCTCACAGAGAAAATTTAAGCCTGTAGTTCTGGCAACAAGCCCTATGCTCAGAGCGGTCATGGATGCGTGGTGACGCAGGCGGTCATAGAACATTTCCTTATGCCGTACTATTACTGACTGTTGGAAGGCGGGCTACAAGCAGCAGTGACCTTTATTCTTGGCAGGCGGGCGTAGCTGGCTTGAATGGCGGCATCTTGGCTACCATCTTTATTTATCCGCCGCTTGATCACTGGCTTTGGCTCATCCCTGCCTTCCTGATCGGAGCCTGCATCGGATCGTTTTTAAATGTCGTCATCTACCGCGTACCGCTTGGGATGTCGGTGAATAAGCCAAAGCGTTCATTCTGCCCGTTGTGCAAGAATCCGATCCCGATGTGGCTGAATTTCCCGATGATCAGCTGGCTGTGGCTGCGGGGAAAATGCCGGGAATGCAAGGCTCCTATCGCGTTTCGCTACTTCGGGGTGGAGCTGCTGACGGCGCTTTTGTTCACGGCGGTTTGGTGGTTGTTTGCGCC
>JANMYL010000054.1:0-1799 GCA_031382045.1 Akkermansiaceae bacterium | reverse complement strand
TGGGTGGGTGTCCTTGGCAGCAAGTTTTTCAAGGACTAACCGAGCTGCATTGTAGCTGCCAGTCTGGAAAAGATTACGTCCGAGGGTGAGCGCGGCTTGGGCGGCGATGGGGTCGGTCGGGTAGGTGTCGATGATGGATTGAGCAGCGGCGATGGCGGCGGCGGAGTCGTTTGATTGATCGGTGAGGTGAAGCCGGGCTAAGGCGAGTCGCGGGGCGGGCAGGGTGGCGGATTTTTCCGATGCTGTGGATAGGATTTCTGACTGTGCCACTGCGAACGCGAGGTCTGGAGGGACGCTTGCCAGGGCCGCTTCCATCGCAGCGAGACGTGCTTCATACGCTCTGGCGTGATTTGGGAAACGAGTGAGGAATTCTGCAAGTGCAGTGCGGGCAGCGTTGGCGGGTGTGATGGAAAGCGCTCTTTCCAGTTCGATGTCTGCTTCAAGAGATTTATCCTGAGGCTTGTTCTGTTGTTGAATGAGGGTGGTTCCCTTGGGGTCTCCGCTGCGGAGTCGCGTGATGGCAGCTTGGAGTTTTGCGGCTCGCGCCTGATCGTCAGTCAGGGTGAGTGCGGCCTCGTCGAATAGCTGAACCGCTTGTTTCGTGTCGCCCTTGAGGCTGGCTACGCGTGCCTTAAGAAATGCGGCCTCGCCTTTTAGGGCTGGGGAGCCGGCGTTGTCACGGAGGGTATCGAGAATTGAGAAGGCTTCTTCACTAGAGTCCGATTCGAGGAGCCAACGTGCAAGCTGATAGAGTGCGCGGCTGGCGGTCGGGTGGGCTGGATTTTCGACGAGTAGGCGATTGAGCAATTGCTTGGCCTCGTTCCGGGGTTCCGGCATGACTATGCGGTGCAGGCCTATGGCACGGGTGTAAATTGAGAGTGCGAGCAGGTCTGTCCGTTCGTCAGGCTCGGTGTAGGTGGGCCATGCGCCGACGGCAGCTGACTCTGATTCCGTGGAAGTTGCGGCGATGAGGCCCATAACGGGCGAGACTGGTGGCGTGATCCATTGGGCGAGGCGTTCGAGGATGGGATCTGTGGCGGCGGGTTTTTCGGGAAGCCACTGTAGGAGCCTTTTAAAAATGGCATCGAGAGCGGGAGAGTCGGTGTTTTCTTCGAGAAAAGTGAGCAGGTAGTTTGCGGCTGCAGCGGGTTTTCCCTGTGCGTCTATAGAATCCGCTAGGCCGATGGCTGCTAAATGATAGCGGGTGAGGGATTGGCCTTGCGGGTGGTTGACGAGCGCTTGAAAGCCGACTTCCGCTTCAGCGGCGTGCCCTTCATGAAGTTGCAACTGGGCTTCGAGAAACGCAGCGCGCGGACGGTCTTCTGCGGCGAGTGCTTGCGCGCTCGGCATGGCTCGGCGGGCATCCGAGGTGCGCTTGAGGTCGAGCAGGATTTCGACTTGGTAAAGTTGGATTTTAGCCTGCGTCGCGGCTGAGGTTTCCGAGAAGATTTTGGCAAGCGCTTCGAGTGCGGCCTCCGGCTGGTTGAGTGCCAGATGAAGGCTTGCTAGCGTGAATCCGATCTCAGTGCGATGTGGCGAGGCGGAATTCATAAGGAGCTCGGAAAATATTCCGGCGGCTTCTGAAAAGCGATTTTGTCCAGCCAGTGCTTGGGCTTTCCAGAATGGGGTTTCCGGATTTTTTGCCACTGCTGACTGCCCCAATAACTCGAGCGCCTCGGTGGGATTCCCGACTCGGATTAGGGATTCGGCCAGGCGGATGTTGATTGTGGATTTCGTCTCCGCGGTGAGCTCGGGGTCGGTGAGGCACTCGCGGAAATGGAGTTCCGCGACTTCCCACA
>JANMYL010000047.1:0-7017 GCA_031382045.1 Akkermansiaceae bacterium | reverse complement strand
CATCGAAGTGGATCTTCAACTGGCAGCCAGTGGCGCAATAGCCGCAGATCGAGGTGACGGTGGCCACTGGCTTCAGACGCGAGGGCGCTTTGGCAAGTCCGAATCGCCCCGGTTTTTGGACGAAGTCGCGGGTGAACGAATAGGTGTGTTGATTGAGAAGAGTTTTTAGAATGATGTGCTGAGTGATCGAGAATATTTCAAGTAGCTCGCGTGCCGATGGGGGGCAATCAGTCTGAAAATGAGGCAGGTGGGTCATCGTGTTGATGAAACGGCCTCACGGAGGTGGAGATTGTCCGCTTTCTTTAAGTCATTCATCTGGCCGGCCCCACCCTTAAATATCAGTGAGATCGACAATGGCAACGACCTCTGGCGCTGGCATTTTTACTTTTCCTCTTCCCACGCGCGTTTCAGGGCGGGACCGAGCGCGCTGTTGAGTGCTTGGTGCCAGTGGGCGTGGGTTTGAATCACAGGGAGTTCTGGAAGAATCCGAGGCGGTAGCTCTGCGGAGTTTTCAGGAGCGTGGGCCGTGAAATATTCGCCGCCACCGGTCGCAGGGCCGATGACGCAGTGAGTCGTCCGGCCGAGACCTAACAGCGCGGTGTGGACCCAGCGGGCACCGAGCTGAGGGCAGAGGATTTCGCCCGTCGCCCGGATCGAAAAATCATCGGATTTTCCGCCGAAATCAATTTCCCAGCCCTCACTGCGGAAAACGGAATCCTCCATTTGCCAGCGATCCGTCAGCCGAGGAAGCAACCAAAATCGCACCGCTTCGTCGGCGTCAACCGGCTCAATGGTCAGTCGCAACCGTGCGTTGGCCAGCCCGCGGAGCTGACGCAAAGTGGTGACTGCAATAGCGCGATAGCGGCGGGCGGCTTCTTCAGGGCCGTACTCGACCGCCATTTCTGGAAGGACAAGGCCGGGCAACGGTTCCTGGATTTTCAGCGTTAGCAGGCGCACGGTGGCAGACTCGCTCGCTCGGACGCGCGGTCCAAGCCCGGATTGATTCGGAAATCCTTATTTTCCGGCTCCGAAAACAATCTTGCCCCCGGCGGTGAGTCGGGGAATGCTCTCGCCGCAGCGAATCTCATGGCAGCCAAGGACAACAAAAAGCGGGGCGAAGTCCCTGAGCCGACGCGATGGTCTAACGAGATCACCGGGATCATCTGGATCACTGCGGGATTGTTGCTGCTGCTTTCGCTGGTGAAATACAGCCCGGCAGATTTGCCGAAATGGGGACCGCTGGAAGCGATGGCGGGCAAATCTGGCGCGGCGGGGGAAAACTTGATCGGTCCGGTCGGTGGCATCCTTGGGTTTGTGCAAATCCTGTTATTTGGTGCAGCCGGGTATTTACTCCCTGTGGGATTCATCTGGTTCGGGATCGTCAAGTTAGCTTTCGACACCCGGATTTGGCCGCGGGCAGTGCTGGGATTGAGCATACTGCTGCTTACCGGATCCGCTTGGCTGGATGCAGCGGATTTTTTCTTCAAGGAATGGGCGCAAACCTGCAATCTGAGCGGCCCAGGCGGCGTCATCGGCGACGGACTCGGCGGATTTGTTCTCATTAACGTCATCGGCAAGACGGGCACGCTCATCCTGACCAGCGGTGGCTATCTGGTGGCTATGATCCTGCTAACTGGTCAACAACCTGTTCGTTTTATCACAGCCTGCTATCGGCTGGCTCGCCTGAAATTTCATGAATGGCAGGCAAACCGCAGCGCAACGGGAAAAATCGCCGCTCGCGAGTCGGAAATGCTCGCCGAGCGCGAACGCCAGCGCGAGCAACGCCGCAAAGACCGCGAGGCCGGCAAATCTGCAACCTCGGCTAAAGCCGCTGCTGAAGACCCGCAGGCGATGTTGGCGCTGCGTGAAATCCCCACTCCGGAGATTATCGATGCTTCCCAGCGCCGTGCCATCGACCCCGAACTCATCGGGAAAAATCCTTTTAGCCGCAAACCGTCGCCGGAGCATCAGGGGCTTCAAGAAGGCCGCTTCCCTAACTACCAAATCCCGCAGTTCGATCTGCTCGACCCCCTGCCCGAGGTGGATGACTCGGATGCGGATGATGACCACAAGGAAGAGACTCGCCAGATCATCATCGATACGCTCAAAGCCTTCGGCATCGAAGTTACAGCCGGCCCCATCACCCGCGGTCCGACTATCACTCGCTACGAAATCTATCCGTCCACCGGTCTGCGAGTTTCCCGCATCTCACAGCTAGAGGCAGATATCGCCCGCGCCACTTGTGCCGAGCGAATCAATATTCTCGCCCCCATTCCCGGCAAGGACACCGTCGGTATCGAAATCGCGAACAGCAAGAAAGTCGCTGTGCCACTTCACGAGCTGCTCTATTCCACGGATTTTAATTCCTCTAAGAAAAAAATCCCGCTCGCCCTGGGCAAGGACGTCTATGGAAACACGGTCATCGCAGACCTTGCTGCCATGCCGCACTGCCTGGTCGCCGGAGCCACCGGTTCGGGTAAATCCGTCTGCATCAACTCGATCATCGCATCCATGCTCTTCAAGTTCAGCCCAGACGAGCTGCGCTTCATCATGGTGGATCCTAAGGTGGTGGAAATGCAGATGTATAATCGACTGCCACACCTCGTGGTGCCGGTCGTCACCGATCCCAAAAAAACCGTGGCTGCACTCAAGTGGGTGGTCAATGAGATGGAAAAACGTTACAAAATCTTCGCCAAAGTCGGAGTACGGAATTTCGACAGCTTCAACGCTCGTCCCATCCCGGAGAAGCCAAAGCCAACACCCGTCCCAGAGCCGGAGCCGGTCGATGAAGAACCGGTGGATGATGGCGACGAGATTGAGGCACCATTCGATCCAAGTGAATTGCTAGATCCCGCAATTCCTAGCAGTCATCAAGCACCACCGTGGTCGATGATGGAAGACGAGCCGGACGAGGAAATGAACTCGCTGGCTGCCGCTCTCACCGATGGCGACCTCGGCCCAGAAGTAGATGAAGAGGACGAGGAAGTTTACGAAGAGCAGATTCCTACCAAGTTCCCTTACATCGTCGTCCTCATCGACGAGCTTGCTGACCTTATGCAGACCGCGCCAGCGGATGTGGAAATGTGCATCGCCCGCATCGCGCAAAAAGCCCGTGCCGCCGGTATCCACCTCATCATCGCCACCCAGACGCCGCGGGCAGACGTCGTCACCGGCATCATCAAAGCCAACATCCCTTCGCGCATCGCCTTTCAAGTTTCCTCCGCGCTCGACTCCCGCGTCATCCTCGACACCAAGGGCGCGGACAAACTTGTAGGCAAGGGTGACATGCTCTATCTGCCACCCGGCTCCGCCAAACTCGAGCGCGCTCAGGGTGCCTTCGTGACCGATGCCGAGATAGAGCGTCTCATCGACCACTGTGCCGCCCAAGCAAAGCCACAGTTTGAAAAGGAAATCCAAGCTTCTATCAACGGTGAAGGCGTCAGCGACGATGATGACGACGTCTCGCAAGCCGACGAGGAGCTCATCATGAAATGCATCGAAGTGGTGCGCCAAGAACAGAAAGCCAGCACCTCGTTGCTGCAGCGCCGCCTCCGCCTAGGCTACACCCGCGCCGCGCGGATGGTAGATATCCTTGAACAACGCGGTATCGTCGGCCCCGGCGAGGGCGCGAAGGCGCGAGAAGTGTTTTTGAAATAAAGAGACTGTTATAGAAGTAATCGAAAAAATTTGGTCACAACCGAAAACCCCTTAACGCAAAAAAGGAAGCCTTTCGGCTTCCTTTTTTATTCATCCTAAACGGAAGTGCTCGAAAGAGGACTCGAACCTCCACAGGTTTCCCTACTAGATCCTTAGTCTAGCGCGTCTACCAATTCCGCCATCCGAGCTTCCGGTTGGGTGGGCGCACTTGTTACGAACCGACCCGTGATTTAGCAAGAGAATCTTCGAAAAAAATCACGACACACACTTAAACCTGCTTGGCACTTGCTTCGAAGCTCTTAAACGAAATTATGTGGCCGTTCATTGCCATGGAATCCATTCGCGCGGAGTCAGTCGTCAAATCCTTCGGAAGCACCCTTGCTCTCGACGGTGTCAGCCTGCATGTCAGACCGGGCGAGCTGTTTTTTCTGTTGGGAGCCTCGGGTTGTGGCAAGACAACGCTGCTACGGTGCATCGCCGGCTTTGAAATGCCGGACTACGGCTCGATTTATTTCGGCGAGCGCGATGTGACTCAGATGCCACCGCACAAGCGCGAGGCGGCGATGGTTTTTCAAAGCTACGCTCTGTGGCCGCATCTGACCGTCGGCCAGAACATCGCTTTCGGCCTCGAAGAGCGGCGCGTGCCGAAACCGGAAATCATACGCCGGGTCGAGGAGGTTTTGGAAATGGTCAAGCTCCCGGGATTCGGCAACCGGTCGATCGATCAAATGTCAGGCGGCCAACAACAGCGAGTTTCGCTCGCCCGCGCGCTCGTCGTGAAACCCAAATGCCTGCTGCTGGACGAGCCGCTTTCTAATCTCGACGCCCAGCTCCGCATGGAAATGCGCCGTGAGATCCGCCGGATCGTGAAAGACAACGGCCTTACCGGAATCTACGTCACCCACGACCAAGAAGAAGCACTTGCGATGGCGGATAGGATGGCCGTGATGATTCGCGGGAAAATCGGCCAAATCGGCACGCCCGAGGAAATTTACCGTACGCCTCACACCGCCGAGGTTGCAAATTTCATCGGTGAGACAAATCTAGTGGATGGAACGGCACTCGAAACCCGAGAGGGTTTTACGCTCGTTAGGACGGCTGCTGGCCCCATCGTCGGCCGCATCAGCGATCCCGCGTGGTTGCCCGCTGCGGGCGAGGCGGTGCGGCTTTCTATCCGCCCCGAGGCGTGGCGTTTGCTGGCGCAGCAGGCTGACAATGTCGTCACGGGAAACATCGTTGAGCGCAGTTACCTCGGACAGCGCATCCAGTATTGGCTCCAAACGGCAGCGGGCCGTCAGCAAGTCGTCGAGATAAATCCACATGTGATTCACGCGCCCGGCGATGCAAAAATCAGCCTTCATGTGAGGCACGATGACGTCGTGATTTTGAAACCTTAGTGATGAAATCAAGAGCGGCAACCATACTCGGACTGCTGGTGCTCATCGTGGCGCTGCCGCTCGTCATGCGTCGCAAAAGCTCGACCACGTCGCCGCGTAATGCGGATGACCGCTTAGTCATTCTCAGCCCGCATAACGAATCGATCCGCCAAGAATTCGGTGAGGCCTTCGCGGCTCATTGGGAGAAATCGACAGGGCGCTCGATCTACATCGACTGGCGCACGCCGGGCGGGACCTCGGAAATCCGCATGGTGCTCGATGCTGGATTCAAGGCCGCGGAAGAGACTGGGCGCGCGGGCATCGGCGTGGACTTATTCTTCGGTGGCGGCGAGCCGGACTTCACCAGCCAGGCGAAAAAAGGCCGCTTTGTGCCGCTGCGGGTGTTTGATTCGCAGCCTGAGCTGTTTGTTAAAGACGGCCCGATTCCTCAGACTTTCACCGGCGAGCATTATTATCCCTCCGACCATTTCTGGGTGGGCACCTGCATGTCGCAGTTTGGAATTTGTTACAATCCAGACATCCTCGAGCGGCTCAAAGTTTCTGCTCCGGCGACTTGGAGTGATCTGGGAGACCCAAGATACGCCGGGACGCTCGCCCTCGCCGATCCGACGAAAAGCGGCTCGGTCGCTCGAGCGTTTGAGTTGCTCGTCCAGTCGGAAATGCAGCGTGCCGTCACGCCGGACGTCGGCTGGGCTAACGGACTCCGCCTGATCCAGCGAATGTCTGCAAACGCGCGTTATTTTACCGACAGTGCGTCCAAAATCCCGTTGGACGTGGGGCAGGGGAATGCAGCCGCCGGGATGTGCATCGATTTCTATGGCCGCTCGTTCGCAGAGGAGCTCACTTCGGAATCTGGTAAGCCTCGCATCATCTGGGTCGCCCCGCTCGGCGGCACGACCTTGAGTGCCGATCCAATAGCTGTGCTCAAAGGCGCACCTCATGTCCAAGTGGCCCAAAACTTCGTGGAATTCTGCCTCAGCTTGCAAGCGCAAACCTTGTGGTTTGGCAAGCCCGGCACGCCCGGTGGCCCGAGAAATAAAGCTCTCCACCGCATGCCAATCCGCCGCGATGTTTATACTCCGGAAAATCGAGCACGCTCGACGATGCCAAATGCCATGCCCTATGAAGATGGTGGGAATTTAGCTTATCGCCGCGAGCTGACCGGGGCCTCGTTCAACACCCTCCGACAACTCATCAAAATCATGTGCATCGATTCGCACGAGGAAATGAAATCCGCCTGGCTCGCCCTCCGCGCCGCCGAACTGCCAGCAGACGCGCTCGCAGTTTTCTCCGATGTCTCGCGGGTGAACCATGCTGAATTCGGCAAAGGCGATCCGCTTCTCGACGGCCCGGACGCCCTCAAAGCCGCCGCCCGCGCCGCCGAACTCGGCGAGTGGTTCCGCGCGAATTACCGCAAGGCAGAAGCGATGGCGAAACATAAATCCAAACTGTAGCTTCGATATAAACGTGCGTTTAGACATCGCACATCGTAGCGGCGATCACCGGTCGCCGCGAAATCCTGTCCTTTGACGATATTGGTCCTGCGGTTTGGGGAGGATACGCGCCCTCGCCGAAGACTTGTGTCTTTCATCACGGGTGCTTGGCAGGCCATCCGACGCCTGCCTCCCAATCCCGGAAAAGAGCAGATAGAGCTTCAGGCTGGTGCTTGCGGTAGAAGATTCTGAATTTAATGTAATGATAGTGATCTGCCGAAAAATTGTTTTGCGGAATTACCGACGTTCGAAATGAGAGCCTAAATGCCTTGAAAATGTCCGTTAATCAGGTCCTCGTCGTTTGTCGTAATTCAGATGAACCCACTCCTTAACATCGCAGGCGTATCGACGGTCGCAGACCGCCGCCGAAGATGGGACGCTTGTAGCGGCGCTCTGCGAGCGTCGATGCCAATGAAGATGCGCGAAACTTCTTCATTTGCACCTTTTCCGCGCTTCGGCCTCGGGGCTAG
>JANMYL010000041.1:0-25539 GCA_031382045.1 Akkermansiaceae bacterium | reverse complement strand
CACCAACAAGGCAGAACAACGCGACGCCCTCCGCGCACTCTTCGCGAAGGTCGCATTCCTGAACGAGGCAATCGTCGGCTGCGAAATCCTGATCCCTGGAATCCGTCCGGTTTGTAGCACCGAAATTGGAATCCGCACGGGCAAGGATTCATTGCCGCGACCAGCATGAAATTTGCAGGAAAGGTCAGAGATCCGGCGGCACGGGAAATCGTCACAACTCGGTCTTCCAGTGGCTGCCTTAAAACCTCTAACGTCTGCCTCCTGAACTCAGGAAGCTCATCAAGAAAAAGCACCCCGTGATGCGCCAAAGAAACCTCGCCTGGCCCTGGGTTAGTGCCCCCGCCAAGCAGGCCAGCGTCAGAAATCGTATGATGTGGCGAGCGAAATGGCCTCGTAGTTAGAAAAGACCGCTTTGAATCCAGCAGACCGGTGATCGAGTGAATCTTTGTCGTTTCAATCGCATCCTCTTCTGTCATGTCCGGCATGATAGACGCGATGCGCTTGGCCAACATGGATTTACCCGTGCCTGGCGGGCCGACCATAATCAGGTTATGATTTCCAGCGGCAGCGACTTCGAGCGCTCGCTTGACCTGGTGCTGGCCTCTCACCTCATCAAAATCCACCTCATAGGAGCGGTGAGAATTGAAGAAGGCCCGGCGGTCCAAGTTGAAAGGCGGAATGATGATATCTCCATTGAGAAAGTCCCACGCCTGCTTGAGATTCCGAATTGGAAACACATCGATCCCCTCGATCACCGCAGCCTCTGGAGCGTTTGCTTCCGGCACAAATAAGCGGCTACGCCCTCGGCTTTTCGCTTCGAGCGCGATGGACAGAACACCTTTCACCGGCCGCACCGTGCCATCGAGACCTAACTCGCCCACAACACAGCAATCTTCCGCATTGAATGGCTTGGTGCCACTCGCTGCGATCATCGCCAGAGCGATGGGCAGATCGAAGGACGGGCCTTCTTTTTTCAAATCCGCTGGTGCAAGGTTCACCGTCTTAATCCCATCATCCAAATAGAGTGCGGAGGCACCGATGGCAGAAATTACCCGCTGCGAGGATTCTCTAACTGCTGCATCCGGTAGCCCAACAATAATTACAATGGGCTTGTCAGCACCGCGTGCATTCACCTCGACCTCGACTTCTTGGGCATCGACCCCGCGCAAGGCGGCTGAAAATAGGCGGGTAATCATCTGCTTGTACTTAAATCTGATAGCATCCTCCAGAGCTGGCAAGCGAAAAACCGCCGATGACAGCCGGCCACCATAAAACCCATACACCGTGACGAATGAATCCTCAGGACTAGGACTTCCGAACTTCAGCTGAATTT
Source organism: Akkermansiaceae bacterium (assembly GCA_031382045.1). Classification (GTDB taxonomy): domain Bacteria; phylum Verrucomicrobiota; class Verrucomicrobiia; order Verrucomicrobiales; family Akkermansiaceae; genus Luteolibacter. The sequence goes on along the minus strand of JANMYL010000041.1, from coordinate 24,206 downwards.
CTAATAGATTAAAAGTTTAGTGCGCTGGGCCTTGCTGCTCTTGGATGTATTCTTGCTTAAGCCCAAGCGCCTCGGGAGCGTGGAGCACGAGCATTTTCATCCGCACATCCTTCGGCACGCTGGCGCGAGTGGCCTTGGAGACCACAACCATGAGGAATATTGCCAACGGCACGGTCCAGATGGCGGGTTGTTCGCAGAGGATGCGGAGCAGCGGATGGGCAGCCCAGAAATCATTAAGCGGGGCGAAGCCGGAGAAAATTTTACCCATCGCGCCCTTGTCGAGTGAGAGGTTGCTGACATTCGTGGCAGTGGCCGCGAAGAGCGCACAAAGCCCGCCGGTTAGCATTCCCGCGGCAGCGCCTTTCATGGTCATGCCGCGCCACCAGACACTCATGAACAATAGCGGAAAATAACTGGCCGCAGCGATCGCGAAAGCTTGGCCAACCATGAAATTAATCTCCAACGGCTCGACGAAGCAGCCGAGAATCACGGAAACACTGCCGATGAGAACGGCACACCATTTGAACATTCGCATGCGCTGGGCGGGCGTGGAATTAGGGCGGAGCATCCGACCGTAAACGTCGTGGGCAAGCGCGCCGGTCATGGAAACCAGCAAGCCGGAGAAAGTGCTCATAAAAGCTGCAAAAGCGCCTGCACATGTGATGCCGCTCAGAATCGAGCCGACGATACCGTATTTTTGTGAGATTAAGGTGGGAAGCCGCAAGACCACCGCGTCGGTGCCTTTGACGCCGGCGAGTCCTGTGTAGAGCTCGGGCATTAAATTTCTACCCAGCACGCCAAAGATCGGCGGAAAAACATAGAACACGCCGATGAGAATCATCACCCACATAGTCGTCTTCTTGGCAGCGACGCCATCTGGATTGGTATAGAAGCGCACGAGAATGTGTGGCAGACCAGCAGTGCCACAGACAAGCGCGACGATAAGTGAAAAGGTATAGATGAGCGAAAACGGCTTCTCGTTTTTCGCGATGAAAGCCTCACGTTCTTCAACCGGAAGCGCAGCGGCAGCGGACTTCACGGCCTTGGTGGTAAGCGGACCGAAGGGCGCGAGCCAAGCGTTGTCCTTGGGAGCTTTGTCCGGCAGCGCCTTGCGTTGCATCTCGACCGGATCGGCTGGCTGGACGATGGCGGGCCGTACGGTGGCTTCAACAGCAGATCGGTTCAGCGAGAGATTTTTCCCATAACCTCCATAGACGGATAGAAGCACGAAAACAGGCGCGGATATAGCGAACATTTTGATCCAATACTGGACCGCCTGAATCAAGGTGATGCCTTTCATTCCTCCAAGCGCGACATTCAGAGTGATGACCGCACCGACGACGACGACACCGACCCAATACGGCAGACCTGGCAGAATGTAGGACAAAGCCGTGCCCGCACCCTTCATTTGCGGCATGGTGTAAAAGAAACCGATGAAGAGCACGAAGCACACCGCTATGCGGCGGAACAATGGCGAGTCGAAACGACCTTCTGCAAAATCTGGGATCGTGTAAGCACCGAATCTCCGCAGCGGACCTGCAATAAACAACAGCAGAAACAGATAGCCGCAGGCATAACAGACCGGATACCACAGCGCGTCGTAGCCAGAAGACATCACCATCCCGGCGATGCCCATGAAGCTTGCAGCGCTGAGATATTCACCCGAAATCGCGGATGCATTCCAACCCACCGAGACCGAGCGACCGGCGACAAAAAAGTCCGAGGCAGACTTAGAACCCTTCGAAGAACGAAATCCCATCCACAGCGTAACGACGACAGTGATGCCGGCGAAAGCAAGAATCCAAGGATCAATTTGTGAAAAATTCATAAGTCAGAAAAATGTCAGAATTAGCGCTTGTTGCCCTCTGCCGCATTGCGGACTTCGGCATCTTCCAAGGCCATTGAGCGGGTAATAAAGATGCGAGCGATAATCCAAACGTATGGAAAAAATAACACGCCAAGGACCAACCAGCTTACCGTGAAGCCGCCGATGCGGCGCGCCATGAGTTCCGGCACGAAGTAATTGAGCAGTGGCATGCCAAATAAGAGCAATAGAAACGCTGTCGCACACGAAACAGAGAGCTTGAGCTGGCGCTTCATCAAGCCATGAAGAAATTCTTCACTGTGGATGAAATCAGTTTCTTTAGGCTGGTTTTGAGACATCGGTAAAATAGCGGCAGGGTTGGCAAACGAAGAGCAAGAGAACAGAAACCCACGCCCCATGCGTCAAGCACCATTTCCCGCCAGAATCCAACGCCATCTCACTTGCAGGTTCGGAGCACATTTCATCCAGATTTTCATTACGGTCCGGCTATGCCCCGTATCGGTATGCTTTCTCTACCTTCCGCAGATGACTTTGCACTATTCATTGGCATCGACGCTCCGGCAGAAGGGCGGATCTAGGTCATAAAATTTTGCTCCATAAAAATTTCCATTTGAATAGCCAACAGGCCAACGCGTCTACTAAGTCGTGAAAAGTAAATCTTCGCTCTTTCGATTGACCGTGTTATCCACACTGCTCGCTTTAGTAGGCTCCAGCGTCAGCTGCATGACGACTTATGATTCCTACGGCAGACCCGTGCAGTCAGTCGATCCGGCGGTAGCGATCGCGGGAGTCGCCGCTGCGGGCTTGATCGGATACGCTGCGTCTAATAACAACGACTACCACCATGGAGACCACCACGATGACCACTATAGCGGCGGGTATTATGGCGGTGGCGGATACTATGCTGACGACTGCTATTGATTCACTCTCGGGTCGGGATCGACATTTCAGAAATAGCCGCTCAGGTTGCGTCGTAAATTTCTAATCTACCATGCCAGCCACCGCGAGCCGTCTCTCCATTTTCACTGAATCTGTCATCCGCAGCACCACTCGACTGGCCAGTCAACACGGTGCGATCAATCTAGCACAGGGATTTCCTGACTTCGACCCGCCAGAGGAATTGCTAACTGCGCTCGAACGGGCGACCCGCGGACCGCACCACCAATACGCAGTGACCTGGGGTGCACCGCGGTTTCGCGAGGCACTGGCCAGGAAAATTCAGCGCTTCACCGGGCTTGCGATTGATCCAGACCAGAACCTTGTCGTCACTTGCGGGAGCACCGAGGCGATGATGGTAGCGATGATGACCGCCTGCAATCCAGGCGACAAAGTGATCATCTTCTCGCCGTTTTATGAAAATTATGCGGCGGACGCAATTCTGTCAGGAGCTGAGCCGATTTACGTGCCGCTGCAGCCACCGGGATTCGGGTTCGATTCTGAGGAGCTTGCCCGGGCCTTTGCGCAAAAGCCAAAAGCTATCGTGGTCTGCAATCCCTCAAATCCGACAGGTAAAGTTTTCACCCGTACCGAGTTGATGGAAATCCTGCGGCTGGCAGAGCAGCACGACGCTTTTGTAATCACGGACGAGCCATACGAACATATTGTTTTCGCGCCCCACGAGCATGTGTATTTCGCCGCGCTGCCGGGCGCTTTTGAGCGGACCATCACGTGCAACTCACTTTCCAAGACTTACTCGATCACCGGCTGGCGGCTCGGCTACGTGCAGGCCGCGCCAGCAGTCATCGCACAAGCAAAGAAGGTGCATGATTTCCTAACCGTCGGCGCGGCGGCTCCCTTGCAAGAAGCCGCAATCGCCGGACTGGAGCTGCCTGACAGTTATTATACCGGGCTGCGAAACCTCTACACCGAGAAGCGCGAATTATTCCTCGGGCTATTGCGTCAGACCGGCTTGCCCTTCACCGAGCCTCAAGGCGCTTACTATGTGATGCTGGATATTTCCTCGCTCGGCTTTGCCACAGATTCAGAGGCTTCTGAGTGGCTAATCCGCGACATAGGCGTAGCGGGAGTGGCAGGTTCGAGTTTTTTCCGGGAGCCGGTAAACCACCTCATCCGCTTCCACTTCGCGAAGAACGCTGCCACACTGCAAGCTGCAGGCGAGAGGCTGCTCCGCTTGCGTTAGGAAATTGAGCAGATCCCAGCATGCGCTGGCGCAAATGTCTCAGATTCCGACTTTTCCAATCCGCAAGATTCAGCAAGGCTGCGCGCGCAATGCCCGCTCTTGAAAATACCTACGCCTTGATCCTCGCCGGTGGTTCTGGAACTCGTTTCTGGCCCTTGAGCCGGAATTCCCGGCCGAAGCAGCTTCTCGATCTTTTCGGCACCGGCACACTCCTCGAGCAAACAATCCGCCGCCTCGAAGGATTGGTGCCTTTTGAAAACATTCTCATCCTCACCAACGACCTGCAACTCGACGCCGTCCGCGCCATCGCCACCATGCTGCCGGCGGAAAACATTTTTGCCGAGCCCGCTAAAAGGGACACCGCGCCCGCCGTCGCACTCGGCATCGGCCTCGTAGCCGCCCGCAATCCGGAAGCAGTCATGATGGTGCTTCCTTCCGATCAGCTCATTCAAGACACTGCCGCTTATCAGTCAGTGATGCGCGACGCCATCGCCACGGCAGAAATATCCGATGGGCTTGTCACCATCGGCATTCGTCCGACGTGGGCCTGCCCGTCCTACGGCTACATTGAGCGCGGCAGTCCTGCTGATATCACTGGCCTAACCCGCGAACATCCGCCCTTCGAGGTGAAGCGCTTTCGCGAAAAACCCAACGCCGCTCTTGCAGCAGAATTCCTCGCCCAAGGCGGGTTTTCCTGGAACGCTGGGATGTTTGTCTGGTCGCTGCCCACCGTGATTCACCAGCTAATCGCCCACGCACCGGAGCTTGCAGGATTCGTTGCGGAATTGAGCCAGACACCGGATATCCATGCCACAGTCGCCGCCAGATTTCCCGCACTCACGCCCATCTCCATCGACTACGCACTCATGGAAAATGCCGACCGTGTGCTCAATATCGAGGCTACCTTCGACTGGGATGACGTCGGCTCCTGGGTTTCCATCGCTAAATATCTCGAAAAATACGGTGAGGAAAACCGCGCCAACGAGCCGATCACCCAGCTCGATTCGAAAAATAATATCATCTTCAACGCACTGCCCGGCACTCGCATCACCCTACTAGGCGTGGATGATTTGATCATTGTCCAAACTCCAGACGCCCTGCTAGTTGCTAACCGCCACCAAGCGGATGCTATCAAAAAACTCTCCGACATCCTTCCCGTCGAGCTCCTTTGAACGCACTGAATTCCAACTCCCCGCACCCAGCGCTCGGCATCGATCATGGTGACGCGCGGATAGGCATCGCTGCCACCGACGATTTTGGAATCCTTGCGCATCCGGTCGAAACCATCGACCAAAGTAAATGCAACGCCATCGAACGAATCGCCCGACTAGCAGAAATCCGCCAGATTTGCACACTTGTCGTGGGCCTTCCAATCCGCATGGATGGCAGCGAGGGAAGCTCCGCTGCCAAGGTTCGCGCCTTCGCCGATCAACTGCACGAGCGCCTTCCGACCCTTCCACTAGTCTTCGTGGACGAGACACTGACGACGTCCAGCGCCGCCGCCAAGCTCCGTGAAGCCGGCCGCAATGCCCGCCAACAAAAAACCTTGATCGATCAAGCCGCCGCCGTGGAAATTTTAAATTTGTGGATGGGGGATGCTTGCTAAATTTCCTAGTATTTCCCGACAAAGTTTCCGCTTGTCCAACGACCACCGACTTTTGTTTCATTCGAAAAAATCAAACCATGAAAACTACAATTTACCTACTCGCCGCGGCTCTTACTCTACTCTCGACGAGCTGTTTGACGCGCCGGACTATCACGAAGAATGGATCGGTGGTGGAGTCCAAATACATATTCAAGCGACCGCTGTCAGAAGCCGTGAAAAATTCTCAATGATGGTGAATTTTTTCTCCAAAAACAATGCGCCTTAAGCTCACCATTGCCTACGACGGACGTCCTTATAATGGTTGGCAATCGCAGGTCGGTGGCAACACGGTCCAAGATATTATTCACGCCGCGATGGAGGAGGTGGCGAAGCAACCGCTGCGATTGCATGGCTCGGGTCGCACCGACACAGGCGTGCATGCGCTCGCACAAATCGCGCATTTCGACACACCTTCGGAAAGCACCATGAATCCATTCAACTGGGTGCCCGCACTAAATTGTAAGCTACCTGCCAGCATCCGGATCATGGCTTGTGAGGAAGTTGCACCGGATTTTCACAGCCGTTTTTCAGCTATCGGCAAAATCTATCATTTTGACCTTTGCACTGATCCTGTCTTACCGCCTCTCAAGGCTGGCATCGCTTGGCACATCCCGCGCCAACTCGACGCGGACGTGCTGTGGGAAGCACTTGCGCTATACATCGGTCGCCATGATTTCCACGCATTCGCGGCCTATCGTGGCAATGAGACGCCAGACATCGACTGGTGCCGGACTATCGAATCAGTCGAGCTGACGACCTTACAAGACGGCTACCAGATTAGCTACCATGGCGACGGTTTCCTTTACAAAATGGTCCGCCTTCTCACCGGTGGGGCGGTCCACGCCGCGCAAGGTCGGATTCGTTTGGACGATTTAGCAGCACTTCTCGACCAGCCATCCGGTCTGCCGCGAGGAAAATCTCCACTCTGCGCGCCATCCGACGGGCTTTTTCTGCAAAAAGTGATCTATCCGTGATCCGCGGGCTACGGTCCTAACTATAAAAAGGGTTGCCAGCGCGCTCCTCGCCGAGGGTGGCGGCCGGGCCATGACCGGGGAGCAAGACGGTGGCGTCCGGCAGTGGAGTAAGGATTTGCATCAAATTTCGCAAAGCTTTCTGGTAGATGGCGGGTGAGCCGCATCCGCCGATGGAACCGGCGAAGAGAGCATCCCCGGTGACGAGGACAGGGCGAGTGAGTCCGTCGATATGATAGCCAAGCGCCGGATCGGCATGGCCGGATAGATCGCAGGCGCGGACGGTGAGCGGGCCGCAGCGGATTGAGTCGCCGGGGGATACGGGAAGGGCATTTTCGATATGATCGCCGTGAACTACGTTGCCTCTGGCAAGGAGCGCAGAAATGCCGCCGACGTGGTCGCGATGGCCGTGAGTGATGAAAACTTGGCTTTTTGCTAGCGGGGAGATGGCATCGAGCGCGACCGCGCAGGAGTCTGAATCGAGGCCAGTATCGAAAAGAATCGCGGTTTCATCGATCCAAACTAGCCATGCGTTCACTCGTTCCTCGCCGAAAGGGAGATCGAGCCGATGGACGCCGCGCATGGCGAGCGGCTTGGGCTGGTAGTTGGGATGATTGGTGAGCGCGGCAGATTTCAAATGCAGCACTGGCGCGAGGCGGCTGGCTATATCCAAAGAGAAATTCCCTTCTGAGAACTTAAGGAATTCATTTTCAGAAATATCCGCCTGGCGCGCGGCATCACCCGGGGTGAGTCCGAGGCCGCGAAGCGCCTTGCGCATCACCCATGTGTAATCGTCTTCAAGCATGGTGGTATTAGACAGGAATGTCTGTGCTACTACCTCATCCGGTAGTAACCGTCGGAATTATGGAGGAAATAGACGTCTTGCGGATTGAGGCGGGGGAGCCAGACGAAGGGCTTGCCGGAGGCGTCGATTTCCTCGACCAGAGCAACGGGCTGGGCGGCCTTGGCGGGCTCGACGGAATCTGGATTTTTGGTGAACGAGGTTTCGTCGATGCCTTTGACGATGTGATTGACCCATTTGAGTTCCTTGGCTTGCTCAGCGAATTCGCTCCAATCGCCGCTGGACGACCTCGCATACATCTTCTTAATCAACTCGTCCGTCGTGATCCCCATTTTTTGTGCAATGGGAGTGCCAAGGCGAACCCACCAACGCTGGCTTTCCTCATGGAATTCGCGCTGTTGGGTGAGGTTGAGCTGGGCCATGACCACCGAGCTGATTTGGTGGTGAAGGATGACAGCATTCGGATAAGCGTAAGATTCCTGAGCGAGTGTGGTGATGGCGGCGGCCATGGACGCGGCGAAAGATTTCACAACGACGTGGACCGGCGCATCGCTCGATTCCATGGCTTTGAGAATCCGATAACCTGCCATGACGGAGCCACCGGGCGAGGCGTCGATGACGATAAAAATGGGTAACTCGCGGTCCTTGTTATTCCAATACTGGATGCGGCTGGTGATGAAATCAGCCGTGGCGGTGGTAATCATACCATTGAGCGGAATCCGGCGGTCGGAAATGACAAGAGTGCCATTTTCCTTCAGCGGGTTCTTGAGAAAGACCGGCTTGGCATCTGCAAATTTGGCACGCTTTTCGGTGGTTTCGATGCGGGCGATGTCGTTTTGAAGGCGGGTGATTTCGAGAGCGGCTTCGGTCTGAATGGTCTTCAGGTCGTTGCCGAGTTTCTCGGCGCGCGCCTTGGAGAGCTCGCCTTCACGGGTGATTTTTTCTTTCTCCGCGTCCATTCCGGAGAGTTCTTGTTGGAGTGCGGCCTGACGCTTGGCGGATTCCATGGCATTTTTTTCGGCCATCAATTCGCGTTCTAATTTCAGGCGGGTCACCTCGGCGCGCATCGCGTTGGTCGCTTGGGTGAGGCGCTCGGCTTCGAGTTTGTTGTCCGTGGCGAGAGTTTCCTGTTCGGCGCGTTTTGCTTCGAGCGCGGGGTTCGGCGGAGTCGTGACTTCAGCGGGTGCAGCAGGTGCAGCTTCTTTGGCGGGCAGCAGGGCAGTCGTGAGGGCGAAACCGATGAGGGCAGGGATTTTTTTCATGAGTCGATTTTAGAACGATGCGGCAGCTCGGCTTTGTTTCTGAAGTTTCACGGCTTCTGGGCTTTGGTGCGGATTCCGATGAGGACGATGAGTCCGGCAAATGCGAGAAAGATGGCGGCAGCGATGCCAAGTGTGGTGAACAAGCGTGTGCTGGCAGAGTCCACCTGCGCGTTGGTGATTTTGTCGGCTGGGATTTCACCTGGGGTTCTACTTAGGACGATTTTCCCGTCGGCGATGCCTACGCGGGTGAGTTTGGCCATGGCCGGACCGATCGCAGGATGGACGAGGTAGCGCTCGGTGATCCGATAGGGCGACATTTGGCCGATGAATTCTGGGACGACTTTCTTGCCGGGAACTTCGATGGCGTCGAGGGTGAGGACGATTTCGTGCTTCAGCAATTGCGGACGGGCGACGAGTGTGCCGTTGAGGAAGCGGGAGTCGGAGGCGATCCAACTGGGCTCGCCTTCACGGGCGAGCCGTGGCTTACCATTGAGCGGAAATGAAATCGCGATGCGCAGGTTTTCGCTCTCGATGGAGGTGACACGAAATGTGCCGCGAAGTTCCTTGAATGGCTCGTAGGCGGCGATGGCGAGATTCAAATCCTCGGCGGACAGAGCGAGCGTGGCTTGGGAATCGCCGGCGAGTTGCTGGCGAAATTTTTCGATCCGTTCGGCAAGATGATTCAGAGTGGCTTCTTGGTTTTCGAGTGGTGCGACCTCTACGGTGACAGGCTTTTCTGCAGTGAACTTGGCGATTTCATTGAACTGCCGGAACAAGGTAAGGACCGAGAATCCAATGAGAAAAATCATCACCGCGAGTGCGGCGATGAGGATGGCGCAACCCGCGAAAGGCGAGCGGGCGCTGGCATCTTTGCGAAGCGTATTCTGGGACATCGGGCAGGATTGGATAAAATCAGGGGACTTTTTTTTCTGGGTCGTCGCCTGCGGAAGGAGCCGGATCGATGACGGGGAGCTCGTCGCTGGAATGCGGATCTTTTTGAGGATACTCGTCATGCCAGCCGTCGTCGCCAGCGAGATCATCATGCCAGGCCTCGCTTTCCGGCGGGGCGCTTGCCTTCGCTTCTTCCTCGCGGAGTAGGAGGCGCTCCATGTTTTCTCGGGCTTCCTGCTCTTCCTTGATGCGGTTTTTCTTACTGTCGAAATAGGCGAGCCAAATGCAAATTTCGTAAAGCACGATCATCGGCGCAGCCATCATGCAGAGAGTCATCGCATCCGGCGTGGGGGTGAGGACAGCGGCGGCGACGAAGATACCAACGATGGCGTAGGAGCGAGTTTTGGACATCGTCTCATAGCTGAGCATCCCCAATTTCACGAAAACCATTACAACGACTGGCAGCTCGAAGGAAGCGCCGAAAAGCAGGGTGAACTGGGTGGCGAAGGAAATATACTCGCCGATCCGCCAATCGTTGGAAATTCCCATATTGCCACTCCATTCCGCGAAAAACAACAAAGCCCGCGGTAATACCATGTAGTAGGCGAAGGCGGACCCCGTTAGAAATAGGCCGAAGCCGATGGCCATCGCTGGCCAGAGGACCCGCTTCTCATTGCTGTGGAGTCCGGGTAGGACGAATTGCAAAATGAACAATAATAGCAGGGGAAACGAAACGACGATGCCCGCGACGAAGGAGAGCTTCATCGAGAGCATGAAGCCCTCGGTGGGCCGAAGCGCGGACATCATCCGCAGGTTGCCTTGGGCATCGGCGTCGGTGTTCGGCTTGGTGCGGAGAAGGGCTTTGATCTGGAGTTTGAGTTCATCAGATGCGCCCAATGAATTGACGAACGTCTCGCGTTTTTCTTGCGGCAGGGCATTGGCGGCGCGGAGTAAGCTGATGGACTCTGCTTGGAACGAGAGGTCGCCATGGCCGAGGGATTGGTAAAAAACCGCGCGCTGCTCAGGCGTGAGATTCATCGCTGCGTGTTCAACTTTGCGCGCTTTTCCCCAGCTTTCCACGGTGAACGGGCGCGGGGCGTCGTCGGGCAATGTGGCCTTAAGCTGGGTGACTAGCACTTGGTCCACGGGCTGCCGGAAGAAATCCATTAGATTCTTGTTGAAGGCGAAACAGGCGACCATGGAGATAACAAGTGTGATCACGACTCGGGTGACCATGACTCGCAAATCCTCCAAATGCTCGAGAAACGGCTTTTCGTGGTCCGGATGAGAATTCTCGCGGAGCTGGATGACTTTTTTCAGCAGATACATGCTCGTAAGACCCGGATTCAAGCCGGGCATCTCCCGCACCGCAAGGGCAGATGTTTTACACTGAGCAATTCTGGCGTTGCGGTCGGAGCGAGCCTGTCCCACCCTACCATGCCGCCGCCAAATCTCCTAAATTTGCCACCATGTTCCAGCCCGACTCCGTGATTCCTGATTTCCCGATTCTCGATCAAGCGATCGGCGGGCGTCCGCTCGTTTATCTGGACAATGCCTCCACCACGCAGAAGCCGATGGCTGTGCTGCTGGCCTCGCGGCACTACTATGAGGCGATGAACTCCAATATCCACCGCGGCACTCACCATCTCGCGAGACTCGCCACGGAGACCTTTGAAAAAGCCCGTCAGACCGTTTCCAGTCACTTGAATGCCCGGAGCTCGGATGAGGTCATTTTCACCTCCGGCACCACCGATTCCATCAATCTCCTGGCCAATATCCTCGGCCTTTCGGGCCGAATCACGCCGGGCGACGAGGTGCTCATTTCCGCGCTGGAGCACCATTCGAACATCGTCCCGTGGCAAATGCTCTGCGAGCGTAGCGGCGCGATTCTCAAGGTCATTCCTTGCTTGGAGGACGGCACGCTGGACCAAGCGACATTCCTTTCCTTGCTCAGTGCGCGCACGAAAATCTTAGCTCTCACTTGGATTTCCAACTCCTTCGGCACCGTCAATCCTGTGCAGGAAATGGCCGTTGCCGCAAAAAACGTCGGCGCACTGGTCTTTCTGGATGCAGCACAAGCCGTCGCACACACGCGGATCGATGTGCAGTTGCTGGACATCGATTTCCTCGCGTTTTCTGGCCATAAAGCTTACGCGCCAACTGGGATAGGCGTGCTGTGGGGTCGCACAGAAATTCTAAACGCCCTGCCCCCATGGCGTGGCGGCGGAGAAATGATCAAGGAGGTCACTTTCGAAAAAACCACCTACAACGAGCTGCCGTTCAAATACGAAGCCGGCACACCAAATATCGAAGGCGCGATCGCCCTCGGCGCCGCTCTCGATTTCGTGAACGACATCGGACTGAGCGCGATTCAGAAGCATGAGCAGGCACTCATTCGCTCTGCTGCAGACGCGCTCGCCTCGATTCCTGGGATTCGTTTCTTCGGCCCAGAAGACCGTGCGGGTGCGCTTTCCTTCAATGTCGCAGGCATTCATCACTACGATCTCGGCACGCTGATGGATCAAATGGGCGTAGCCGTCCGCACCGGTCATCATTGCTGCCAACCGCTGATGGCCCGCTTCGGCATGACTGGCACTGTGCGTGCTTCGTTCGCCTTATATAATACTAAAAAAGACATTGAGGCGCTGGCCGAAGCCACCCGCAAGGCAGTCTCGATGCTGAGTTGAAAATCAAAACCCACTGCCCACATGCACATCGTCCTCGGAATTTCCGGCTCCATCGCCGCGTATAAGTCAGCGGACATCGCGTCGCAGTTAGTCAAGCTCGGCCATGAAGTCCACGTCGTGATGACCCGCGCGGCGACGGAATTCATCACACCGCTTACGCTGCAGACGCTCACTCGCCAGTCGGTGCTCGTCTCGCTGGAGGACGAGAAACAATCGTGGAAACCCGGTCACATCGAGCTCGCCGACCGTGCCGATTTATTCCTCGTGGCCCCGGCCAGCGCCAATACGCTCGGGAATTTCGCCAGGGGCCTCGCGCCGGACCCGCTCACCTCGATTTATCTCGCCCTGCCACGCACCACTCTCGTGCTACTTGCTCCGGCGATGAATGGGAAAATGTGGCTGCACCCTGCGACCCAGCGCAACATCGCCCAACTCACAGCGGACGGCTGCCAATTCGTAGGCCCTGCCGAGGGCGGACTCGCCTGTGGCTACGAAGGAATCGGGAGGCTCTCGCCGGTGGAAGAAATTTTGGCGAAGGTTTCCTCTCTGTTGGATTGATCACGGCTCTTGAATTCTTCGAGAACACGATCTATCACTACAAACTGATATTCCTATCTTCAGCCACTCGCGCCGTTAAAAATTAGCTCCTAAAAACCGGCACGCGGCTTTCACCGCAGCCATGTGAGCAGCCACGCGTCGGCCCTGCTTGGCTTGGCTGGGGGTCTCGAAGGTAAATGAAACAGGGCAACCCATTTTCGCCAGATAGATAGCTTCTGGCCAGCCTTCCGGTAGGTCCGGCTCGGCAGCGTGATAGATCCAGCCAGCCTCGCGCAGCTCGTGGCCGTCGATTTCCGGACCGGACTCAGGTGGGAACCATGGACTGACCGCTTCAAGAATCAGCCGCGCGCGTTGCGGTTCGTCAGCTCCCAGATTGATTTCATAAAAATAGAAACCCGTGCTCTCCCAGTCCTCATGCAAAGAAATGAAGAGTTCAGGTGCGGGCCGCGCATCGAGCCAAAGAGCATGAGCAACGACTTCCAGCGTGGCGCGCTGCCAATAATCGCGGTTCAGATCCACTCCATTGGCGTTTTCGCGGGTGACAGCGGTGAGGCCGTAGGGATTGAGCGCGGGACAGAGCGACCAATGTACCGCCGGAGTGAAAAATCCCTCGCACATCAATTCCAGCAGCGCCAGCGGACCAGCGGGTTCATCGCCATGAATCCCGGCAGATAGATAAATGCGCGGACCACTGCTCGGGCGCTCCCAAGCGACTAAAGGCCCGCTCTCCAGATCTGCTAATAACGTCGGCATAAAACCGGCCGCCATCGCAGCCTCGCAGAACGCGGTCTGGTAATGCTGCCAATCGAACATCTCGCTCATCGCCGAAAAGATGCGGGATTGGGACTTATTTGAAAAGCTCCGTGTAAAAAGGATTGCTCGCCACCCATGGGCGACGCGCCTTGCAGTGAGCAGAGATTCGCTCACCAAGCAGACGTTTTCTCACTCCGTCTCGAACACCACGCGAAAGCCAAGGTCGGGACGGCGCAGCAAGCGGTCGGCTGTCCATTCGCGAGTGAGCGCGTTGGTGCCGGGTTTCAGATAAGAGCCACCAGTGATGACCCAGAGTTTCTCACCGAGCGGGTTGGCTGGGTTTGGCGCGGGCTCGGCCGTCCACTCGCAGACCGACCCGGCCATGCCGAGAAGCCCGGCGGCGGTCCGATCGGTGGTCTGTGAGGTGACGGGTGCCCACGGCCCAGGCGGGAGCTCGGCGGGATTTTTCTCCTCCAAGTGGAGCGCGGCGAACCATTCTTCTTGGGTGGGCAGGCGAGCTTTTTTCCACTCCGCATAAGCAGCCGCGTCCCACCAATCGACTCCGGTAACCGGACAATCCAGCGTGACCGCTTGGTTTTGCCAGATTCCATGAATCTTGGCGGCAGCGTGCTGGGCAGCCCAGTCCACCGGTTCGTGGGAGGTTTTTTCGGGAGCTTGGTTGGGTGAATCAAAAGTCCGCTCACGGCCATCCTTGGTGAGCGTGCCGAGGATTTCAAGAAACTCGGAGTATTGGCCGATGGTGATTTCATGAGCAGAAATGCGGAAAGCTTGATAATTCTCCACGCTGCCATCAGGTGTCGGAGAATTCCCCGCAGCAATGGCGACGGCGTCCGGCAAGCTGGCACGGGCAGGAGCTGACGGAGCAGGCGGCCGCATCATATTTACAACCAGGACGATGCCAACGACCACCACGACGACGGTGGCCAATGCCATCAAAATGACAGGTTGTTGTTTTTTTGCCAAAAAGCCCCTGCGGGTGGCTGTCAGCGACGAAGCAGGACCAGCAAGTTGGTGCTCGATCTGCATGCAGAAATCGCGGATCTGATGCCAGGTGAGCGGAGCCTCCAGGCCCTCGCCGCGCATCCAAGCACAAACGATGAGCATGCGATTAGCACCGGGTTGGTCGGTGATGATGAGAGGGACAAGGGCGCTTCCTAAATAAACGATATCCCGCAAAGATTGTTCCGGCGTGCGAAGGGCAGCAATGGCGAGATTTTCCAAACGAACTACGCCATGCTCGTCCTGATGCACTGCACTAAGGCTTAACGGCGAAGTTGCTTGGCCAAGGGCTTCGTACTGGAGCTGGACCTCAGAAACTCGGCGCAGCAGATTGGCAAGACGGCTGGGGGACAAATGCTGCTTCGTTTTTTCCCGTTCCGAGAGGCTGATGCCCGGCAGGAATTCGTGGGCGTAATAACAAGGTCCGGGCCCAGCAACGGCTTCATACACGGAGCCTACCAGTGGATGATCGACTGCAGCCTTGGCGCGGACATCTGCCAGGAACGCATCCCGTTGATGAAACTGATCCGGGCGCAGTTCATCGAGTAGAACGCGACGGGATACAGAAACCTGCTCGGCAAGCCATGTCCTGGAGACGGGGGTTTCTGCGAGAAGCTCCTTGAGTCGGTATTCGCCCAGCAGGCGCTCTTCTGGGGCGGGATTCATTGGGTTTTGGACGGCAGCAACGGCAGACTCGGATCAAAACCCTGAGGCAAGGAGTCTTGGAATTCTGGTAACAGCGGGTCGCCAGAAGTGGCGGCAGGAGAGCGCGGCATCTTGGCCGCCAGGTCGCGCGGCCATGCCTGCACATCGAGGATCTCGCCTTTATACATCAGGGAAACGACTTGGCCATAATAGCTGCGACCACCGAAAAGATGCTCAGTTTGTCCATCCTGCGGGGGAATCAGATAAGTCATCCGCAAGCTTTCTTCGTCGCCGGTCCAGTCGAAAGGCGCTGTAACCCACTGCTCGGTGACCCAAGATTTATCCTCGAGTTGGACGATTTCACCCTTGGAAGTGCGGTTAAAAAAGGTGACCGAGACGGCGATTTCCGACACTTCGATTTGCTCACCCGGGGCTTTCTGCACCGGAATCGTCAGGACCACGCGTTCGCCGCCTTGGTTTTTTAAGTCTTTAAAAATCCGGACCCGGCTCAGCGAAAGCTTGCCGAGCATTGCGTCTGGCTTCTCGAAACCGTCGCGCAGCTTGTTTGCCGCGAGTGAGTAAAGCGAACCGGCACCCGAGACACCCATTTGGAAAACCTTCTCGAAGTGCGCAGCAGCGGTGTCGAATACGCCCATCTGCTCGTGGACGAGACCAAGCTCGTAATGCACGCTTGGGTCGTCTTTGGACTGTGAAAGCGCCTCTTCAAGTTTCATGATTGCGAGTCCCATGTCGCCGGCCACACGCGCCTGACGAGCTTCCCTAACCATCCTCTCAGAACGTGGATCACCGACTTGCGGCAAGGCGACGGGCGTGGGAGACGGTAATGGAATTGCCTGCGGCTCTACTGGTGGATGAGAAACGACGGGCGACGGACGGGCTTGTTCGGACACGGCGGCTGGTATCCGCACGGCGATCAATTTCGGCACTTCCTTGATCACGGTGCGGACTTCACGCGATTCCTCAAATCGTGTCGCCAACGCCAAACTCGCGACTAAAAATTGAGAAAATACCATGAGTGCGAGTGCCCAGCAGCAAATCGCGAAGACTGGCGGGCGTTCCGCTAGCGGCGAGCTGGGTTTCTCAGATACCATGCTTAGGACGATGTGATACTGGTTTCCCCTTGTCAATCCAGCTGGCTGAAGGACGAGGGCGACACGCTTTTATGGGAAAACAATTTCAACATTCTTTTCCTTATTACGGCCGAAACCGTCGCCGATGTCCTTACTCGTCACGAAAAGCATCAGCGAAATTAAGGCGAGGGCGCACAAGGTTTGAAGAATTTCTAAAGGCTTCGCTTTGACTGGACGACCGAAGATTTTTTCTAAAATAGCGAGGGTGATATGTCCACCGTCGAGCACCGGGAAGGGCATCATATTGAGGACGGCCAAGTTAACGTTGAAAAGCACCATAAAAGCAAGAATGCGCCGCCAACCATCGTCCATTTGTAGAAGTTGATATTGTAATTTCGCGATACCAACCGGACCGCTGAGGTGGCCGACGCCGATGCTAGAGTCTGAGGCGATGACACTGGTGATGGTGGTCCACATCATTTTCAAACTATCAGTGACTTGTCGAATCGGACCGGGATGCACGATCCGGGTGTCCACTTCGCCACCGTCATCCCAAAGAATACCGACCATGGGATCGAGACCGGAAGGTTTGAGCGGGCTTTCCGGAGTGAGTTCCACCTCGCGGGTGTCGCCGGATGCAGATTGTAAGCTGAGTCGAACTGACTTCCATTTCTGCTCGCGGAGATATTGTGAGAATTGTTGCAGGCTATAGAGCTTGAAACCATCCACCGAAACGATCTTGTCACCCGCGGTGATCCCAGCGTCTGCAGCCGGGCTGTTTAAGCTGACCTTACCGACGATAGCGTCACCTGCTGGCATGATCCCGACTTGGCGGAGTCCACCGCGTTGGAACCACTGGGTTTTTTCGGTTTCAAACCCAGAGCGTAATGTAATGGGTTCGGAAATTCCCAAACGTTCGACGGTATAGCTGATTTCCTTACCGCGACTGAGAACGATATTTTCTGTGATCGAATCTAAAGACCCAGCGAAACCACTGACTTTGACGCCATTGATTGCAATGATTTTATCACCAATAACAAGACCTGCTTTCTGGGCGGGGCTGTCCGGAACCAGATACCCAATCTGAGTCGTGGCGATAAAATCTGCCGGTTTACCGATTTGCCAAACGAAGACAGCAGAGACTAAGGCAAGCAGCATTGAAAACAACGGCCCGGCGATAGCGACGATGATTTTATCCAGCGGAGTGATCGGCGGCAGCGGCTTGTCATCCTTGCTGCCGCCTTCGAGCGCTTCCATCGGTGCCATTTGCGGCAACGCGACAAAACCACCGGCTGGAATCCAGCCAAGTCCGTATTGCACGCCGTTGATTTCCTTTTTCCAAATCGGCGTGCCAAACCAAATCTGAAAGCGGTCAATCCGCAAGCCACGCCACTTGGCGGCAAGAAAATGACCGAGCTCGTGGACAAAAATGATGACGTTAAAACTCATCACCACGGCGAAGATGAGCAGGATAACTTGGAAAATGGCAGGAATAGCGGACATGAGTAAGGAAAGAACTACGTAAAACTAGCGAAGCCGGACCTTCCCGCAAGTTCATTAAATTTTGTTGTCACCCACATTATCAGGTTCAAAATCATTCCCAATAAGCCATTTGTGAGCGTTGCATCTGGCTTTGAAGCCTTTGTTTTTCAACATTCAACGGTGATCCTTTTCTGTATCAGCGGAGGCCGACCGGCGGATCAAGAATCTCGCGCATGACGAGAGCTTGGCGGATTTCCGCAGGGTCACGGAGACGATCGTGGAGAGTTAACGGTGTTAATTTCAGAGGCTTGGCGACGCCTCTCGAAGCGATGCGAGCGCGAGTGGCCAAGGCCCCACCCGTGATGGTTGCCTTGGTTTCACGAATCTGACGCAGGCGCTCCGCGAGATCTTGCTGGTGTTTGAGAGCTATCGCCGTTTCCTTGGCGACCTCGGCGTCATAGCCCGCCATCTGCAAAGATGGCGGGGTGGCAGGACGAGTCACAACAGAAGGAACCGCAGGTTTAATTTTGCGGTAGCTCGAGTCCTCGTCGAGCGGAATCTCGGGATCTGCATTCCACTCCGCTTGCTGCTCGGCAGCTTGCTTGGCCTTAGCTTCCAGTAGGCTTTTCACCAACGAACCTACGCCTAGCAGGATGAGGATGACGATTTGAAAGTTATCAAAAATCCAGTTCATGGTGATTCAGATAGTATTAGGTGCCTTCTGGTTTTGAGATATTAGCACGCATCTGGGTATCGGCTTTGACGTTTTCCATCTTATAATAATCCATCACACCAAGACGGCCGCTACGAAAGGCTTCAGCGATAGCCAGTGGCACTTGGGCCTCTGCCTCGACGACTTTCGCCTTCATTTCTGCAACCCGAGCGACCATTTCCTGTTCAAGAGCGACGGCGGCGGCACGGCGTATTTCTGCCTGGGCCTGAGCCATATTTTTATTTGCCTCGGCCTGCGCTTCTTGAAGCTGGGCACCAACGTTCTCGCCCACATCCACGTCTGCGATATCGATGGAAAGAATCTCAAAAGCGGTGCCAACGTCCAAGCCACGGTGCAGGACGACTTTAGAAATACTATCAGGTGACTCCAACACGGTCTTATAACTTTCCGCAGAACCGATGGTAGTGACAATGCCCTCACCAACACGAGCGATGATAGTTTCCTCTTTAGCGCCGCCGACGAAACGATCGAGATTAGTGCGGACGGTCACACGAGCTCGGACTTTCACCTGAATGCCATCCTTCGCCACACCGTCGATGGTCGTGCGACCAGACGCGGGATTCGGGCAATCAATGACCTTCGGATCTACCGAGGTGCGAACGGCTTCAACGACACTTTTTCCGGAACCCTTAGTTGCAAGGTCTATGGCGCAGGTGCGGTTCCAGTCCAGCGCAATGCCGGCTTTTTGTGCGGCGATAAGCGCTTGAATGGATGGGATAACATTTCCGCCAGCAAGGAAGTGAGCTTCGATGTCGTTGATTGGGATCTCAATGCCGGCTTTCTTTGCGGTGATCCGTGCATCAACCACCATGCCGTATGGCACTTGGCGAAGACGCATGGCGATAAGTTCAGGGAATCCAACATAAGCGCCCGCAAGCCAAGCACGAAGCCAAACGCTGAAGAAAGAAAGCAAAATGCCAGCGAGCAAAATGCCAGCTATGGCGATAACGACGAGTATTATTGTAGGAAACATGGCAATGGTATTTAGTTATTTTTAGTGAGAGTGACGATTAGACGAAAACTATCTGCACCGATAATTTCGAGTGCGGAACCTACGGGCACCTGGCCAGATTGGCAAAAAGCTTCATAACGACGGCCGTCGACTCGCACATAGCCGCTGGGCGAGAGCATGGTCAGCGCTTCGGCAGATTTACCAATCAGCTCTAAAGCTTCTGCGCCTAACGCCGCGCTCACAGCAGTAATTTCGTGAGTGAGGAAAGCGCGCTTGCCCAGCTTGGTCTTTGGCAGGATGCGAAATTCGATGAAAATTGCGAGACCGCCGATCCCCAAAGCCGCGATGAGGGCCATGATCCCACCAGAGGTCCCGTATTCCGAAAAGGCCATAACGCAGCCGCCAAACATCATTAGTGCCCCAAACGAGCCGAGAATGCCACCAGGAATGATCACTTCCACGGCTATAAACAAAAGCCCGACAAGAAATAACAGAATGATCAATGTCATGATAGAACCTCCACAATTAAGCTAAATTCTTTTAAATCAGTGACAATTACCTGCGTACCTGCTTCGGCAAAACCTATCGCCAGCCGTGCCTCGTAGCGACTTCCACTGATGTCTACCTGTCCGCTGGGAAATAACGCAGTAACCGCAATGCCAGTCCTGCCAAGTAATTCTGCAGTATTAGCCAGCACCGGCTCGCCACTTACCGCCGCATGCAGAATCATTCGATTCCAAAGTCCACCATTAGGAAGGAACTTTAACAGAGCAACAAACAAAAACACCGCCAGAACCACTCCAGATAAGACACTTACCAATGGCATCACGAATACATTACTAGAAATTAAAATCGGCTCGCGCGGCCATAGATCAGTCATCGCCCACACCAATGATACTAACATCAGGGTCACTCCAGACACCGCCAGTAACACCACACCGGGAAAAAAGAATAGCTCTGCGGCAATTAAAATTAAACCCAATAGAAAAAATATACCCGGCTCGTATCCTGAAAATCCTGCGATACACTGCCCGAAGAAAACTAAGCCCAACAAAGCTATTCCAGAAATTCCAAACATTCCGAATCCGGGGGTTTTGAATTCAATGAACAGACAAACCAACCCGATTCCAAGAAGTATTGGGGTAATTTGAGTCAGATATTGCGCAAGTCTTTCAAACCAAGTAACTTCAAGGTTTTTAACCGAATAATTACCAGCTCCATGAAGCTGATCCAACAAAGCTTCAAGATTTTTTGCAATTCCAGCCCCTAGCAGTGGTTCGGGCGAATCACCGTAATTTTTCATGGCTTCATGCGCAGTTAGAGAAAGCAATTCGCCTTTATTTTTAATCACTTCATCCCCGATCTTGAGTTCGGATTCCATATCGATCATCGCAGAAATCACCTCTCCTCTATAACCCTTGCCCTCGGACATTAAGCGGACTTTGGCCTTAAGATAACTGACAATTTTTTCACGCATGGTATTTTCAATTTCCATGCCTGTAGAGAGCACGGGAGCGGCTGCTCCAATAATTCCGTCAGGCGCGAAATAGATTTCATCGGTGCTTGCAGAAATAAGAGCGCCTGCGGAAATTGCTTCACGGTTGACGTAAGTTACAATTTTCCCAGGGAATTTTTCGAGCGCTTTAAGCATTTCGAATGTGACCTCAAGCGAGCCACCGGGTGTTTCCATATCAAGCACAACGGTATCCACCTTATCTAGGATGGCTTGCTTTAAACCGCGGCGCAGAATATATAATTCGGGTTTCGCGATTTGCCCTCGTATCGGAATGATCACAACTTTGGCAGATACAGCCTTAAAAGCGGGTTGGTCAGCCGACAAATTTCCTGCGCACAGAAGGCCTAGAGCTCCCGCGAGGATATTTAGAATTTTTCGTCCCACCATTTATGCAGTATCACGAAAATTAAGTGCCAGCAAGCTCACCGTCGTTGGAAGACGAAGCAAAATTTCCATTCTAGCAAATTAACCCACAGAAGTCTCAATGATAAAGACGACTGTGGATAATTTCATCTTAAATTTCCAATTAAACAGGCTTATTGCTGACCGCATTGCGGATCTGATCAAAAGTGCCTTCGATAAGTTGTTTACCTTGCTCGCCGATGTTATGGTAAATTGTGGACATTGTTTGAATCGTACTCGCAGCAGGACCCGCGAAAGTAAATTCGCAGTTGATCACTTCACATTGGTTGAGAGCAAAGGGTCCGTAGCCAAGGACGACAAAACGACAATTAGTGAACTCGCAGCTTTCGTATTCGTGGAAATCAAGAACGACTTCTTCATTAGTGAACGTATTTTTTGTGATTTTCATATTATTTTTAATAATTTGTACTGGAGGGGTTTTCGCGTTCATGAGTTCCGATGAATTGACGAAGACGGTAATTCAAGATACTAAATTAATTTTGTCCACTCTTTGAATATCATTTCTATTAGGAAATCCGACTGTCCAACTGAAAAACTTGACCGGATGTGCAAAGAAGATTTTCATGAAGATGAAGAATAAATTTTGCGACTGCTGTCAACGTATTCAAACGTCTAAGAGAATGATCTGATAAAATTTGAACTTTCCGTAAAGCAGATACAGTTTCTGTCATTTTTGTTTCAATGAATCCGGGTAAAACGGTGTTTACGCGAATGTTGTATGAACCGTATTTAGCTGCGAGATCAACAGTCAGTCCAAGCAAAGCTGCTTTGGATGCAGCATAGGCAGCTTGTCCAACCGCTGGATGGAGTGCTGAATAACTAGAAATAAAAACAATGTGACCATGGCCTTGCCGAATCATTTCTGGCAGGACTGCAACCGCGCAATCTGCAGCACCTTTATAATTTACTGCTAAAACGTCGTTCCACTGATTTTCCTGCATGCAAACCAAAGGAGCATCACGAGTAATCCCAGCAGCACAAACGAGTAAATCGAGTTGTCGTGATTTAAAATATTTTCGAATAGCCGTTGAATTCGTTACATCCAGCTCATGATGGCTCGCTGCTTCGACCTTCCAATCGAAATTCAAAAAAGTTGTTTCCAGAACCTTTCCCAAACTACCATGAGCTCCTGTAATGACCAAATTTTTCATTCCAGAGAAAATTGCAATGGTTTATATGGATTCTGCAAGTGCCGCGATTTCAATAATACAAAGATTCGTCAGCAATAAAAATCTGCTACATACCAAAAGTCCGCCGTCCTCTTCCTACTACTTGGTGTTGTCGAAGTCTGTTTAAGATCAGTCATTGAAGGTGCTTAAACCAACACAGCGCCGACCATGAACTGACACGAATAAACCACTCACTAAGATCCGTAAGCGTAGTCCGAGGCCCCATGCGTATGGGTTTGCTACGGTCATTGCGTAGCAGTCATATTGGCGGAATCTATGACCGCTATGATGTCAAGCTGCGGCGTGGGTGCTTTTTCCGCTGAGAGCTTTCTTTGCCTTGTGCCAGTTGGCGGGTGTGAGACCGGCCGCGTCGCTGGCTTTCATGGCGGGGAGACGGGTGAGGACGTCTTCGAAGTATTCCCTCGCGTCGATGCCGAGGCGGCGGCAGTTCTCGACGAGGGTGTAGATGATGGCGGATTTTTCTCCGGCGTGCTCGGCTCCGATGAAGAGCCAGTTTTTGGCTCCGAGCTTGGTGGGGCGGATGGCGTTCTCAACGAGGTTGTTGTCGATCTCGACCCGACCGTCCCGCAGATAGGTTTGGAGGTTGGGCCACTGGTTGAGGGCGTAGGTGATGGCTTTGCCTAAATTGCTTTTGGGGAGGATGGCGCGGCGGAGGGCGAGCTTGTCGAAGAGCTTTTTGAGGCGCTGGTGAATGGGGCGGCTTTGGGCGGCGCGGACGGTTTCGCGCAGGACGGGGCTGGATCGGGTTTCGCGAAGACGACTCTCGATCTGGTAGAGGTGGGCGAGTTGGCGGAGGATCCAGGCGACGAGGCGCGGGGATTGGTCCTTCGCTTCGAAAAATTTCCTGCGGACGTGGGCGTGGCAGCCCATGAGGGTGATGTGGTCTTTGCCTTTGGCCCACGCGGGGTAGGCGCTGTAGCCGTCGCTTTGGAGGACGGTGGGGTGCGCGGCAGCGCTTGGATCGCTGTCGAAGAGGTCGGTGATGCCGCCTTGGTCACGACCTTTGCGCCAATGATAGATGACGCTGCCGCCGGGGATGTTGGAGACCCAGAGGTAGCCGGTTTTGGTTTTGCCGTGACCGGGTTGGAGATAGTCGATGGGGGTTTCGTCGATCTGGCGGTAGGTGCATCGCCAGTGTTCGTATTGAATTTCCCGGTAGATGATGGCGAGCCAGTCGGATGCTAACAGGGACCAGTCGCAGAGGGTCTTGCGGTGGAGGCGCACGCCGAGGCGGGCGAACATTTCGGCTTGCCGATAGTAGGGAAGATGGCAGGTGAAGCGGTTGTCCAACACTTCGGCGATGAGGGCGGGGGTGGCGATGCAGCGGTCCTGAAGGCTTGGTGGAAGCGGGGCGATGACGGGCTTTGTTAGCAGGTCGCCGATCCTGACATACTTGGGGCGGACGGTGCGGATGCGGCTGAAGCGGCCGCGCTGATAGTGGAGTTGTTCGCGGGTTTCCTCGCCGATGCGGCGCCAAGCGGACGGATCGGCGAGAACTTCGGCGGGTTCGAGGATTTTTTCCTCGCTCACGGGAAGGTGTTCGGGGATGCGCGGGGCGCGGGTTTGCTTGCGGGCTTTCTTCTGATGGGTGGGGATCTCAGCCGCCGGTCCGGGGTCTGC